>DATCXQ010000239.1:0-22782 GCA_036565725.1 Blastocatellia bacterium
CGAGTTGTTTACTCGCGCCGTCCTTGGCCGAAGCGGCGCGAGTAAACAACTCGCGCCACAATGTTAGCGACGCCTGGGCGCATTATTTTTTCAATGACCATTAGTCTTTCCATGGCGCGAATTGAGGGCGGACAGACTAAAGTCTGTCCCACATTAGTTCAGCGACCGCTGGCTCAGTTGATGGAATATTACCGATGGAAATGCGTTGGTGTTCTTTGTGGGATTTGAACCCATTTTACCGTCTTGATGTTTTACGCTGCCATTTTGCATGGGCCGGGAGTCTTTGGCAAGCGTTGGCGCGGTACCACTTCTTCCCAAGACGAAGTAAGATAGGTGAGCCGCGAGCGGTATAACCATATGGCCGCGGCCAATTCAATAGAAAAGGAAAATAATGATTACGATGCAAGCTTCTACATTTGCGCAGATCGAGTTGGCTCCGCCCGATCCGATTATTGGGCTGACTGAAGCCTTCAATAATGACGCAAACCCGAAGAAGGTGAGCCTCGCGGCCGGCGTCTATCAGGACGGCGCGGGCAAGGTACCGATTTTAAAGGTCGTCCGTGAGGCTCAAGAGCAGCTCTTGGAGAAAGAGGAGACCAAGAATTACATGCCGATTGACGGCATTCCGGCTTTCAATCAACAGGTTCAGGCGCTCTTGCTCGGCCTGGACTCCACCGCGCGCGCCGTTACTGTGCAGGCGCTCGGCGGGACGGGCGCGCTGAAGGTGGGGGCGGACTTCCTGAAGCGTTTCTTTTCCTCCTCTCAGGTCTGGATCAGCGATCCGAGCTGGGAGAATCACCGCCAGCTCTTCGAAGCCGCCGGGTTCACCGTCAACAGCTATCCGTACTACGACCCCGAGACCCACGGCCTCGACTTCACGTCCATGCTCAACACGCTCAAAAGTCTTCCCCCCAGCAGCATCGTTTTGCTGCATGCCTGCTGCCACAATCCGACCGGAGTCGATCCTAGCCGGGAGGAATGGACGAGGCTGGTAGACATCTTCCAGACCGGCGGTCTGATCCCGTTCTTCGACCTCGCCTACCAGGGGTTCGACGAGGGCATCGATGCTGACGCCTTCGCCGTGCGCGCCTTCGTCGAAGCCGGCATCCCCTGTCTGATCGCTCAATCGTTCTCGAAATCTTTCGCACTGTACCGGGAGCGCGTAGGGGCGCTGACTATTGTGACGGCGAGCGAGGAAGAGGCGAAGCGCGTCCGCAGCCAGATCAAGCGGATCATCCGCACCAACTACTCCAGCCCGGCCTCGCATGGGGCTCATCTCGTCGCGTCAGTGCTCGCCGACCCCGCCATGCGCGCCCGCTGGGAGGGCGAACTCGCCGAGATGCGCGAGCGCATTCTCCAGATGCGCAAGCTGTTTGTCCGCCGGCTGCGCGAAAAAGGCGTCGAGCGGGACTTCAGCTTCATCGAGCGCCAGCGCGGAATGTTCTCTTACTCGGGGTTGTCGCGAGAGACCGTGGACCGGTTGCGAAGCCAGTACAGCATCTACATTGTCGGCAGCGGGCGCATCTGCGTGGCGTCGCTCAATGAGAAGAACATTGACTACCTGTGCGAGGCCATCGCCGATGTTGAGGAGCGGGCATAGAAGATCGAGACTGGAGGGGTGAGAGTCGTGAATGTGGCATTCTATCTCGTATAAGTGAACTGCATCCATTCGGACTTGGGCCCCTCTTTGCGATGGTTTGCTCAAGCCCGCCCTCTTAACGTGGACAATCCGTATTCATCGGCTCGACATCGAAAGTGCGCTCCGGACTCCATTCGCGCCACTTCCCGCCGACCATGGCCCGCACTTTCCACCGCCACCCTTTACAATTCTGATCTGCAATGTAACTTCCACGGCCCTGCCTGAGGAACGACGTCGCTTTGATCTCCAACTCATCAATCGCGGGATATTTGGCCGTCTGGCCGATTACATATAAATGGTAACGTTTGGCTTTTGGGACGCCCTCCCATTCAAATTTCCAGGAGGTGCCCTCCTTCTCTCTCACTGTCTTGTTAGTGCAGCCGTTATCGAGCACGGCGCCATTTTCGGGGGCGATTAAATTCGGCGCAAAGGAACTGTTTTGTCTAGCGGCTCCGACAGGCAAGCTGCATAACAAGAGGAAGCAGGTGGCGTAAATTGAGCGAGACATAATCCTCAATCACCTTTCTGAGTCGGCCATAAATCTTCGATGGGCGAATGCTATCGCAATTGGTCAGATCAGCCAAGCCTTCTCGACCTTCTTCCCACTTCGCGGAGGAGAAGTGAGACTCGCGCGATTTCGTCATCGCTTAGGGCCTGGTCGCCGAATCTGACTTGTTGGTATATGGCCGTGATCTCGGCGACCGCCGGCATTCGCAACTGTTCCGCGTATTCGGCGGGGGTTTGATGGATGGCGCGTTTGTGGCCTGCGTGTTCGAGCGTCCGCAGCATTTCCTGATAAAACGCCACCGCCGACGCGGCGGCGTCATGCCTTGCGTTTCTCCGCCACGATCGTCCGTATCGCCGCCAGGAAAAGGCGGCGGCGAGGGCGAGCGCCACGGCTGACAACGCCAGAGCCGGCGTACGGGCCCCGGCGCCGGACGTCGACGACTCCGGCGGTCTTCCGCCGGGCGCGGCGGCGCGATCTTTCCGCGATTCGACCTGACGGGCCACTCTCGACATCCAATCGATCCACTGCGAAGACAGGTCCCACTTGTAGGCGGAGAATAGCGACGATACCCATCGTTGCGCCGCGCCTGCCATCGAGAACTGTTTGTTGGCGTCGAAGCCGACGACGTGTTCCAGCCAGAACATCTCCATCGCCTCGCGGCGATGTCGCAGCCAGGCCGCCAGCCCGCCGCCGTAGACGCTCCGGCCGGCGTCCGGAGTCGGATCGAACGCCACCCACATGCCGTTCTGACCCCCGGGGAAATAGACCTCGACCCATGAATGCGCGTCCGATTGGCGGACCGTGTAAACGTCAGCCGCCTCGTTGTATTCGCCCGTCTGGAAGCCGTTGACCAGGCGCGCTGGCACCCGGCGCGAGCGCAGCATCAGGACCATCGCCGAGGCGAAATATTCGCAATGTCCCTGGCGCGTGTTGAAGAGGAAGTCGGCCACCGGGTCGCCGTCTTCGACGCGCCGCAGGTCGAGTGTGTATCCGTAGGTCGCGCGCAGATGTTTTTCGATCTTCCGCGCGATCTCGATGTTCGTCGTCGCGCCGCGCGCGACCTCGGCCGCAAGTTCGTCAATTCGCCAGTCGTGGCTGTCGGGCAGTTGCAGATAGCGCCGCTGGATCTCGGAGGGGTAAGCGCGCGAATTTTGTGCGGCGAGCCTCTCGTCGGGAACCTCTGTGGTGTCCGACAGCGCGGTGTAATCAAGTTTGTAATAATCGTGCGGCGAGGTCCAAAGCCCGTCGCCCTGGTCGCGGGTGAGATCCGGCAGCCCCGTGATCAGCCGCGCTTGCGGCGCGGCGAAGACCGTTTCGATGGCGAGCGGTTCGAGGAAGAATCGTTGTTCGGTGTCGCCGTACCCCCACTCGGCATCGGCCGGATGAAACCCGTCAACGGCCATTTTCAACGTTTGCGACTGCTCGGCTTGTTTGTAACCGCCGAACTCTCCCAGATGAAACCCGTCAACGCCCCTTTTCACGGGGGTCGGTTTCTGGCCGGTGTAATTCCACGTCTGGCCGTCGTAATTGTCGAGCGTCACGCCTCGCCACCGCAGCGTATTCGGCCCCGCCCCGCGGAGGAACTTGACGCGGACGCGCATGACCACCTGCGGGTTGAGCTTGACCTGGGCGACCTCGCCCAATCTGACGCTTTCCGAGAATCCGGAGAGGGCTTCTCCCCGAAGCATCCCGTTCCGCGAAAATCCTCTGGAGACGCGCGGCATCGCCAGAAAGATCGGCGCGGCGAGCAGCAGAATCGCCGCCAGGGCGCAGGCCGAAAAGACCGGCAAACTCCCCAGCCGCGGCTCCTCGACCGGCCGCCGGTCGCTCCCCTTTCGGTATTCGACCGTTACGTGGCGCGACGGGTTGTTGGCTGCGAAAGCCGACGCCGAACGGCGCATCTCGTATGCGATGAACGCCGAGGTCGCCGCGAAGAGGTAGACGATGACGAGTAAAAGAAAAGTCGTCGAGACCATCATCCCAGCCGTCATCAACACCTGGCAGAACGTTACGACGTAAAGCCAGATCCAGTCGCGCGAGGACTTCCGTCTGAGCAGTCTGAGCGCCGCCGCGAAAAAAACGAAGTGCAGAATCACCGTGATCGGCGACACTCTGAGCGCATACCATTCGGCTACTAGGAAAACCAGTCCTCCGGCCATCAGCCAGTTCGCGCTCCTAAGCCCGAGGCTCCAGCTTAGGCGCCCGGAGTCGATCAGCCAGCCGGCGCCCAGCACGACCGCGAACAGCCCCAATGAAAAGACGTCCAGTTGGCGCGTCGAGGCCAGCATCACGTAGCCGGTCATGAACATCGCGTAGGACGAAAAGATGAAGTATTGCTCCAGGTTCATCATATCTCTTCCAGAGCTATGAATTCGGCCGCGCGCCCGTTCAAATGCATGGCGCGCGAAGCCGAGGCGATCACGATCAGGAACGGGTCGTCGGAGCTCACAGGCGAAGGGTCGCGCCCGACGTCCGATTCAGTCGCCGGCGCGATTCGCGCGAGCTGATAAAACATCTTGTAAGAATGCGCATTGCCGACGCCGAATCCGGAATCACTCCCGCCGGTTGTCGAATCGGGCGCCGTGAGAGTGATCAGGCGCGTTTCAATGCCGGCGCGGATGAAATGCGAAATCAGGCTGGCGGCCAGCGTCACTCCACGCTCGAACTTTTCGGCGAATTCCGGCGCCGAAGCCGATTCTTTCTCGACCCGGGTGTCGAAAACTATTGTGACGCGCCAGTCGTCGTCTCGCATGAATTCGCGCACCATCACCTGCGAGGTCTTGGCGGTCGCTTTCCAGTCGATTTGGCGTCTGTGGTCGCTCGAAATATACCGCCGGATCGCGTAAAGGTCGCTCCCGCTCCCCTTCGCGCGGCTTTCGACCCGTCCCAGCAGCGGCGGCGTCGAGTGGCCGAATTCGTCCAGCGGCAGCGGCGCGGGGTAAACGACTATCTCTCCGCTCGCCTCCAGACGGCGCCTTTGTTCGATGAATCCGAACGGGAACCGGCTGTGAACGATGAAACCACTGATCGGGTAGACTCCGCGTTTTGGGAAGCCGCGCTCGATTCGGGCGCTCGCCGAAGCGCGGGCCGGAACTATCGGCAAGTAGACAATCTCGGTTGGGGTCGTCGCGCCCTCTTTGGCTTTCGGCGACGCCTGATCGCCGGCGGCGCCCTCGCTCATCGCCACGGTCAGCGAGAAGGCTGGCAGCAGCTTGCTGCGGTTCGTCACCGTCAAATCGAACGCCGCCGATTCGCCCGCGAAAATGTGGTTCGGAAACCGCACCGAGACCCCGACCCGGCTCAGGTTAAGCCGCGACGGGGCCCATGAAACGAACATCGTCGCCAGCAGCGCCGACAGCACCAGATAGAGCAAATTGTTCCCGCTGCTTAAGGATAGGATTGTGACCAGCAGGATAAGCGCGAAAAATAGCAGCCCGGCGTTGGGGACATGAACCGAAAATCCGGAGTTTAAATTTATGCTCTGCGCCAGGCGCGGCGCGACATATATAACTATTAGCAGCGCCAATCCGAGCGCCACCTTCGACCCCAGCGCCGCAAATTCAGATTCGCCTATCTGCCCGGCGATTACGGAGATCATCGCCACCCCGATCGCCGCCGCGGTCAACAGCGCCGAGAAGAAAACGAACCGAAAAGATTTTTTTCCGGGCAAAAAGGGGGCCATAATAGTCGGTGGTTGGTGGTTAGTGGTTGGCGCCTGGTAGTCACAGCAATATTGCGTTTCACTCAGGCGCCAACCACTAAATCGGCACTCTCACGTTCCTGACGATCTCCGCGAGCACTGAATCGGCGTCGGCGCCGTTGCCGTTGCGGCTCAAGTACCGCGAATTGACGGCGACGCGGTGGCCGAAGACGGGAATGACCAGACGCTTGATGTCATCGGCGATGCAATAGGAACGGTCTTCGATGAAGGCCAGCGCCTGGGCCGCGCGTCGAAGCGCGAGCGATCCGCGAGGGCTGACGCCGAAATCCAACATTTCGGAATTGCGCGTCGCCACCACTACCTCCATCAGGTAATCGAGCAGGACGTCATCCACGCGCACGTTTTTAATCTCCTCCTGCAGGTAGAGCACGTCGTCGCCATTCATCACCGGCGTGATCTGTTCCAGCGGATGATGGTGCGTCTGCTGGCGCAGAATCTCCTTCTCTTCATCCGGCGACGGATAGCCCATTCGGACGCGCATTAGAAAACGGTCGAGCTGCGACTCCGGCAGCGGGTAAGTCCCGTGATGTTCCGCCGGATTTTGCGTGGCCAGCACCAGGAAAGGGCGCGGCAATTCGTAGGTCTGGTTTTCTACCGTGACGTGCCCTTCTGCCATCGCCTCTAGTAAGCTGCTTTGCGTCTTCGGGGTGGTGCGGTTGATCTCGTCGGCCAGGATCACGTTGGTGAAGACGGGGCCGGATTTGAATTCGAATTCGCCCCGGTGCTGATTAAAGACCGAAACGCCCACGATGTCGGAAGGCAGCAAGTCGCTCGTGAACTGAATGCGTTGAAAACTGCAATCCAGACAGCGCGCGATAGTGTGCGCCAGCGTCGTCTTGCCCACGCCGGGAACGTCCTCGACGAGCAGATGCCCGCCTGACAGCAAGGTTACAATCGCCAGACGCACCGCCTCCGATTTGCCACGGATGACGCTCTCGACGGTCTGTTGAAGCTCGCGCAGGCTATGAGTAGTGGTGGTGATCAAACTTCCCTCACTTCAGGGGTAGATAAAGCCATCGGGGAAGGGGATGGCGTCGCCCACCCTTAAGGTCTCATCTACCGCCACCTTCGACCTACAAGATGTTTTTGCCGCTCGCGCGGCGCCGCAGAAAGTGGCGTCGAATTTAGCACAGTGTTGACGGCGAGGACAAAAGGGCGCTTACGCCGATTTCAGAAAGTGTCCGGATCTCCGCCTTATGGCGTTTGAAGAATTATTGGCGCTAACGGATTTTGTGGCGCCATCCCCGGAGGGGCGAAATGTTTTTAGCCACGAATGAATGCGAATGGACACGAATATTATTTCCGGTCTCGTAAGATATTTGGCTGCCATTTTCTTGCTTCTATTCGCGTTCATTCGTGGCTAATATTCTTTTTCTTGAATCTGTATAAACATTTAGCCGCTCCGGGGCCGGGGTAAGGGCCGCAACCATAAAATCCGTTAGCGCCAGGAGAATTAGACACGACGACAGCGTAGGGGCGGGTATTCCCCGCCCGCGCCTGTTATCGAGGCGATCGGGCGGGGAATACCCGCCCCTACATTTGTGTCGCAATTATTTTTCAAACAACATCAGGCGGTCTCACCGAAAGGCGCTCATGCTCATTTCAGGGAAAGCAACCAGACGTCGGCCTCAGTCTGCTCCAGGCTGTAAAATAGCCAGCGGTTGTCACGCGAAACCGCCGCCTGAAGAATCCTGTGCGGAAAAGAATTGAGGACCTCGCGATATTTTTGCGTCCGGGTGTCAGCCAGGGAAATCTTCTCATCATGACGGAAGAGCAGGCGGCGATTGTCACTGAGCCAAGCTAATGCGGATCCCGGCAGGTCCAGAGGCTCGGAGCTGCGCGAGGGGAAAAAATATAATCCGGCCATCGGCCGGCCGTTGAGTCCTTTTTTCCACCCCCCGGCCAGTTTTCGCCCGTCGTTCGACCAATCGCGTGGCCAGAAAGACGTTTCCTCTTCGTCCACCGAGAAGAGTGGCTGCGGCCGGCGCTCGTGCAGCGGGCGGTCGACTTCGATGACGAAGGGCAGACCGCCGTGCCTGGTAAAAATGAGGCGGGCGCCGTCCGGCGACCATACGGGGAAATAGACATTGGCGCCTTCCGTAAAGGTGAGGCGCTGCTTGTCACTGCCGTCGCTCTTGACGGTCCAAATCTCCCACGCGCCGCTGCGATTGGAATAGAAGGCGATCCGGCGACCGTCAGGCGACCAGCGCGGCCCGCGGTCTTTGTAATCGTCATTGGTCAACAGGCGCGGCTCGCCCGCGCCGTCGCTCCTCAGCAGCAGGATGTTCTCCTGTCTTTCTCGCAGGCTGCGACAAGCGATCCACTGGCCGTCGGGCGAAATATCAGGGTCGTCCAACGACAGTGAGTCTGTCCCGAGCTGGTTCGGCTCTCCCGCGAGCTCGCCGCGAGCAGGATCGAAAGCGATCTTGTATAGAGTCCTTCGTTGCGCGAGCGCCGCATAAGCCAGGTCCCCATTACGCGCGAAGCTTAGATGCCGAATAACATGGCCCTCGGCTGTGGGGACTCGCTCGATCTCGCCCGACACTTTTCCTGACTCTTCATCAACCGCTACACGAAACAATTTCATGCCGCCTGCGCGGTCGCTGAGGAAATAGAGAGATCTGCCGTCCGGCGACCAGACCGGGTTCCAGTCAAGATGCTCGTCGTTGGTCACATCCACCGGCTCGCCCCCGAGAGCGGGCACCGTCCAGATGTCGCGCTGGGTCTTCTGGCGCTTTCCCCAATAGGCGATGCGACGCCCATGCGGAGACCATTGCGGTTGCGCGACGTCATCGCTCGTGATAAGCCGCTGCTCGCCGTCGCCTACCGTAAAAGCCCAGAGTTGGCGCGGACCCGCGGTGCGCTCAGCAGGGTCATCTACATTTTCCCGCGTGCAAAGAATCTTCCGCCCGTCGGGAGACCAGGCCGGATGGTAGTAGTGCCCGGCCGGCGTCAATCGTCTGACGGTCTCCCCGGTCGCGCTCATCACAAAAATGCCGCCGCCCTCGCGCTGAGAACGAAATGCGATCCATTCGCCGTCGGGGGAAAAGGCCGGCTGAGTATCGTCCTCCTGGCAGTTTTCGGTCAGGTTGCGAATCTTCCCGCTGCCTATCTCCCGCAAGTAAATGTCCCAGTTGCCTGCCTCGAGGCTGGCGTATGCCAATGACCGCCCGTCCGGCGCGAGGCTGGGGAAAAGTTCCGCCCCGTTTTGATGGGTGATCTGCGTCGAGCGGGCGCTGATCATCGTCGCAGGCGCTCCCCGGTTTTCGGCCTTCCGGAGCGGCGAGAAAAACCAGATTATGATCAGCGCCGTCATCCCGACGAACGCCCATGCGGCCTTCGCGCGACGGCTTCGCCACAGCGCCTGCGGTCGCCGCTGAAAGGACGTCATGTCTGTTGAGACCGAGGCCAGTTCGCGGGCGAGCCGTTGCAGATCCGCCTGCATCTCTCCTGCCGTTTGATAACGCGCCTCACGGTCTTTCGCCAGCGATCGCTTGATGACGTATTCCAACTCGGGGTGTTCAGTCGCGAGCGGCCCATGCTCCCGATTCAAGATCGCGTCAAGAGCCTCAGAAGGGGTTTCGCCGCTGAATGGCCGCGTCCCAGCAACCATCTCGTAAAGCGTTACGCCGAGGCTGAAGATGTCTGTTCGGTGGTCAACGGCGCCGCCGCGCGCCTGTTCGGGCGAAAGATAGGCGAGCGTGCCCATCAGCATTCGAGGATCAGTCAGCTGAGAGATTGCGGATTGCGGATTGCGGATTGCGGATTTATTAGCCAGTTCAACCGTAGACTCGAAATCGAGATTGAGGGTTTTATCAATCCGCAATCCGCAATCCTCCCCAACCGGCTTGGCCAGCCCGAAATCGAGCAGCTTGACCAGCCCGTCGCGGCGGACCATCACGTTTTCCGGCTTGATGTCGCGGTGGACGATGCCGGCCGCGTGCGCCGTCGCCAGGGCGCCGGCGATTTGAGCGGCAATGCCCAAAGCTTCGGGCGACTCCATTTTCTTTCCCTCGATGATTTCACGCAGCGTCCTTCCTTGCACGAATTCCGTCGCGATGAAATGCGTGTCGCCTTCCCGCCCGATGTCATGTATTGTGATTATGTTGGGATGATTGAGAGCCGAGGCCGCGCGGGCTTCGCGCTCGAAGCGCCGCACCTGCGCCGGGTCTGCGGTGAATTGCGCGGGAAGAAGTTTGAGGGCGATCTGACGGTCGAGTCGGGCGTCGCAGGCAAGGTAAACCTCGCCCATCCCCCCGGCCCCGATCAGCGAGAGTATCTCGTAGTTGCCGATTTTGTGGCCGATGATTGATTCGGCGCGCGTAGGCGTTTTCGCCGACGAAAAGAGCGCGTCATCGAGAACCGGCTTTTCAATGAAATCGCCGGCTTCGTCGAATGATTCGAGCAGACCTTCGACCTTGAGGCGTAGCGCCCGGTCGTCGGCGCACGCCGCGTCGAGAAAAGTCGCGCGGTCACGGGAGGCGCGATCGAGCGCCCCGTGGAAGAGGTCTTCGACTTGTCGCCATCGCTCGGATGTCATTCGTCAGCCTCTTGCCTGATCTGTTGATAGAGCCACGCCTTGGCCAGCTTCCAATCGCGCATCACCGTCTCGGGCGAAACTTCCAGGATTTGCGCGATCTCTTCGATGGTGAATCCGCCGAAATATCGCAGCTCGACCACGCGGCTCTTTCGCTCGTCAACGCGCGTGAGTTCGTCGAGCGCGTCGTCGAGCGCAATGAGGTCGGCCGCGCGCTCGCGCGATAAGTTGATCACGTCGTCGAGCGACAATTTGACCGCGTCGCCTCCGCGCTTCTCCCGATGTTTCGCCTTGGCGTGATCGACCAGAATTCGCCGCATCATCTGCGCGGCCACGCCGAAAAACTGCGCGCGGTTTCGCCAATCGACCCGCGCCTGGTCTATCAAACGCAGCCAGGCTTCATGAACCAGGGCCGTGGGTTGCAGCGTGTGTCCCGAATTTTCCTGGCGCAAGTAATTGCCGGCCATTCGCCGCAACTCCTGATAAACGACCGGAAGTAGCTGATCGAGCGCCGCCCTGTCGCCCGCGCCCCAGGCGATTAGCCGCTCGGTTATCTCATTTGGCGGAGACTTGTTCATAGACTTTCCAGGTCGAACCGCTGAGAAATCGGGATAGACGGAAAGAATTATTTTTCCAGCATGCCAGTTTTTACTCCCAACTGTCGCGTTAATCAACAGCGGCGATAAAGTCGCGCCCAGATAGGAGGTAAAACTATGAAACCTTCCTTTCGCAAATTCTCGGCCCTGGCGCTCGCAAGTTGTGTCATTGCCGCTGTCTTTACAGTTGAAGCGCAAAAAAAGTCCCGCAAGGGGGACACCGGTCCGACCAATCCGACCCCGACTCAGGACATCAAATCGCCCACAAAAAGTCCACAGCCAAAGGCTATTGGCTCCTGCAATTCGACCAAAGTCTGCACGGATCTGAAAGCGGCCTGTGAAAGTAAAGACGTTGGCGGCGCGTTCAAACCGTCCAAACCTGACGGCAGCGCCGGAGTTTGCGACAAGAAAACGTCGAAGGGGTCGCCGCAGGGGGCGAATGATTTTGCCGCGGCCGGCAAGAACTCTCATGACGCAACCTGCTTCACTCATGCCCTTTGCAACGCGCTCAAAAAAACATGTAAGGGAACGTATGAGCAGGACAATTCCAACGTCCCTTACGGAAAATGCATTGATTGAATGTGATGAAAGTCCTCAATATGAATCTGCCAACGGAGATCGATCTCAGCGATCTCGGCCGGATCGATCTGTTTCGCAACCTGACCGTGGCTGATCTGCGGCGGTTGGGCGAACTCTTGCATCGGAAGACCTTTCCCGCCGGAAAGTCATTGATGACGGTGGATCAAACTGGCGAAGTGGTCTATTTCATCCTTAGTGGCGCGGTCAAGGTCCACATCGAACAGGAAGACGGCTCGGACGTGAGCATCTCGATTCTCGGTCCGGGTGAGATCATCGGCGAGATGAGCGCGCTCGATCAATCGAACCGATCGGCCAGCGTCGTTACGATCGAGAAGACGACCCTGCTGTGGGTGGATCGTGAAACTTTTCGCCGCTTTGTGATGGCGATTCCGGCGCTTGCGGCCGATCTGGCCTGTACGATCTCATCGCGTCTGCGTTCGGCCAATGAACAGATTCAATCGCTCGCCGCGGTCGAGGTCGAAACCCGCATCGCGCGCAGGATTATAGCTTTCGCCGAAAGGTACGGACAGCCGCTCCCCAACGGAGACCTGCTCATTCCCATTCGACTGACGCAAACCGACATCGCGACCCTTGTCGGCGCTTCGCGCGAGCACACCAATAAGATTCTGGTCTCCTACAAAGAGCGCGGCTATCTGTCTGTAGATCACAATTACCACATCACGATCCACGATAAAACGGCGCTCGCCAGGCGTTGCAACTAAATTGAGCTGAAACATACAGGCGATTTACTTCGCCGCATTAAAAGGCCTGCTATCAAAGGAGAAGAAACCATGTTGTTCTCAAGCAAAAAGAAAATTGCGCTTTTCGCAGCCGCCTTGACGATGGCCTTTGGGACACTGTTGACGCCCCCACCGCGGATTGACGCCGCCGACCACAGAGACGGCCCGATTTTTCCTCCTCCTCCTCCATCCGACATATCTGACGTTTATTAACCGTGTGACGCAGGGAGATAACGTCAACGCCAACGACGCGCCGTTCCGCAATACGTTCCCATTCTTCGCGCCTCCTACTCAGCCGTTTCCGGCAGGCGCGATAGACGACAGAACGCGCAATTGATCGGAGCGCTTGCCAGCCGAAGCGAATGACTCGCCATGCGCGGCTCATTGCCCATTCCCGAAATAATGCGGGCTGTGACCCATCTCACACCGCCGCTGTGAACAGACTCGCTGCGCGCCGTCGGCAATTGAATTAAGTTGGTGTGGGATTTACAAAGGAGGAGTTCAAAATGCGCAGCGGCTATATTCATCATGTTTCGATCATTCGGCTTGGGGCGTTGGCGCTGCTCGTCCTGTGTCTTTTTCAACCAAAAGTTCGCGCGCAGGAGGAGGTCTCCTTAGTTTTCCATACGATTTCGTGGGGGATGGCTCGCGGCCAGACGGCGCGCTTCACCATATTCAATCCGAGTGAGCCGGTAAATACAGAACTGACGCGACAGGTTACCTTTGTTGATGTGATGCTGATGGACGCGCGCGACGCCGTGATCGCGCAAAGCGATGAGATCGCCATCCCGCCCGGCGAATTTCGCTCGGTTGATTTCAAGCGCGACGATCTTTCCCTGGCGGGGGACCTCGCAGGACGCGTGCAAACACGCGCTCAGGTTCGCTACAGATCCTTCTACTTAGTTGATCGCACACGGGCGATTGGCTTTTCTCCTACTTCGATCGAGTTGATAGACGATGACACTGGCCTCACCACGCCGCTGGTTTCACAACAGCCGAAGGAGATTGTCGTCGTCGGTTCGAAATCGCCGGCCATCGCCCCCGCCCAGCCGCTGACGGAGCTTCCGGTTATAGTCTATTCAGGCCGGGCCTTGATAGGACTGGCCTACAGGCAGAGGCTTCGCGTGAATGCGTTCTACCCCGGCGCCCTGGCAGACCCGCAGCGTCAATCAGTCCGGACGCGGGTGAGCCTGTACGACGCCAACGGCGCGTTGCTCGCGCAAAGCGCCGAGGCGACCATTGCGCCAGGCGAATTCCACTCCTTCGATTTCGACCGCGCGGAGATCCCCGCGTCCGGCGAGCCAGTCGGCGGTCGGATCCCAATGCGGGTGAGCCTGGAGGCATCCGCGACTGATCCTTACTCGTTCACTCAAGACCCGAAAGCGACGGGACCGCTCGCGGCCTCGCTCGAGTTGATCGATAACAGCACAGGCAGAACGACCGCCGTGTGGCTTACCGTAGGGTTTTTCGAGGTTACGCCGGCGCCAAAGCCTCAGTGACATATCTCACACCCCGGCGGTGAACTGCCTCGCTGCCATTTCTCAGTCCTTCCATTAAGTTGTCTATGCAAGAAACGACAACGACCCCCGCCTCTTGCGGGAGAGGAAAAACCAGGTAAGGAGAGCTTATGAAACGCTACATCGCTCGACACATTTTGATGGCCAAGCTGGCCGCGTTGGCGCTGAGCGCCCTTTGCTTCCTGCAAGCCCCAGTCCGCGCGCAGGAAACGACCTACAACGTAATATTTCCATCAGTCGGGTTGGCGCACGACCAAATCTTAAGCTTCACTCTGTTCAATCCGAATGGCGTGCCCGTGCGCGCTCAGTCCTATCTCACCTTCCCCGGGTTCGCAGGCGGCGTTAGCGTCGCCTCAGGCGACATTAACAGTGGCGCCTTTCGGTCTTTCAATATCAAACGTAGCGACATTCCCCAGGCGGGTGAAGCTGGCACAGGCCGTATTCAACTAAGCCTGTCAGTCAGACTAAGCTCTTCGGAAGCGATTAAGCCGGTTGTCGCCTCGATGGAGACCATTTCAATTTCAGACGGAACAAGCAACACCATTCTAGTCGCCGAAGTGATCCCCACAACGCCAAGTAGCGGCAGTGGGAAAGACGTCCTCATAGGAGGTGATGCGCGCGACGTTTTGATGGGAATTCCCCCCAATCATAAACTGCGTGTCACTATATTAAACCCGCCAGTCTCTGGATCGGAGGCGCCACACACATACCCCGGAGGGCACGTGAAGGTCTTCAGCGGAGTCGGCGGACTGCTCGCGCAAAGCCCCGAGTTGGTCATCCCGCCGGGCGAATTTCGCTCGTTCGACATCGACCGCTATGCGCTCTCGCTCCCAGGCGAGCCGGGCACAAACCGGGCGCAAGTGCGCATACAACCATCTGTCAATTCTGAATCGGAGCAGCCCTCTCCCGTTCTCGTCTCGTTTGAGATCGTTGATAACAGCACGGGCAAAACAGTATTGCTGACCGGTCAGCAGTGTTTGGTCTACTTTCTGGGTGGGGCGCCAAGTAATTGAATGCGGCGCCGGCGATGCGCACACACAGTCGAAAGAAGTTCACGACCCGCTGATCGAACTCGCAAAACCCTATGAGCCGCTATGGTTGTGAGGCGCCTCACAACAATGTTGTAAGCAAACTCGCTGTCAGCCCTATCTCATCGGTTTAACCTCGCCAGGTCGCAGAAAAACGCAACTTCAGCGAGTTGCCAACCACAATTTCGATTTTGAGAGGTGTTTCGAGATGAAAAACGCAATCGCACGCTATACGATTTTTCGCCGCCTGCTATGTGGCGCATTCCTGCTTGGTCTGCTCTGGCTGGCGCCGCTCTTGGCGCGAGCCGAGGAAGAGGGCATCGTGCGCTATGGCGTCACGCAGCAGGCGCTGCAAAACGAGTTCGTGGGCGGCTACGGCCAAAACGGTTATCTCCCAGTCCGCCTGACCGGCTATCAGGAGGACTATCAAGTGGACAATGGCGCGACTCGCTACTTCACCCGCTGGGTGACTAACACTACAGGCAAAGGCTGGCAGGTGCGTTCCAACCGTACGCTTGCCGAGTTCAACAACCTGAACGGAATCTTCAGGGAACAGGGCTATGTCCTGGTAGATGTCAGCGGCTACCAGACGGTGTACGGAGTGCGCTACGCCGGCATCTGGCACAAGAACACCGAGGGTCTGGTCTGGACGACCTTTCCCGATATGACGATGGATGACATGCAGGACCTGCACGATACCATCGGCCAGGATGGTTGGCGGCCGCATCGCATCGAGGGCTATGAGAGCGGCGGCCAATCGCGCTTCATCTCGGTCTGGTACTACCTGCCGACCGTCAGCTACATCTGGCATAGCAAGATGACCGAGGCGCAATATCAGGATCATGTAGACGATTACTTGGCGGCGGGCTTCAAGCCTTTTCACCTGCATTCACACACGCAGGGCGGCACGGTCTACTTCTCCGCCATCTGGAAATCTACGAGTACGTCCGTCCGGGTGCGCGGCAATCGCGACGTGCGCGTCTTCCAGCGGTACTACAACAATTACTGGGCCGACGGATACAACATTGACAACTTCTACGCCTCGCTGACGCCCGATGGCGTGCGCTTCGGCGGCATCTGGTTTTTTGATGGCGAGACGCCTGTCGATGACAGTTCGCCCCTGAGCTTGAAGGTGCGCAAAGAGGTTGACGGCGCGCCGGCGTTGGGTGGCGCGGCAGTATTGAACCTGACGACGGGCGATTCATATTCGATCCACGGCAACCAGATCTTCGCCATCGCCAGCACCAGCAAGATCGGCATCCTTGCCGCCTTGTTGAAGGAGATTGACGAAAACCCCGGCAACATCGTGTGGGCGGAATTCGTCAACTCCAATCTCTCCACCGGCGCCACCAGCTGCGGCAATTTGAAGCCGAATACCCCTTACCGTGTGGATCAACTGGCGGCCTATATGATCCGCTGCAGCGACAACTGGGCGACCAACGTGCTGATCGCGCGCCTAACACTCGCCACGATCAACCAGCATCTGGAAGACCTTGGCCTGGACGTGACGCGCATCCACCGCTACATGATCGGCGGCCCCAGCGCGCACGGCAACGCCAGCGCCAGCGCCGACCGCGCCGAAGGCTGGGAGAACCTCTCGACGCCCAACGAGATGGTCGAACTGCTGCGCCGCGTGCTGCAGGACAACGTGCTCAGCGATGACGGCGAAACTCGCTTCTGGGAGACCTTGCAGTTGGACACGGATGTCTTCCCCAATACTAAAAACTACATCGCCGCACAGGTGACGCCGATGTTCTCGCCGCGGATCAACGTTTACAACAAACCCGGCAGTCTGGGTGATCCGGGAGTTGATTCGCGCCACGTGAACGCCGACGCCGCCCGGTTGCGCTTTCCCGACGGGCAGGAAGTGTTGATGGCCGTCTTTATGGATTACGTGTCCGACGATCCGGACGAACCATTGCAGGTCACGAGGGCAGAGGGCCTGGCCGTGCAGGCAATCAAGAATGTGGCCAAGGTCGTCGCAGAGCACTATCACCCATAACGCTTATCGCCTAATCGGCGAGCCGGGCACAATCCGGACGCAATCGCGAATAAAACCATTTTTCAAATTTGAATCAGAGCGGCTCTCTACCGTTCTCTCCTCGTTTGAGATCGTTGATAACAGCACGGGCAAAACAGTATCGCTGTCCGGGTTCAATGGAGGTGTCTGGGTAACGTCCGGCGCCATTGATCAGATAGGAGTCAGGTCATGAGAATCAACTTCATTCATAGCAAATCAATCGCGCAATTAACGGTGTTGGCGCTGATAGCTGTTTGTTTGCTTCAACCGCCGGCCTGCGCGCATCCGGCCGGGATCAATACCGTCGCTGCTCAAGATACACACATAGACCTGTATAAAAATGTCTGGATCAACCAAGCGCTGGCGCACGGGCAAACATTGCGTTACACGTGGGCCAACCTGGATGATCCAGACCCACTGAAGTGCGAGTTCGAGCCATTGCGCATTCGGGTCAAGCTGCTCGCCGCCGACGGGAGCGTGATCGCGCAGGCCGAAGCGGCGGCGGTCGGAGCGGGCCAATTTCAATCCTTCGATTTCGACCGCGACCGGATCAGCTTGCCTGGCGAAGCCGGAACGGGCCGTCTGCAAGCGCGGCTGGAGGTGACGGTGAGCGGGATTCACAGGATTACCGACATCACGCTCAAACGAGGAGTCATCGAAACATTCGAAGACACGGTGGAAGTCATTGATACATTAACCGGAGTGACAACCGTCGGCGTCAGCGGGAGAAGCGGAGATGATACTCTCACTTCATCCGGTGGAAATAATCTGTTCCTGATCGGAATTGGCCCCGGTCAAACGCTACTCGTGAGCGTGCTCAATCCGCTCACGCCGCCGCCGCCGGGCGCCGATGGCAGGAAATATAAGATGCTGTTCGCGCCACTGATCTTGAATGCGGATGGCCGAGTGATCGCGCAACGCGATGAGGTTGCCCTTGACCCGGGGGAGTTTCATTCCTTCGACTTCAAGCGCGCCGAACTCCCCCTGGCAGGCGCACTTGGCGTGGACCGAGCGCAAGTACGCGTCGAAATTCGGCGGCGTTTCTTTCCAGGCATCTCATCACGCATCTCACAAGGCGAGCTTGATGGCGCCCCCGCCGCAGTGGAGATTTTCAAGGACAGCACGGGCAAGACTACGATTCTGATCTCGCAAAAACCGAAGGAGATCGTCGTCGTCGGCTCAAAATAGCAACGACAATATTTGCGCTCCGTAGCCAATCAGGTTGAAAATGGCTAGTGGCCGGTGGTCAGAGAAGAGATCAAAACCGGTTACTAGCCGCTATTGATTCGGGAAAGGCTATCGAGCAATGAGATTACCCACCATAGAAGGAACCATTTGCCGTCGCATCCTCGTCAACTATCGTGTTGATCCTGCAGTCATCCAGCGCCATTTGCCCTCCCGCTTCAGACCAAAGTTGTATGAAGGTCGCGCCGTCGCCGGCATCTGCCTGATCCGGCTTGAACACATCAGGCCAAAGATCTTACCGGCGTTCATTGGCATAAACAGCGAGAACGCCGCCCACCGCATAGCCGTATTGTGGGATGACGAGCAAGGCGTGACCCGCGAAGGCGTCTTCATCCCTCGCCGAGACACCAACTCCGAGATCAATCACCTGATGGGCGGCCGCATCTTTCCCGGCGAACACAACAAAGCGGCGTTCACAGTGCAAGAGTCGGAGACAGAGATCAGCTTCTCGATGGAGTCGCGAGACGGGGAGGTCAAAGTCGATCTGGCTGGGAGAATCTCCGATGCCTTGCCGAATTCATCTGTCTTCCCATCACTGTCGGCCGCGTCGTCATTCTTTGAACCGGGGTCGTTGGGCTATTCGGTTACCGGCGACGCTCATCGTTTGGACGGCATTGAGCTCGAAACAAAAGAATGGCGCGTCGAGCCGTTGACGCTCGATCGGATAAATTCGAGCTTTTTCGCAGACGAGGAGAGATTTCCGAAAGGGAGCGCGGAATTCGATCATGCGTTGATCATGAGAAACATCGCGCACGAATGGCATAGCGCGTCAGATTTATATGTTTGACGCAAAAGGAATCGAGCCATGAATTTGAGACGTCAGATGTTAGTTTCACTTCCAGTCGCTCTTGTTATTGGTCTCTCAGCGCAAGTCGCCGGCCAGGAGAACAAGATCCCCGATCAGGCCAGGGCAATCCTTGAAAATGCCAGTCAGTTCGAGCTGTTGTCCATTGGGCATGATCCCTCCCAGAAAAATCCCACTGAGGAATTCCATAGATGGCCTGTCATAGGAAAAGCAACAATCAAAGACCTGGATACCCGCAAGCGACTCGTCGCCGCGCTGGAGAAAGGGGTTGAGGAGAACAAAGGCGATATCATGAAGTGTTTCAATCCACGTCATGGCATCCGCGTCACCCACGGCGGGATGACGGCGGACTTCGTCATTTGTTTTGAGTGTTTTCAAGTAATGGTGTACGTCGCGGGAGGGAAGGGACAGCGCTTTCTTATCACCGACTCCCCGGCCCCTGTTTTCAACCAGGCGTTGCAACACGCAAAGGTTCCATTGGCCAGGGAGCCGGAGAAAAAGAAATAATCGAGCTTTACGTCAACTTCCGTCCTCTGACGCTCAAACTCATGTGTCCTGTGTCGATCAGCCCAACTTTGCTTGCATCTGGCGCAAATAGCAGAATAATGCCGACGTTGCTTCGTGAACTATCGCCTCGCAAGCCAACAGTCAGGAGGACAGATGGCTACATGCAAAGAATGTGGTCAGGAATTCACTCCCGCTTCCAGCGGGAGCGGGCTTATGCCTTCCATTCCTATCGATACCTGCCCTGAATGCACAAAAGCTGCGGAGGTGGCGTTCCACAGCCTATTGACCGAGGCGACGCCTCGAATCTTCATCACCCCGATCATCATCGCGATCAATCTCGTGGTCTTTGTGGCGATGCTGGCCACTGGCGTTTCGTTCATCGCGCCACAGAACGATCAATTGCTCAAATGGGGCGCCGATTTCGGCCCGCAGACGCTCGACGGTGAATGGTGGCGTCTGTTGTCATCAGTCTTCGTGCATATTGGGGTAGTGCATCTGTTGCTGAATATGTGGTGTTTGTGGAGTCTGGGGCGGCTGGCCGAGCGGATGTTCGGGAACTGGACTTTCCTCGCGATCTACCTGCTGAGCGGTCTGGGCGGCAGCCTGGCAAGCGTGTTGTGGAACCCTTCGATTATAAGCGCAGGCGCTTCGGGCGCGGTCTTCGGCGTGGCGGGCGCCTTAGTCGCCTATTGGTATTTCGGTAAGATTGCGCTGCCGCGCTCGATTATCAAACGCGACTTCGCCAGCATTTTGACCTTTGTCGGCTACAACCTCGCTTTTGGTTTTGCGAAAGATGGGGTGGATAATGCTGGGCACCTCGGCGGCCTGTTGGTCGGTTTGGCGCTGGGCGCATTGCTGCATCGTCCGCTGCCTGCGACGACGGCTCCTTCACGATTGCGGATCGGCCTGATCTATGCGGGCGCCGCGTTGATATTGGTTCTGGTGGCGGCGTTCGCCCGAAAGACCCACGAATCCATGATCAGTTACGGACGCGGTCTAAGGTATCTTGAAAACGAATCCAACGATCGCGCGATCGAAGAATTCAATCGCGCGATCGCATCCGATCCTGCTTTCGCGATGGCGCACAATGTTATAGGCGTCGCCTACCTGCGAAAAGATAGTTATGAGCAAGCGATTAATGCCTTCAAGAAATGCCTCGAACTAAACCCCGAGGTAAGTGTGCGCGTGATGGCCCACTACAATCTTGGGCTGGCTTACCTGAGCCTCTCTCGTAATGATGAAGCGATCGGCGCCTTCAATCAATCCCTCCAGCTTAATTCGCAAGACCCGGAGACACACCACCTCCTCGGTATGGCTTATCTTGGAAAAAAACTTTATGACCAGGCCATCACAGCCTTCCAACAATCGATCAAACTAAAACCCGATCTGGTCGGCCCACAGATCGGGTTGGGCGATGCGTACGAAGCGAAGGGGCTTCGCGACCGGGCCATCGCGGCTTATGAAGAGGCGCTCAAACTCAACCCTGCGGCGGAGGAAGTACAACAAAAGCTGAATGAACTCAAAGCCAATCGAACACCTGCGGCGCCAGCCAGTCGTCACTGAATCGGACAGGGGTATTCGACCGCTTTCAATCCTTCGATTTCAACCGCGATGAGATCAGCTCGCCGGGCGAAGACATACCTGGCCGTCTGCAACCGATGCAGGAGGCGACGGCGTCGACCCAGAGCCGGCGCAAGCCTCGGCGAGCCATGTCTCTCGCTTTGCGCCCTCGCGCTCGGACGCGCCTTGAAACAATTCCTCGATTCGCCGCCATCGCTCAGCCTCCATCCGCCGCTCCTCGATCTGACGCGCCCGTCGCACAAAGTAAAGAAAAGACTGGTAACTGATACGAGAGTTTTTTAGCGCCTTGCCCGGGTTATTCAATAGCTGTGAACCATCTCACGCCCCCCCAGTGAACAGCTTTACAGCCGGCGCTCATGCGTTGGGCTATCTTGCCTGTGTCAACAAGTAAGAGCGCCAGCGCGGCGTTCTACGCAACTCGGGGCGCCGACAGCGCAACTCGCGACCAGGCGCCGAGTAGGAATGGAAACAATGAAACACAAAAGGAATCTAGCTATGAAAAACTCGAAATCGAAATTGATGATGGGCGTGAAAAGCCTGTGCGGCCTGGCGTTGCTGCTCGCCGGCCTGGCCGCAACTTCGCAAGCGCAAGTAGTGCTCGGCCAACCGTGGACGACTATCGGCGCCGCCGGCACGGTGGATGACGGCGAGGTCACCTACACCGGCCCGCTCGCTTATCTGGAGAGCGATGGCGCCGTTCTGCGCTACAACGTCGTGGCGGTGGAAGGGTTGTTCGCCACCGCAGGCCCGGCGCCGACGCGCACGATTCTGACAGCGCGCTTCCGCGACAATGGCGATAACAACCATGTCATCGTGCGGTTGAAATCACAGCGGCTGACCGGCCCCAACGCCGGCGACATCACGACGCTGATGACGATTGACAGCAACGACTATCCCGGCTCGTCGTCGTTCCAAACGCGCTCGATCTGGTGCGACGGCGGCGGCTTCAGCTTCGACTTTGTCAACCACGCTTACTTTGTCGAAGTGACAATGACGCGCACCGCTTTGCCGGTCACGGCAGGTTTGGCGGCGATCCAGATCGGGCGCACGACCAATGGCTGTCTGGTGGCGCCTGGCATATAAGTACGCCGGCGGAAATACGTTGGGGTTGATCGGGCGCAGCCGATGGCGCCTTTCTAGAGCGATTACCAGATCAGTGTACTGATTTATTCTTCGTCGCGGAGCGACGGTTGAACTTAGGCCGGCGTTTTAACGCCCGGTGTCGAGTGTGGGAGAAATCTCCAGTCGCGGAGCGACGGTTGAAGGATGCGAAGAAAAGACGGTTGAATTTAGCGACGAACTCACAACAAGCTCAACCGGCGCTCCGCGACGAAGAGACGCCTCCCTGGGAACGCAAAAGATTTGAGTAATGACAAGCCCAGGGTCGGGCTACCGCCACTTTCCCGTACATGCAATCGCAATACGCTCTAAGTCGTGAACACATCTGAAAAGGAGTGAGGAAGATGAAACGATTATTGCTTACTGCCCTGGCCTGCTGTCTATGCGCGCTCACAACGCTGGCGCAGGAGAAGGCCGCGCCAGACCTCAGGCAATTAATGGCCGAGGCGAATAATCTCCGCGCGGAGTTGTTGCAACTTCAGATTGAATTTCAGGAATGGAAAATCAGCCATCTCGGACGCGAACTGCAACAAGTGCGCGACGAACAGCAACGACTGGCGGACGAAGCGCTCTCGCTCGAGCAGGAACTCGCGGCGCTCGATCAGCAGAACGGCGCCGCCGCGGGCGCCGCGCAAGAAGC
>DATCXQ010000241.1:0-3265 GCA_036565725.1 Blastocatellia bacterium
GCGGCGTTCTGCCGCCACTGCTCATATCTGGCCGCGTAAGCGTCCGGCGGCGCTTCTTCTTCAAGGTTGAAAGCTCTGGGATCGAAGGCGAGATACAGCCGCGTCAGCTCCTGGTCGAAATCCCGGCTGAAACGCTCCGCCGTCGCGCGCAAATTGGCCTTGATATACTCGCGCTCGCCCTCGCTGACCTGACCCAGCCAGCGGTATTGCAGGGCCGCCAGCAATGGCAGTAGCAACAGCAGAGCTGTCACGACGATCAATTGATTCCTTGATTCCGGCTTGGGCGCCTTGTCCCATAGCCGCTTCCAGCGTGTCATCGGGGCCGATTATAGCAATTCCCGCCGCGCCGTGTGAGGGGTAAACTACGGAATTTACATACCTTACAAACTCTTTACTTGCCCATGAACTTTTCGACGGGCGACTCCGCCTATGATGGACCGCAACCGGGAAAAGCCCTGGAAGTGCGCATGAAGATACGCGTTGAAACCGCAAGGCTCAATCAACTACCCGGAGAAAAGTTATGAGAAGAGAGATCGCAATGTCATTAGCGCTCGTCGCACTGCTGGCTGCGCCTTGCGCTCTCGCGCAAGCTGACAAGCCGGGCGCGAAGCTAGAGAAAGAGACTGAGGGCAAAGAGAAGAAGTCAGGCGAGAAGAGTCGGGAATCCGATCAACTCTTCCAGCGCGACAAAGTGTGGACTTTGCATCTGATCGTCACGCCCGAAGAATGGAAAAAGATCGAGCCGCCCATGCGCGGCGGCCCGCCGTTTGGCCCGCCAAGCGCAGGCGGGGCTCCGAATGGCGAGCGGAGTGGCGGTGGTTTTATGAACATTGATTTCCCGGAGGTGCGCGCCACCTTCGAATTCGAGGGGCAGACCGTCGGTGAAATCGGGCTGCGCTACAAAGGCAATTCGACCTACATGGCTGCGCGCAACTCGGCCAAGAAGTCGTTCAAGCTGGACTTCAATCAGTTCGTCAAAAAACAGAAGTTCTTCGGCCTGACCAAACTGAACCTGAACAACAACGCGCTCGACAACTCGCAATTGCGCGAAGCGCTCTCTTACGAAATCTTCCGCCAGGCCGGGGCGCCCGCCTCACGCACTTCGTATGCGCGCGTCTACCTTTCGGTCAAAGGCGAACGCGAACGCCAATATCTGGGGCTTTACACCATCGTCGAGCAGGTGGACGAACGGATGTTGCGCAATTATTTCCCCAGCGATGACGGGCTGTTGCTCAAACCGGAGCGGCTGCGCGGACTGCCGTATTACGGCGAAGATTGGAAGAGCTACGTACAACCCTACGACGCCAAGAACGATCCGGCGCCAGCCGAGGCGCGGCGCTTCATTGCGTTCACCAAACTGGTCAACGAAGCCTCGGACGAGGAATTCCGCGAACAGATCAGAACGTTTATTAACGTGCGAGCTTTCATGCGCTTCATCGCCGTCAACGGGCTGCTGGTCAATATGGACAGCATTCTGGCGATGGGGCAAAACTATTACATCTATCACGACACGGCAGAAGACCAGTTTCACTGGATACCCTGGGATTTGAATATGTCCTTCGGCGGTTTCCCTTTCGGCTCAATGGAACAGATGATGAACTTGAGCATAAGGCGCCCGCACGCCGGCGAGCACAAACTGATTGACCGCTTGCTTGCAATGCCGGAGGTCAAAGCAGCCTATCTGGAGCAGGTCGAAGAAATTCTTGAGAAGGTCTTGCGAGCCGATTACCTCAACGGCGAAATCGAGAAACTCAAACAAGCCATTCGCCCGGCGATAGCCGATGAATCGGCCGCCGCGCTTCGAGCGTTTGATCGAGCGTTGGCGGAGACGATCCCCGCGAATACGGCGGCGGAGAACGACGGATTCCCGCGTCCCGGAATGGGCCGGCCAATGGGCCGGCCAATGGGCCGGCCAATGGGCCGGGTGGATGGGCCAATGGGTGGGATGATTGGTAGCGCGCCGCTCAAGCCGTTCATCGCGCGCCGCCTTGAGGCCGTGCGCGAACAACTGGTGGGCAACATTGAAGGCTACGTCACGCAATTCGGCGGGCCAGGTGGTAGAGGAGGTGATCCCGGTGGTTTCGGCGCCGGGCCAGGCGGCGGATTTGGCAGGGCCTTGGGCGCTCCCGGTGGCCTCCCTGATGGGATGCCACCGTTCTTCGGTTTTGGCAGCCTGCTGGCTTCTCCGATGTTACAAGCCGCCGACGCCAACAAAGACGGCAAGCTTACGAAAGTCGAATCGGCCAGCGCCGCCAAACGCTGGTTCAGCGAATGGGACAGCGCGAAGCAACGCGCGCTCGATGCCGAAGCGTTGGCAAACGACTTGAACAAACTCTTAGGTCAAGCGCAAGCGATGCTGCCCGGGCCACCGCCGGATGATTTCCCCGGCGGCCCGCCAGGCATGATGCGTGGGGCGCCGCGCATCATGTTGGCGCAGTCATTCCTGCGTGCGGGGGATGCGAACAAAGATGGGAAGCTCACGAGCGTCGAATTCAACCAGGCCTTCGCCAAGTGGTTTGCGCAATGGGATGAGGACAAGAACCACGCGCTGAGCGAAGCTGAAATGAGCAAGGGGCTGAGTCAGTCACTCGCGCCGCCCGATTTTGCCGAAGCGCAGGCCTCCCCCGATTCGTCAACAAAGAAACCAGTATCTGCGCCAACCAAGCGGCCGAAGAGCAGCAGAGCGGGTCAAAGGCGGAAATGATTTTGACATCAGGTTTGATTGAACAGCGCCACTGCTTCGGTCGCCTGCGCGCCGTCCGCTTTGATTCGATGCATTAGCTGGCGCGATAAATTTACAAACCTTACAAACTCTTTTCCTCCTCTTTAACACTCTTAACAACCAGTCAGGCATGATCGAGTTCGATGAATGCAGGTTCGCTGTCTTAATAAAGTAAACCGCAAAATAAATCGTCAAGAGGACAGATCATGCCAAACAGGCTCTCGCAATTATTACTCGCCGCGTTCGGAGTGGCGCTGCTTTTTTCGATTATCGTTCTCGCGCAACAGGCAAGTTCATTGCGCGGTCAGGTCCTGGATGAAGTGGGAGCTGTAATTCCCGGCGCGACGATCACGTTGACGCCGGGCGGCGGCGGTAAGGCGCGCACAGTGAAAGCCGGCGCAACGGGCGATTTCGTGATCTCGAACATCCCCGCCGGCGCATATGCGCTCACGGTTGAATTCAACGGCTTCGAAAGATCTGTCCAAAACGATCTGCAAATCCCCCAGGCGTCACCACTGAAGATCACGCTGGCGGTCGCGGCGG
>DATCXQ010000127.1:0-7532 GCA_036565725.1 Blastocatellia bacterium
GGCGGCGGCGGACGTGGCGGCGGACGTGGCGGCGGGCGAGGTGGAGGATTTGGCGGCGGGCGCGGCAATCGCTACTAAGATGAGTTTTTCAAAAAACAGACCCCTATAATGTAAAACGCCTCCGGCCGTGCGACGTACGGACGGGGGCGTTTTTTGTAATGAAAGTCAGGCGCGCCACGATCGCGATCTGCGGCGCGCCGGAAGGAAAATAATGATTTTTACTGAGCTGGGATTGGACGCTGCGCTAGCAACTAGGTGCGCGTCCATAGGATTTACCGAGCCGACTCCGATTCAACAACGGGCGATCCCCGCCATTTTGAGCGGCTCTGATTTGATCGGCTGCGCCGCCACCGGCACTGGCAAGACAGCGGCGTTCTTGTTGCCGATGTTGCAAAGGCTGTCCGCTAAACGGTCCAACGGCGTGCGCGCCTTGATTCTGGCCCCGACGCGCGAGCTTGCCGCGCAAATCGCCGAGAGCTTACTGACGCTCGACGCGAAGAAGAAGGCCGCTTCGGTTACCATCGTCGGGGGAGCTAGTATGAACAAACAGCGGGCGGCGTTACGGCGCGGGGCGGTGATCGCCATCGCGACTCCTGGGCGGCTGCTCGACCACCTGGAAAACGGAACCATCGACCTTTCACGCGTGGAGACGCTGGTGTTGGACGAAGCCGACCGTATGCTCGACATGGGTTTCTTGCCCGCGATTCGCAGCATTATCAAACGGCTTCCGTCAGAGCGGCAGACATTGCTCTTTTCCGCGACGATGCCTCCGCCGATCGAACAGATCGCGCGCGAGCACATGCGCAGGCCCGAGATCGTCGAAGTCGACCCTCGCAACAAGGCCGCGGTAACCGTCAAGCAGACAGTCTATCCGGTCGCAACAGGGTCGAAGACGACGTTGTTGCTCCATCTCCTTGAACGCGAGCAGTGCTTGCGCGCTCTGGTCTTCACTCGCACCAGACGCGGCGCCGAGAGCCTAGCCCGCGCGCTCGCTGCGGGCGGGAGCCGGGTAGACCGCATTCATGCGGATCGCTCGCAGTCGCAACGCGAGGCCGCGTTGCGCGGTTTCAAGGACGGGCGCTGCCACGTGCTGGTGGCGACCGACATCGCCGCGCGGGGGATTGATGTCGATCAGGTTACACATGTCATCAACTTCGACGTTCCGGCCACGGCGGAAGATTACGTCCACCGCATCGGCAGAACCGGACGCGCCGGAAACGCCGGCCACGCGATGACTCTGCTGACGCCGGTCGACGAGTTGTCGATGCTGGAAATAGAAAAGTTGACCGGGCAAAAAGTGGAGCGGGTCGTGTTGCCCGGCTTCGGCGGCCTGACGCTGTCATCCAAACCGCTTCGTTCTATGGATCGCAGGAGGGCGCCCATGTCCCGTTCGTTCAGATCGCGCCGCCTCGGCAGATAGGGGAGCGGACAATCACAGGGCGATCCGCGACGGATCGAAGAGCAGTGGGAAGAATTGTCCTCCCATCTTTTCCCCTTTCGGAATCACTGGCGTCCCCTCCAACAATGGTTTATCCGAATCCGACATCACCCCGTCGCGAAAAACATTGATGACCGTAGCCCGGCGCGGCAGGTCGGTTGTGTTCGCATAAGAGCCATGCAGCATCCGCGCGTGGTGGAACGAGCACTCCCCTTTCTTTAATTCGATGGCTACGGGGCTGAACTTTTCCTTCAACTCGTCGGCCAACACCCGCTGCACGGCTTCCATGTCGCCGGTCAGCCCTGTAATCGGAAGGTCGGGCCAGAGATGGCTGCCCGGGACGTAATGCACACAGCCGTTCTCGCGCGTCGAATCGTCAAGCCCTATCCAGCAAGTCAGGTGCGCCAGCGGCGTCGTGCGCGTCCAGTAGGAATAGTCCTGATGCCATGCGACTACTCCGCCGTGACGCGCCGGCTTGCAGAACAACTGGTCGTGCCAGAACCGCGCCGCGCCGTCCAGGAGTTGTGAGGCCGGGACTGTGAAGGCCGGATGCCAAAGAATGTCGTGAAAGCCGGGTTTGATGCGCCACGCGCCCAACGCGTGAAAGAGTATTTTCGTCGGGTCTTTCGATTCGTTCGAATGGAACTCGTAATAGAGCTGACGCGCGGGATGATCGGGATTCATCAAATCGATCAGCTCTTCGCGCAACCGTTCGACCTGTCCGTCGTCCAGAATCCGGATGCCGGCCAGATAGCCGTTCTCGTTGAAAAATCGAATCTGCTCTTCGCCCAATCGATAGCGATCCCATCCCTGCCTGTCGACAGGCGGAACAAACAGATCGCTGATCGGTTCATGATACGCGGATAGATCAGGCTGCAAAGAAAGGCCTCCTCGGGAAATCGCGTTTTCATCGTTTCAGGGCGTTGCAAGGCCATTTGGCATGTGGCGGCGGATAAAATTACAGCCACACCGGCTGAATGGCAATCGGTGTGGCTGTTAGGTGAGTATGGAGATTTTGCGGAGTTTCCTCCTTAATCATCAACCTTGGTCTTCTGCTTCTTACTGCCTTTTGAGACGCCAATAGGCGGAGCCGGTTTGAAACTGTCGGGCAGTTCTCCGCCGGTGGCGGCCGTGTCGTATTTGGATTTGACAATGTCGCCCCTCAATCCGGCCAGCGCGTTGAGCAGCTCTTTCTTCTCCGTCTCCCCGACATTGAATTTGTCGAGGGTTTTGACCAGGTCTTCTACCAGCGCGTTGAACTCGCCTCCCGTCACACGCATGTGTTCATGCGCTTTTTTCATATCGAGTCCCTTGTACTGACATGGGCCGCCGGTGGCGAAGCAGACGAAGTCTTTGAGGTTGGCCAGCAGGCGCGGGGCGTCGGTCTTGGCGAACTTCTTGTTGATGCGCGTGTCACCGAGCACGTTCCCGGCGAAGTCATCGACAACGGCCGAGATCGCCGGCATGCCGCCGAGACGGTCGAAGAGCGAACCGGTTCTCGGCGCTCTTGGAGCAGGGGCGGCGGCGGCGGTGGCGGGGGCGCCCAGCGGCGGGGCGGGTTTGAAGTTCGCTGGCAGCGGCGTGCCGGTTGCGGCCGATTCGTTCTCGACGATATCGCCCCTCAATCCGGCCAGCGCGTTGAGCAGCTCTTTCTGTTCCTGTTCCTTAACGCCGAACTTGTTCAGGGTTTTGACCAGGTCTTCGACCAGCGCGTTGAACTCGCCCGCCGTGGACCCCATATTCTTGTGGGATTCCTTCATACTAAGGCCGGTATATTTGCATGGGCCACCAGTGGCGAAGCAGACGAAGTCTTTGAGGTTGGCCAGCAGGCGCGGGGCGTTGCTCTTGGCGAACTTCTTGTTGATGCGCGTGTCGGCGAGCACGTTCCCGGCGAAGTCATCGACAACGGCCGAGATCGCCGGCATGCCGCCGAGACGGTCGAAGAGCGATTTTGGTGGAGCTGGCGCCGCGGCTGGCGCTGACGCGACGGGCGCGCCCCTTTCCCCCAGCGGCGGGGCGGGTTTGAAGTTCGCGGGCAGATCCCCACCGGTGGCGGGCGATTCGCTTTCGACAATGTCAGCCCTCAATCCGCCCAGCGCGTTGAGCAGCTCTTTCTGTTCAGCGGCCGGGACATTGAACTTGTTCAAGGTTTTGACCAGGTCTTCGACCAGCGCGCCGAACTCGCCCGCCGTTGTGCCCATATTCTTGTGGGACTCCTTCATAGTAAGGCCCGTATATCGGCACGGCCCGCCAGTGGCGAAGCAGACGAAATCTTTGAGGTTGGCCAGCAGGCGCGCGGGATCGCTCTTGCCGAACTTCTTGTTGATGCGCGTATCGGCGAGCACGTTTCCGGCGAAGTCATCGACCACTGCCGAAATCGCGTCTTTGCCGCCGAGTCGATCATAGAGTGATTTTTGCTGGGCGAACGCCGAGACAGAAAAAGCTGTCAGCAGGCAGAGGCCCAGGATTAAGGTCTTGATATTCTTCACTATTTTATCCTCCAGAATATGGATGCCGCCGGGTGATAATTACCCGGAGCTGTGAAAACGGTTGTCCGAGAAGGGTTCGGAGTTAGTGGTTACGTGCTGCATGAATTGCGTTCAATAGTTCATTTCCTGTTTACGGCAGGCATATCACTGTCGGATTTCGATTCAGCGCCGCGAACTGTAGCGCGTCGTATCTCAACGGAGACCAACTCGCAACAGCTCGCGGCGCTGAACCTGCAGGGATGGTAACGAGCCGCAAATCTATCATATAGACCTCTCTGCGGACACGCGACCGCCACCGCTTACGGTATGGGATTGGCCAGAGCGGTTTATCTTTGCCTTCCTTACAGGATTTCGCGGATCAATTCTTGCGGGACATCAACCTGCCATTCGGTCAGGAATTGATACTTATCAACTGGCGTTAGCTATGGGTCGGGGGAATCACTTTTTTTGGTGAGGAGTAGGTAAAGAATCACTAGGAGCAACGCTACAAATATTACTACAACGACGATTTTTACAACACTGAAAATCGCCCAGACAATAATTAATCCTTGCCGCACGCTGGCGACGGTGACCAGTATGGTCGTGGCCAGAGACGTCAATAAAGCCAATATTTTAAGGATTGCGGTCATCGCTTCACCCACTAGAGAGCGGGGCAGATTAGAGTCTGTCCCACTCCTGATGTCAGGATAAATTTTTTAAATCAGCCTCTTTCGCAGGTATTGAAAGGCGCCGCAAAAAAGGCAAAAGTCCGGGGGGAACCCCTTTTTTGCCCCTTTTTGTCGTTTTTGCTTCCATCTCAACTTTCCTTACGCCAGGTCCCGCTCTTAATTATGGCTGGCCGTCGCCAACCCTGAGGATCGCAGTTGAATCTCGCCGCGGCTCGAACGCAAGGTGACCATTGGCGAAGACTTCGTAATATTATAACCGGTTACGTAAGACCTCTCCTCATGAGTCCATTCGGTGTCATCGAACCCCTGCGCCGTCACGCGGCCTGCGCCGGCATTGGCCTCGAGTCGGAAGCCGCTGTCCTTGGGAAGCGAGATGCGAATCCTGCCGCGGTCACTGACGACGCTTAGATCGCCGTTGAGTTTTTCGGAAGTTTCGAGGTCAATCGCGCCCTCCCTCGAAGTGACACTTAGCTGACCGCGGAAATTACGGACCGTCACGTCGCGCGTGGCTTCAATCGTCGTCAGCCCTCTGACCTCTTCGACCTCGACCGCGCCGTTCTTCGATTTGATCCACAAAACGCCGCTGATTCGATTGACACGCACGCGGTCCGAGGAAGAATCGACCTTGAAATCTCCGGCTACCTCCTCGGCCTCGACGGGCGAGCGTTCGGCCTTGATCGCGACGGCGCCCTTGATCTCTTGCAATTTGATGCGGCTGTTGCGGGCCTGTTCGATGTCAACGACGCGCGCAGCCGCCGAGGCGTCATTGCCGACCTCGGTGATCTCGATCTGCGCGTCAGCAGCCTGCAACTGGAGCGGGCCGGAAGAGTGTTCCATGTTGACTGAGCCGCCCTTGACGTCGAGCCTGACGGGGCCGTTGATCGCCCTCAGATTGACCGCCTGACGCGTGTTAGTCAAGTTGACCGGCCCCTGAATCTCGCTGAGATCGACTGCGCCTCGTGGATTTTCGACCGTCACTCCGCCGGTGTTGCGGGTGATTTCGGCGCGTTCGCAACCGCGGATGACATGGGCGCCCTGCAAATCGGCGAGCTTCACGACGCCGAGCGCGTTATTGATTTCGACGCCCGCCGACAGATTCTGCGGCAGCGTGACGACGATCGAAACGCCGAAATCCTGCCGGACACCGGGGGCGGCGACGTTGAGTTGATAGCCCACGCCGTTGGAGGCGATTTGCAGACTGATGCTCTTTGCGACCCCTCGCGCCTCCTCTTCGCTCGCGGCGCGGATGCGCCTGATCAATCGCGCGGTGGCCTGCGACTGCGGGGCCGAATTGATCTCAACGTCGCCGTTCGCATTATTGATGAAGAGTCGCGAATTGGGCGCGAGCGCAAAACTTTGTGGGATTTCGTCTTCGACGGAAATCGGATCGCCGAAGACGTAATCGCCGACGCTCAAATCACCTAAGCGCAGATTGAATTGGCCAGGACCGTTTTTAGCGGCGAAACTCGCAGCCAGTCCGGCGGCGATGATCAAGATCATGACCACCCACGCGCCCGGGGAGAAGGTGTTCGGGCGCGTACCGTCTTCAATTCGGTGGGTGTATTGCTTCAACAACCGGCCCGCTAAGAAGGCCAGCAGAATCCAGAACCAGTATTTACCAAGGATCAGGATCGGCGAATTGTGTCCGAGCAAGTTGGCCGAGAGCAGAACCCCGCCGATCGCAGTGATCATCATACCGCCCGCCGGAGATCGTGGATGGCGGTCGATCAGATAGCCGGTGACGCGCACCAGCCCTGCCAGGATCAGGGCGACGGGCCAGAGCCGCACCAGCCACCGAACCGCAAAGGCTTGCTCCGGCGCGACGAAGAACAACGCGCCGATGACGATCAGGCCGATTCCTAGCAGCAGTGTCGCAAAGCGTTTGGGCATCATGCTTACAGCATAGCCACAGAGGTCACGGAGAACACAGAGAAATCATTATACTCCCTCTGCGCTCTCTGTGATCTCTGTGGCTAGTAGTCTGCATACGTTTGAAAGCCGTATAGGAATAATCAGCGCCAGCGAGCTACCGCTCGCGGTACTGCGTGCTCGCCATATCACGCGCGCCAGTGTCGAGACTCGACGTGACCGCGGACGGAGGAGGATTTTGATAAACGGCCCTTGCCTGCGGCGCCCGCCTGCTCCGGTAATAGCTCCCGACCAGATAAGCGCCGGCGATGATCAGCAAGACTGGCCATAGGCGGTGGAGCAGATTGGGAATCCAAAAATCCAGCATCGCAAGGGCGCCGAGGACGATCAGCAATGCGCCGAACACATTCATGCGCCGTTGCAGAAAGAGCTTCAGCCGTTCGTCTTCTACGCGAAGGTCTTCGCCTCTGCGCAAACGCTGCGCCGATTGATAGGCGTCGTAAGCCGAATAGAAGTAGAAACTGGCGCAGCCGAGGCCGAACGCTATTTCGAGCGGCATGCCGAAGGCGTTCGCGAGCACCCACAATCCCGCGACGGCGAGGAAATGCGTCAGCGCTTTGATGTTCTGGCCGTTATAGGCGGCGCCGACGCCGGGAACGAGTCCGAGCAGCAGCGCTATCAATGGGGATTTCTCTTCCTGGCGTCCAGTTTGATTGAAGGCATGACGTCCGGCGCTCACGTTCCGCCGCATCGTCTCGATTCCGGCTACGATGCAATCCTGACAGTAGGGAGACCCCTTGATGCGATGGTCGCAGGCGGGGCAGAGTGGACGTTCGCAGGCGTTGCATCGCGCGCTTGCGGTGTTGGTTAGATGGAAGACACAGTTCATCTCGGCGTTCACCTCTCGCTACGGATTCTGGCGCTTCCGGCGCGTGTCACGATCAGGATGATCCGTCGAATCGGGGGCCTGTTCGGAATGCGGCGGTTGAGCGGCGCCACGCGCGCGATTGGGCTCCGGAGAAGAGTTCGTGGCGGGTCCTACAGCCGGGGTAGCCGGGGAAGCCTGGA
>DATCXQ010000269.1:0-5904 GCA_036565725.1 Blastocatellia bacterium
CCGCCGAGACGGCGAACTTCATCCGCAGAATCTCCTGCCCTTCGGTCTCGGGAATGTCGCTCGCGGCATAGAGGTCGAGGATGTTGGCCGGCGCGCCGTGCGCCTGGTTTCGGACGATCTTGCTTTTGCCCGCCGCCCAACGCCGCCACGTCGAAGTGAATTCATCGAGCAACAGGTCGGAGACCGTCTCGCGGAAATCGCACAGGACGCGCGCGTTCTTCTCCGGCGAATCCTTGCCGAGCAGCGCCGGCAGATGCTTGCGGAGGTCGTATCCGCGACGCCGCTCGAATTCGGCGAAGAGGTTCGGGGTCCAGTTCGATTCGCCTTCGGCGTCGTCGACTTCGTAAGAGTCGTTGAAGAACGCCCGGAGCGACTTCAGGTCACGCCCGGCGAACGCCTGATCGAATTTGCCCAGGTAATTTTTCAGGGCCGTCGACGAGAAGTGATCGACCACGTTCCCTTCGCCGCCAGGAGCGGCGCGTTCGACCATCTTTCCGTGCCAGCCCTGAAAGATCGCGTATAGCGTCCATTCGCCCGCCCGCGCGACCCAATCCAGCTTGCCATCCTGTCCGACCTTGGCGGTGAGGTCGAGCGTCTCGCCGCGATCCGAATAGGCGATAAGCGCCACGAGGGGCAATCGCGTTTCGAACCGAACCTGGTCGAGCGCCAATTCCTGCAGGTTCGGGTTGGAGCTGACGGGATTTTTCAATTCGGCGACGCTGACGCGGCGCCCGACGGCCCGCGCGAGCGGCTTCTGCGCGTAAACGATCGGCGCTTCAAGTCGCTCCCCCGCCTTCAACATGTGGATTTGATAGGCGAAATTCTTGCACGCGTCTTCCGCCCCGACCCACGGCCCGCCGAAAGGCCAACCTGTGCCGGTCGCCATATCGACGCCCATCCCAAGCCTGTCGGCCTCTTTCAACGTGCGCTCCAACATCCCCATCCAGGCCGGAGAGAGGAAATCAATGAAGCGGGCTTCGGCGCCTCTGACGCCGTAAATCGGCGTTATCTCCAGACCGCCCAGCCCCGCCTTTTGATATTTCTCCATCTCGGCCGTCAGATCGCGCTCGTTGACCGCGCTGCCGTGCCACCACCACCGCGTCCAAGGCTTGGTTTGTCTTGTGACCGGCGGCCAGTTGAGAAGAGTGGTTGAGTCCTGGCCGCCGGCCTTTGTGACGGAAAGAGGAAGCGCCGCCGCCAGCGCGAAAACTAGCGACAGAATACGCGCCATCGAATTTCCTCTCTTTCTCCCCGTCACAAATCCCCTCAGAAAAATGTACCGTAGGTTGTCCAACCTGCGGAGGGCTTCGTAATCAAGCCGCTTGATGATGACTAAATGCTTCAATAATCAAGCCTCCGCAGGTTGGACAACCTACGGTACATGGCGCGCTGCGTTTTCATCGTTTCAAGGCGTCGTAGCGCGACATGAAGGCTTCTCACAAATTCCCCCCGTTCAGACCGGCCGATTTGAGGAAGTCCTCGCGCAAAGGCGTGAAGATGTCTATCAGCACGACTTCCTCATCGAGCATGGTCGCGCCGTGCCAGCATCCGGAGGGAAAATGGAGCACGTCGCCCGCCTGCGCGATCCGCTCTTCAGTTCCGATGATGAAGCGCACGCGCCCACGCTCGACCAGCGTGATCTGCTCGTGCGGGTGGTCGTGCGCCGTCGTGACGACGTTCGGCGCGAAGCGAAGGCGGCAGACCATCAGTCGTTCGCCCACTATCATCTGGCGGCTCACTCCACCGCCGAGGTCTTCAACGGGGACGTTGTCCCAGTCCCAATGATTCACTGATGTTTTTGTATTCAGGTTCACAGGCGCCTTTTAAATCGGTTTTCAATTGTATGAAGACTATTAGCCACAGAGACCACAGAGAGCGCAGAGAAAGAAAGAGAGACAAATGATTTCTCGTTGTTCTCTGTGACCTCTGTGGCTATTCATCCAAGTCCGCCGCTCAAGCGATTGGGGGCGCGGCGAATGCGGGCGCGGCCACCAGAGTCGCCGCGCCGCGCAATCGCGGATGCTCGTCCAGCGTGACGGTTCGGATTTCGGTCCTGGCCGCGTCAGGCGAAAGGGCGCGTTCGGACAACCCGGCCCGGACCGCGGGTTCGATCAGGTCCCAGGCCGCGACTATTTCGCCGCCGATGTATATGCGGGCCGGGTCTACGGCGTTGACGATCGAGGCCAGCCCGAGTCCCAGGTAGCGCGCCGTCGCTTCCAGCGCGGCGATCGCTTTTGCGTCCCCGGCCCGCGCCCTGATGATTAAATCTTCGACCGTGAAGGCCGCGACCTCCGCCGGGACGGGCTTCGACTCGCGCAGGTTCCGCCCGAAGTAGCGCGAGAGCGTCGCCAGGTTGGAGATGTAAGCCTCCCAGCAGCCCGTCGCGCCGCACGGACACCGCGGGCCGTCAATGCTCAGAGGGACGTGGCCGAATTCCCCGGCGATGTTGTGATGGCCTCGCAGCACCTCGCCGTTGACGACGACGCCCACACCGATGCCGTCGGAGACGCTGACGAAGACCAGGTCGCCCACGGCCGCCGTTTCCTCGCGCGCCGCCCACATCTGAGCCAGCGCGCACGCCTTGCCCGAATTCTCGATATGAACCTGCAGCCCTGTGGCGGCGGCCAGCGACTCGCGAATCTCGACGTCGCGCCAACCCAGCGTCGGGGCGTGGATGATTCGCCTCGTCTTGCGGTCGACCATTCCGGGAACGACCACGCCCACGCCCTTGCATGCGCCGGCCTCTTTATGCTCAGCCAGGACCTTCTTGACGCGCTTGCCCAGTTCGGCCACCAGACGCTTAGGCTCCCGCTCGGTGGGAAAACTGATAACGCCGACCAGTTGCCGGCCCAGAAGGTCGGTCACCATCAGGAATGTGCGCGTCACGCGGATGTCTATGGCCACGACGCACCGCTCCCGCGAATCGATGTATAGAAACGTGGGCTTGCGCCCTCGATGGCTCTCACCCGTGGCCCCTTCGAAGACAAGCCCCTCGGCCAACAGGTCGTTGACGATCAAGCTCACCGCGCCGCGCCTCAACCCCATGATCCGCGCCAGATCGGCCCTCGATATGGGCTGATGCGCCCGCACCAAATTTAACGCGATCTGCCGGTTGATCTCCCGCGACGTCCCCCGCGTAGCCACCTGAAAGTTATTGGGGTTGATTTTGCGCATAAATCAACTTTTGTCTCTCATTACGACAAATACGAATCACGTCGCCCGGCGTCGAGGCGTCTCCGGCGTCTAGCGAAAGGGCCTTTGCCATGCTCAGTGTTTGATCATCCCATCAGGCGCCGAAATTAGCGGGCGCGGCGCGACAGCTAATTTTAACGACCTGTCGCGCCCCCTCCCAGAAGGATGACAAGAGTTGGATCGCTTCGGCCACAGCGCCTCGCCCGCAATAGCAAACACAGTCTCATTGAAGGCTATTGTCTAAACTTGGGACAATATAGCCGAAGCGCCCTTCGGGATCAATCTTTTTGACCACAAAAAAGTAAAGAAGAATATAAAAGGCGCCAGGCGGGTCCGTCCAGTTCATCGGGCAAAGCAAGACCTGCCGGCCGCGAGTTGAAACCAGGCGCCCGCGCGGGCCGTCAAAGAACACAGATTCAAAATCAAGGCGGTGTCGCCACTTCATGTAGTTAACTGTATTCAAATTCAATCAAGAAGGAAGACCGATGAAACAAATAAGCAGAAGAGATTTCACCAGAACCACTGTTGCGGCTGGCGCCGGAACGGCCTTGAGCAGAATGCGTATTCTGGGCGCGAACGACCGCGTCAACATCGGCGCCATCGGCTGCGGCGACCGGGCAATGCAGACCTGGCCGATCTTTCTGAAGCATTCGGACGTCGCGCCGGTCGCGGTCTGCGATGTTTATCAACCTTATTTGAACAGGGCCGCGGCGGCCTGCCAGGCCAAGGTCACGACGCATGAAGATTTCCGCCGGCTGTTGGAGATCAAGGAGATCGACGCGGTCATCGTCTCCACGCCCGATCATTGGCATGCGCTGCCGACGATCATGGCATGCCAGGCCGGGAAGGATGTTTATTGCGAGAAGCCTCTCTCGCTGACCGTCGTCGAGGGCCGCAAGATGGTCGAAGCCGCGCGCAAACACGACCGCGTCGTGCAAACCGGCAGCCAGCAGCGGTCAGGCCCGCATTATCAACATGCCGTCAAACTGATCCGCGAAGGCGCCATCGGCGCGGTTCATAAGATCAGCGCAGGTTACACGCGCAACGCCATGCCAGGCTTCAAGCACGAAGAGATACTCACCAAAGAGCTGCCGAAAGAGCTCAACTGGGACATGTGGCTCGGGCCTGCGCCTTACGTCCCTTACGATCCCTTCCGCTGCCATTATCATTTCCGCTGGTTCTGGGATTACTCCGGCGGGCAGATGACCAATTGGGGCGCGCACAACCTCGACATCGCGCGCTGGGCTTTGAACGAGAAATCTCCGAGGGCCGTCTCCGCCTTCGGCGGACGCTACGAGATCAAAGACGGCGGCCAGACGCCCGACGTGCAGGAAGTGCTCTACGACTTTAACGGCTGCGTCGTCTCGTGGTCGGGCCGCGAAGTCAACCGCACCCGCGACGAATACCTGGTCTTCCACGGCGCTAAGGGCACGCTCAGCATCATGCGCAACGGATTCAGCATCGCCCCCGAAACCTGGCGCAAGAAAGAGACCCCGGAGATGGAGCCGATGCAGATGAAAGGCAACGGCAACGAAGCCCAGGCCCTACACATCCGCAACTTCCTCGATTGCGTCAAGAGCCGCCAGCGCCCAATCGCCGACGTCGAAGAGGGCCACCTGACGGCGGTTATGTGTCACCTCGGCAACATCGCCACGCGGCTTCAGCGCTCGTTGAAATGGGACGGCGAGAAGGAAGATTTCGTAGGCGATAAGGAGGCCAGCCGGATGTTGTCGCGGCCTTACCGCAAGCCCTGGAAATTGGAGTAGCCAGGCGTAAGAGCGATTTGCAAATCAGTGTAGGGGCAGACCTGTGTGTCTGCCCCGGTGGTTGCGTGTAAACCCAAACCGGGGCAGACACACAGGTCTGCCCCTACCGTGTACGCAATTGCAAGCCGCCCTAAGTGGCTTGGCAATGTGGGCAAAGTGGAAGCAAAAACGGCAAGAAGAGCAAAAAGTGTAAAAAGTCTTTTTCGCCCTTTTTGCTCTTCTTGCCGTTTTTGCTTCCCTTCAACTCCTTCACAAAACCCTTCGCAAGGTCACTTGCGCAGGTCGAAATCTTGCCTGGCTGCTCATCGCGAAAATTGCGCTTCCTCGGTCGAGCCGGTTAACGCCGTCGTGGACGAAGCGCCGCCGGCGATCGTCTGCGCGATGGCGTCGAAATATCCCGCGCCGACGAAGGCCTGATGCTTGACGGCGCGGTAGCCGTGCTCGGCCTCGGCGGCGAATTCCGCCTCCTGTAAACGCGCGTATGCGGCCATGCCGTTTTCGCGGTAATCCCGCGCCAGATCGAATATGCTGTAGTTGAGCGTGTGGAAACCGGCCAGCGTGACGAACTGGAATTTGTAGCCCATCCGCCCCAGTTCGGCCTGGAAGCGCGCGATGGTCTCGGGGTCCAGTTTCTTCTTCCAGTTGAACGAGGGCGAGCAGTTGTAAGCCAGGAGCTTGCCCGGAAATTCCGCGTGGATCGCCTCGGCGAACTCGCGCGCCTCGCCGAGGTCAGGCTCGGAGGTTTCACACCAGACCATGTCGGAGTATGGCGCGTAAGCCAGACCACGCGCGATGGCCTGATTCAGGCCGCCCGTCACGCGGTAGAAGCCTTCAACTGTGCGCTCGCCGGTGAGGAAAGCGCGGTCGCGCTCGTCGACGTCACTTGTCAGCAGGGTGGCGGAATTGGCGTCGGTGCGGGCGATCAGGATAGTCGGCGCGCCCATCA
>DATCXQ010000275.1:0-20804 GCA_036565725.1 Blastocatellia bacterium
TGCCGCTCGACGACGCGAGCGTCGCCGGGTTGCTCGGCTGCGCGCGCCAGCAGGTCATCAATCTGCGCAAATGCGCGCGCGAACGTCTGGCGCGAAGAATGAAAGCGAATGAGATGGGCAAATAGTTTTTTTAGGGCGGTAATATCAGGCCGGAAACCGCGTCTTTCCCAGTCAAAACGACGCTGAGTGAAAGACGCCCTGGAAAATGAGCGAACATATCTCCGAACAACTTATCGAACGATACCGGCTGCGAGCCTTGTCGCCGGCGGAATTGCTGGACGTCGATGACCACATGGCCGCATGCGAAATGTGTCGTCGGCGCCTCGGCGACGAACTGCGCGAACGGGCGACCGCGAGGTCGCTGCGCGCAGACCTGTCGGCGACCGGGATGACTCATCTGGATTACGAGCGCCTGGCGGCGTACGTCGAAGGCGAACTCGATCCGATAGACCGCGAGATCGCCGACAGCCATTTGAAACTGTGCTCCCGGTGCGATTCCGAATTGAATGAACTGCGCGCCTTCGCGACGCGGATGTCCGCCAACCCGGCCGAAGAATACGCGCCGGCCGCCCCGCCCCTCCTCGGCGAGAAGGCGCCGGGCTTGTGGGATGGCGTTCGGGCGTTCTGGCGCTCGCCCGCTTTCGCGCTTCCCGTCCGACTCGCCGGCCTCGGACTGGTCATCGCGCTGCTGGTCTGGGCGACCTCGCTGAAATCGCGAAACTTTCAATTGCAGACGGCGCTCGATCAACAACGTCGGGAGAACGAAAAACTCAAGCAGGATTTTCAGGCCGCCAACGCATCAGTCGCCGAGCTTCGGGATCAACTGGCGCAGCTCAAATCCGCTCAGCCCTTTTCGTCTTTTGTTGTGGCGCTGAATGACGGCGGCGGGCGGGTGACGCTGGACAAGGAAGGCAATGTCGCGGGCGCGCCGCCGCCCTTTCAGCAGCTGGTCAAACAGACACTGACGGCTCAGCGGGTCGAGACGCCGCGGACGCTGACGGAGTTGATCGGGAAATCAGGAGTGTTGATGGGACCCGCTGATGTGGGACATCCCTTCGCCCTGCTCGGCCCCGTCGGCGCCGTAGTGATGAGCGACCGCCCGACTTTTCGTTGGCGCGCGCTCGGCGGCGCCGACAGCTATGTGGTCAGGATTTATGACGCGGACTTCAATGAAGTGGCCGCCAGCCCGCGGCTTTCTGAAACCGCATGGAGTGTGACGCGCTCGCTCGAACGCGGGCGGACATATTCCTGGCAGGTCACGGCGCGTGTGGGCGACAAAGAAGTCTCCTCACCAGTCAAGCCCGCGCCTGAAGCCAGGTTTATGACTCTCGATCAGGCGAAGGCGAATGAATTGGCGAACGCAAAAAGCGCCGCCGCAGGCTCGCATCTGACGCTAGGCGTTCTTTACGCGCAGGCCGGGCTGCTCGACGACGCCCAGCGCGAATTACAAGCCTTGCTGCGCGCCAATCCGAAATCCACGTTGGCCCAGAGGTTGTTGCGCGGCGTTAGAGAGAAGAGGCGCTGATCACATATTCCTCTCCTACATTTTCCTGTTCGGAGTTTGGCGAACAGGAAAATGTAGGACAGGAATATGTCTAAAATCCTTTCCCGGCCACCACGAAACCGGCCCAGTAAAACGGATGGCGATAGGCGTTCTTACGCCGTAACTTCAGAGCCGCTTCGCGCAATGCGCGCGCAGCGCTGAAGCCGCCGGACGGGTTCGCCATCTGTGATTTGAGCTGGCGATGGAATTCCACCATCAGCTCGGTCGTGCTGGCCGACTCGACTTTCCACTGGCTGACGACCGTGGTCGGACATCCGGCGACGAACAAGGCCCACGACAGGCCGATCATTCCTTCACCCGCTCCGACGCGACCTCGCGCGGTCTCGCATGCCGAGAGCACAGCCAGGTCGGCTCTCAAATCCATCTTCATGATCTCCCAGGCTTCGAGCAGCCCGTCTTCATTAGCGTCGCCTTCAGTTTGCGCCAGCAAGACGCGCGAATACATCGGGCTGCTGTCGTTCAGGACGCCGTGTGTGGCCAGATGCAGAATGCGATAAGCTCCGGCTTCGGCCTTGGCGCGTTCCTCGCGGGCTTCCGCGCCGATGTAGATTTTGCTTTTCGCCGCGCCGTAAATCTGTTTCAGCGTGTTGACCTGTCTTTCGGCTTCCGGCAGAGGATCGAGCTTATCGTCCATGAGAACCGATTTGGCGCGCGCTATGGTTTGTTTGCCCAACGCCGGGTTGCCGAAGGCTAGCAGCGTTGAGGCGCCGGTCGAATCTTTTTTTCCGTCGCGCAGCTTGTTCATTTCGCGCAATGCGGTTAGTGAGGGCGCGTAAGCGATGGCGCAGTCTTCAATCAGATAGCGGGTCGGCGAAGGCTGCAGAGCCTGAAAGGGCAATTCCCAGAGCGTGCCATCCGGGACGATGATGAGCGATCTTTTGCCCTGTAACTGCGCCGCCGCCGGTTTGAGCAGCAGGTCGTACAGTTCGCGCGCCGGCTGGCGAAAGCCCGGATTGCCTTTTGCCAGCGTCTCCCTGAACTTCGCGGCGCTGTCATCCAGTTCCTTGCGTTTGATCTCCAGCGGGTAAACCTTCAGATCCACTGTTTTCACGGCTACGTTTCCGGTCAGCGCAAAGAGATAGGTCTTCTCATCAGTCACAACGTATTCCAGCAGCGCGCTCTGCGCATCAGGCAGCAGACCGCGCGCCTGTTCCAGAGTCAGCGGCTTTGTTGCGCCGCGCTGCGCTTTCAGTTCAGGGTGTGCGGCGTAAAGACCGACCTGGAACGCCTCGTAATCCAGCCGCGCTTTTTGCAATTGGGCGTTGAGATCGTTGAGACGAGCGGCGTCGGGCTGCGAGCGCAGATTTTCGCGTGAAATCTGCGTGTTGAGCGAAACGAGATGATTGTTGAATTCCCGTTCCCGTTCTTGTTCCGCCGCGGTCATGGCCTTAGTGACATTGACGCGGTCACTTTGCAACACGTCGAGCAGCGCGCGCGCTTTGGCGCGTTCAGCATAGGCGAGGGCAGCGCCGGATTGGTTCTGCGCCACGAGCAACTCGACCATGCCTTGGTAGGGAGCGAGTTTATCTTCAAAGAAACTCTGCTGCTCCTGGGCGGCGCCTGCAACCTGAGCGCGAAGGGTCTCAATAGCGCCAATGGCCTCTTCAAAGGCTTGACGAGCAGAGGTGAGTTGGTTGAGGGCGCGATAAGTGCGGCCTGCTACGGTCTGAGCGCTCCAGAACTCATCGGGATAACCGAACTGTTTAGCAAGAACCGTGGCGCGGCCGGAGAAATCTAAGGCCTGAGCGTAGTTTCCCTGTAGACCGCTGACATTTCCCATACCAATCAGCGTCCAGCTGACCCCTGCCTTCTCCCCCAAAGCCTCGCTTATCGCGAGGGTCCTCTGATAATTCTCCAGCGCCTGCGCGTAGTTGCCTTGCCTGGCCTGAACATTCCCGATGCTACCCAGGGCCCTGTAGACCCCAGCCTTCTCTCCCAAAGCCTCGCTTATCGCCAGGCTCTTCTGGTAATACGCCAGCGCCTGCGCGTAGTCGCCTTGGTTGGAATGGATAACCCCGATGCTGATCAGCGTCCTGCTGATCCCTCGCTTGTTTCCTAGAGCCTCTTCTATCGCCAGGCTCTTCTGGTAATGCTCCAGCGCCTGCGCGTAGTTGCCTTGACTGGAATGGATAACCCCGATGTTGTACAGCGTCCTGCTGACCCCTGCCTTGTCTCCTAAAGCCTCGCTCAGCGCCAGGCTCTTCTGGTAATGCTCCAGCGCCTGCGCGTAGTTGCCTTGGCTGGAATGGATATTCCCGATGCCACCCAGCGCCCTGTAGACCCTGGTCTTGTCCCCCAAAGCCTCGCTTATCGCCAGGCTCCTCTGATAATTCTCAAGCGCCTGCGCGTGATTGCCTTGGCTGGCCTGGACAAGCCCGATGTTGTTCAGCACTATGCTGATCCCGCGCTTGTTTCCTAGAGCCTCCTCTATCGCCAGGCTCTTCTGGAAATGCTCCAGCGCCTGCGCGTAGTTGCCTTGGTTGGAATAGACACCCCCGATGTTACCCAGCGCCAGGCTGACCCCGGTTTTGTCCCCCAAAGCCTCGCTTATCGCCAAACTCCTCTGAAAATTCTCCAGCGCCTGCGCGTAATTGCCTTGGTTGGAATGGACAACCCCGATGTTGTTCAGCGTATCAGCCATCCCATCCCGGTCGTCGATTTGTTCCGCAATATTCTGCGCGAGATAAAACCGGGCGAGCGCTTCCGGATAATTGCCCTGTGAACGCAGACGACCGCCATGCCGGGTCAACTCTCGAACTAAATTCACTGTTACCAGTTCCTTCTCCGCCGCCAGGAGCGCTGACCGCTCAACGTCGGTTTTGAACGAGGCCAGCGCATCAGCGAGATCTTCCACTGCCGGCGCCTCGCGCCAGGTTTTCCACCCTCCATCTTCTTTCACGCAATGCAGCGCGCGAATCATTTTTCCGAAAGCAGCCGATGGCTTTCCCGTCTTCGCTTCTATGGCGCTCATCTCGATCTCAACGCGCAACTTCGCCTTCTCGCCCTCAACCGTCATTTTGCGGATCGCCGAATCTTTGATCTCGATCTTTTCGTGGTCGGTGAAGAGTTTTTGCATCGTCTGCCGGCGCGAATCGAGTTCAGGAGATTTCGCGCTCCATAACCGCAGGAAGCCGTCCAAATCTTTCCTCGCGTAGGCGGCGTAAAACTCCTGCGCCAGCGCGCGCAAATCGGCCTCATCAGCTGTTGAGGGGAAGGCCGGGCGCTCCTTACGAGATTCGTCTTGAGCCAGGACGATTGAGAAGAGAATACAGGCCGAGATGACGCCCCATAACCAACGATACCGGGCGAGCCGCATAAGACCACCTCCTTCGGAAAACCGCTAAGAGTCCCGCCTTCAGCCGGCGGCCCTCTCTCACCGTGCCCTGTCGCCTGAAGGCGGGACTTTATACATCTTCATTGTTTCAGGCCGTCCCGTAGCGACATGAAGGCTGCTTGGAAGATGCGGGCATTGTAGTGATTACAGGGATACGGGTCAAAGAAACCGGTCGAAGAAAATTTTTTCACTGTTTTTTTTCCGCCGGTAATACGACCTGCCTTTTTCCGCCTTTCCCCAGCGTGATGGGAAAGTCACCGGAAGGGCTGACGGCTCAGCTCGAGCCTTGGAGCGGCCATGGTTGAAAAAGTTGAGAACGATTACTCGAAACGATAACGGAGGTTAACGATTATGTATATCACTAAACGTTTGATCGCGATTCTGCTGTGCGCTCTGCTGTGCGCTCCGGCCCTGCCGGCGCAGGACAGGAACGTGGCGTCACAAGCTAACAATCCCACCGCGCAGGATGTCATCATCATCATCCAGCAGGAGCAAGTACGCTTCACCACGCAAAAAGCTGTGCAGATGATGCAATTGCAAGTCTTCAATCCATCGGGTGAAACGATCTTCGACAGCGGCCCGGTCTCGGCGGGCGAGATCAACTGGGCGTTTCAGAACGCCAACGGCGAGGAGTTTAAGAGCGGCGTGTACGCTTACACACTCTCAATCCACGAGAGTGGGGCGGCGGAAGCGCGGGTACGTCGCGGCCATTTCATCGTGGATCTCGTCAAAGACCGCGATGGCAAGACCGACAAGCTTTGGGTCACGAGCCAGAATGAGGACGGCATCGGCACGGAATTGACCGTGGCGCGTAATGAGGCCGGCGCCGTCGCCGGAACCAAAGCCGGCGCCCCGGCGCTGCTGGCCGAAGAGATCCCTGAGGGGCAGGTAGTCAAGAGCCTGAACGGCCTGACTGACAATGTGACTCTGGAGGCCGGGACCAACGTCGCGATCACGCCCGAGGGCAATACACTGAAGATCGACGCGCAGATCGCTGACGGGCAGGTGGTCAAGGGCGTGAACGGCCTGACTGATCAGGTGACGCTCGAAGCCGGGCCTAATATCACGATTACGCCTAATGGCAATACGCTGACCATTGCCGCCGCTGGCGCCGGCTATTCCGGCATTACAGAGCTGAATGGCAACATCGGCATCGGGACAGAAAGCCCGGTTAGCACGCTGGATGTCAGAGGCCGGTTCACGCTTGATCCTGGAACCAATCCGGTTCTTTACACGGCCGCCGACGGCGGCGAGCAAAACCGGTTTCTGCAGCTCATTAACTCCCCCGTCTATCGCAGCGCTTCAGGCCTCATGGCTGGCGGCGTCCTGGTGGCTGACAACTACAATTTTGCTCAGCCAGGAAAGAACACTCTTATTGTCAAAGGAGCCCTCGGTATCGGGACGCCGACTCCCGCCAGCGAATTGCACGTTCGGGGAATCAACCCGTTTATCACGCTGAGCACGACGGCGGGCGCCAACGCATACATCCAAAACGCGGGCGGCCACCTTGTCTTTAAGCCGAATGGATTTGGCTTCTGTTGCGCTGCGATGGTGGTGCAAGCGAGCACTGGCAACGTCGGTATCGGCACGTCAGCCCCCTACGCGAAGCTCCACGTCGAAGGCGCCGGCGCGGTCGAGGCGGCCATCAAGAGCGTCAACCAGCGCGCATTTCTCTCGCTCAACAGCACGATCAACGGACAGAACCGCATCTGGTCGGTCGAAAGCGGCATATATGGCAACGCCGGCTGGTTCGGGATCTACGACTGGCAGGCGGGGAGAGGCCGATTGGCTATAGACCCCTCCGGCCTGGTCTATGTCGATGCGTTGAAGATCACCGGCGGCGCCGACTTCGCCGAGAACTTCGACGTCAACGAGGCGCCGGCGAGCGGTGAAGCGGCGGCGAAGATCGAAGCGGGCAAAGTGTTGGTAATTGATCCAACCCGTCCCGGCCAACTGGCGCTGAGCACACAGGCTTATGACCGTCGCGTCGCGGGCGTCATCAGCGGCGCAGGCGGCGTCAAGCCCGGAATGATGATGAGCCAGGAAGGCACGCTCGCGGACGGCCAACATCCGGTGGCGTTGAGTGGGCGCGTTTACTGTTGGGTGGACGCTTCGCAGGGCGCTGTTGAGCCTGGGGATTTGCTGACGACTTCCTCAACGCCTGGCCACGCTATGAAGGCGACGGACCCAGCGAAGGCGCAAGGAGCGATCATCGGCAAGGCAATGACCGGCTTGAAGGAAGGCAAAGGGCTGGCGCTCGTGCTGGTCACGCTGCAATAACGAAATCTACGCGGTTCAGGCGGAGACAGAGAGGAAATTGCGCGGCGATCAAAGACGGCGACGGCCATTTCACCTCTGCCCCTGCCTGGCTTCGGCGCCCCATTCCAAAACTTATCTATCCGTGGAGGTAAAACGACATGCAAACATATCTCAAACTAATCCACAGCATGCTTCTTTTATTGTTGCTCTTCGGCCTCTCGTCTAATTCGAAGGCCCAGTCGGACATTCACGTTGATCGAAACGGCTCAGCCGCGCCAGACGCGTCGCCTGCCGGACCATACCAACTGCTAAAGGCCGGAGTTTGTAGGGGACCGAACGGCAAAATTGTCATTCGCCCCGGCGTTTACAATGAGACGTTGACGATCAAGGACCCGATGACGTTGACGGTTACCGGCCCCGCGATCATCGGTCAGTTGGCCGGTAAGCCCAACACGAAACTGAAAGTTGTCACCTATAACACACATCTTTTCGGCGATGAAGGCGCCGGACGATTTCCCACCTTCGCCGATAGGGCGCGGGCCGCCTATATCGCGGACTGGCTCCGGCTCGAGGACGCCGATGTTATCGGTTTGCAGGAGGTTTGGGACGAAGAACTTGCCGATGCGATTGTCCAGCGGGCGGGTTACCAGCATCACTACTACAACAATGATCACGACGAGTTGGATGACTTTCTCAATTCAGGCCTGCTGTTGTTGAGCAAATATCCTCTGGTTAACCCGTCGCTGACGTTTTATCGGGATGAAGTAAGCATTTCGGACTGCGTGTTTTCTGATCCGCTATGTCCGGTCAAGAACCCGACGGAGCCATGGAAGTGCTGCATCCCCTATCTGGACGGCTTTGCGTCCAAAGGCATCGCGCAGGCGACGATTTTCAAGAACGGCTTTCAACTTGGAATTTTCATTACTCACACCCAGGCCGAGCACCATCAGGCAGGCGTGAACGCCAGGCGGAAGCAGTTGGAACAGCTCGGATCGCAAATCCAGGAATACCGCGCGTTTAACCCGGGGGCCGAGGTCATCGCGATGGGCGACTTCAATGTGATCGCCGGGAGCGACGATTACTTCAACAGCCTCCTGCGCCACACGGGCCTGCGCGATACGTACTCGAACCTGGCGCCCTGCCTCGATATCTCATTGCATCAGGCGACCTGCGCTCATAAACAGAATGATCTGGCAAGATTTTTCGACAACACCGCGTTTGACTGCGACGACAAGCGCCTGGATTACGTGCTGTACAGCCACGGGAGCGCATTTGACGCCCTGCCGGTCAAGTTGGAGGTGAGAAGGTATCAGGCCGAAACCAGCGACGATGGAAAAACAATGAGAGACCTGTCAGATCACTATGGCGTCGCCGCCGAGTTTTCGCTTTGGCGGAACAATTGAGTCGCTCATATCTGGAATGGAGGAAAACTATGCGACAACAGATAACTAAATTCGGAATGTTCTTTGTGGCAAGAGTTCTGAGCCTCGGTTTCCTGGTCATTACCATGGGATTGCCACGCCCCGCGCCGTCACTCGCGCAGGACTGGTGTCAAGAACTGAATGGACTGAGGACCTTCGATTACCGCAGTTGGGGGATCGGCGCGCACCGGGATTGTGAGTTGTATGACCTCATCTGCACTGCGCTGAAAGCGAAACAAATCGCGGCCGGGGCGCCAGTCCTGGGCTGGATAGAGGCGTCCAGAGCGGCGGCCCTTAGCGCCGGCGTCAGCCCAATGCCGGAACATATTCGGACGCAACTCGCGCATTTGTATCCGGCGTCGCTGTTGGACGGCGTCCGTTACAAGACCGGCAGCGGCTTCCTGTTAACGTTGCAGTGGTTCCGAGACGAGATGGAGGGGGCGGGCGCAATCACGCTGAAGGATGTGATCGTGTTCGCCAATGCGTCCGACGCGAATTGCAACGTGAGGCTCTGGGCGCATGAGCTTGAACACGTGCGCCAATACGGGAATCTGGGCGTGGACGGTTTCGCGCAGGCTTACTTTGACCAAACGTGCATTCTGCCGGGGAACACTCTGGGGGGCGGTTATAAATCAGATAAATGCCAACTGGAGCGTCGGGCCGAAAAGATGTCAGGGTATTTCAGCCAGAGGGAGCGTGTTCTCGGTTGCACATCCCAGAAGGCGCCGGCCAACGTTATTCTTCGTGGTTGCCCGCTGAATATAACGGAGGATTTTATCGCCAGCGACACCATCCACGTAGGCCCGGACGTTACGCTCCAGCCCAAAGGCAATGTGATACTAAAAGCCGGCCGCATCATTAACATGACGCCGGGGTTCCAAACGGAGCCCGAAGGAAAGCTCTCGGCCAGCATCGCCCCGGAATTGCGATAACAATGTCCAGCGCCATGGGCTGACTCTCGCGTTAGCCGCCTTGCAAAACAGGTTGGCCGACTTCGTCACAGTCAGCGGACGCTGACTGTGACGCGAGAATTCGACTTCGACATTTTAAGCCCGTTTCCGCAAAGCGCCTCAGCTTGACAAGGTATAGGCGAGACCTTAGAGTCCTGGCTTCAACCAAAGAATTTTTCATATGCTACACTGGAGTTATTCGCCATCGCCCTCGCTACAACCGCCCACGGACGCGATAAGCAAAAGGACTGAAAATGGAAATCGTATTGGCTGAGAGCCTGGGGTTTTGCATGGGGGTCAAACGGGCCGTTGACATGGCCTACCGCGCGATCGAGAAGGCCGACGGCCGGCGGGTCGTGACGCTAGGCCCGCTGATCCACAACGCGCAGGAGATCGAACGTCTTGAGAAAGACGGGGTCGAGGTGGTCGACGAAGGCGCCCTCCCGGACGGCAGCACGGTAATCATCCGCGCGCACGGCGTCACGCCGCAAGCCATGCTGTCTTTGAAATCGCGCGGGTTGAAGGTCATGGACGGCACCTGCCCTTACGTGCATTACTCGCAGCGCAAGGCCGTCGAACTGCGCGAAGCGGGTTACGCCGTCGTCATCGCCGGCGACAGGAACCATCCGGAAATCCGTGGCATCCTCGGCCACATCGACGACGAAGCTTACGTCGTCAAGACAGTCGAGGACGTCCGGAAATTGCCCGCGCTGGACCGCGTCGGAACAATCGCCCAGACGACCATCAGTCCGAAAAAGTATCAAACCATCATCGAAGCGCTGCGCGAGAAAACGCGCGAGCTGAAGGTCTGTGAAACCATTTGTGACGCGACGGAGGAGAACCAGAAGGCCATCCGCGATCTTTCGGCCGAGGTCGAGATGCTTTATGTGATCGGCGGGCGGCACAGCGCCAACAGCAATAAACTGGTCGAAACGGCGCGCGAGAAATGCCCGCGCGCGACGCTGATCGAAACGGCGGATGAAATCAATCCCGAAGATTTGCGCGGCGTCAGGCGCGTCGGGATCAGCGCCGGCGCCTCGACTCCCGACTGGATGATTCAAAGCGTCGTCGAAAGACTCCGGGAGATCGCGGATTATTTGATTGCGGATTGCGGATTGCGGATTGATTCTTGCAATCGCGCCCCGAAAGGCGCCTGAGCCAGGCGCAGCGCTGCGCCTGTGTCCCTATCGCGCATAGCAAGCTTGAAAATTTATCACCCAAAAAGTATTCTCCAATCCGCAATCCGCAATCCGCAATTCCTCCGTTTGGCAAATCCGCGCTGAAGGTTTATCATTCACACTCTTTCAATTCGCGCTCTTTCATTCTACAAAGATCGCGGATGGCCGAGTCGCTAGCGCTTCTCGTGTAGTTTTCCCAGGAGGAAGTCCAATTTCAATGTCAACCAGCAACCCTACTCAACCCGCCGTCGGCGCGGGCGAAGCCCAGGAAGCGAATAAAATCGCGGGCGGAGCCTACGGCGAAGGCGCACAACCGGCGTCAGGCGAAGCCGCTTCGGAATCCGCCGCCGTCGCCGCAGTTCTCGAACCTTCAGTCGAGTCATCCGCCGAGGCCCCTGACGCCGACGGCGAGTTCAGCATGGAGGATTTCGGTAAGATTCTCGCCGAGCACGAACAATCTCACCGCAGCGAGATCAGCGAGGGCGAGGTCGTCAAAGGCCGCGTTGTCAAGATCTCCGACCAGAACGTCATCATCGACGTCGGTTTCAAGTCGGAGGGCATCGTCGCGATCAACGAGTTCAAGGACGGCGAGCAGATTACGATCAACCCGGGCGACGAAGTCGACGTCTACGTCAAACAGCTCGAGAACTCCGAAGGCTACGTGGAGCTTTCGCGCGCCGACGCCGTGCGCATGCAGTCGTGGGAGCAGATCGAGCTGGCCTACAAGCAGGGCACGAACATCATCGCGCGCGTGACTGACCGAATCAAAGGCGGCCTCCGCGTCGACGTCGGGGGCATCCAGGCGTTCCTGCCCGGCAGCCAGGTCGACGTTCGCCCGGTCCGCAACCTCGACAGCTTCAGGAACAAGGAGATCGAAGTCCGGGTCCTGAAGGTCAACAAGAAACGCGGCAACATCGTCCTCTCGCGCAAGATCGTCCTCGAAGAGATGATCAACGGCAAGAAGAGCGAGACGCTCAAGAATCTGGAAGAAGGCATCATCGTCGAGGGCCAGGTCAAGAACATCACCGAATACGGCGCGTTCATCGACCTCGGAGGCCTGGACGGCCTGCTCCATATAACCGACATGTCCTGGGGCCGCATCCAGAACCCGAACGAACTCTTCAAAGTCGGCGAGAACATCCAGGTCAAGGTGCTCAAGTTCGACCGCGACAAAGAGCGCGTCAGCCTGGGCTACAAGCAGTTGATCCCAGACCCTTGGGCGACGACGGTCGAACGCTTCCCGATAGGCTCGCGCGTCAAAGGCAAGGTGGTCTCGATCACCGATTACGGCGCGTTCATCGAAATCGAGCCGGGCGTCGAAGGCCTCGTCCATGTCTCCGAGATGACCTGGTCGAAGCGCGTCAAACACCCGTCGAAGCTCCTTTCGGTGGGGCAGGAGGTCGAGGCGCAAGTGCTCGAAGTCGATTCGAACAACCGCCGTATCAGCCTCGGCATCAAGCAGATTGAGCCCAACCCGTGGGAGACGCTGCCCGAACGCTACGGCGTCGGGACCAGGGTCAAAGGCCGCGTCCGCAACCTGACCGACTTCGGCGCGTTCATCGAGATTGAAGACGGCATCGACGGCCTCGTCCACGTTTCCGACATCTCCTGGACCAAACGCATTAAACACCCGTCGGAGGCGCTCAAGAAGAATCAGGAAGTCGAAGCGATCATCACCGCGATCGACGTCGAAAATCGCCGCCTTTCGCTCTCTATCAAAGACCTGGAGCCGAACGCCTGGGACAAGTTCTTCGACGCGCACCGCCTCGGCGACCTGGTGTCCGGCAAAGTCACACGCTTCGCCAATTTCGGCGCGTTCGTGGAACTCGAAGACGGCATTGAAGGTCTGTGCCACGTCTCCGAATTGTCCGAAAATCACGTCGACAAACCGGAAGACGCGGTGAAGCAGGGGCAGACTCTACAATTCAAAATCTTGAAGATGGATCGCGAGGCGCGCAAGATCGGCCTGTCGGCGCGCGCCGTCGGCAAGGACGAGCCAATCCTTGACGTACGCAACTACACTTCAGGCGATTCCGGCATGGCCAGACTCTTCGAGGTCGCCGATTTCAACACCGGCGCCGTGGGCGCCGGCGACGAAGAATCGAAGAAATGAATCTGGACGGCGAGGATCGATGACCGAAGATCGAGGGTCGAAGACGCATAGTTCGCGACCTTCGATCTTCGGTCATCGATCCTCGATCCATCTTGCTTGAAACCCTGATCTTGCCGCGCTTTATCGAAATCGGTAGTCTGTTATGAAAAGAAGCTCTCTCGCGTGGATTTTGGTCATCGGCGCAATCCTCTGCGGCCTGTTCGTCGTCAGCCTCTTTGCGATCATGGCGGTGATGACGGACGGCGGGGGGTTTTCCGCAGGCGGCGACCGCATCGCCGTGATCCCGGTAGAGGGCGTGATCGACGGCGAGATGGCGAAAACCGTCAACCGCCATCTGAAGCAGTACGGCGGCGACTCGCGCGTCAAAGCCATCATCCTTCGCATCGACAGCCCGGGCGGCGGCGTTTCGGCCTCGGAGGAGATTTACCGCGAAGTCAAACGCCTCAAGGAAGAGAAGAACAAGAAGGTCGTCGTTTCAATGGCCAGCGTAGCAGCCTCCGGCGGCTATTATATCGCCTGCCCCGCCGACAAAATCTTCGCCAACAAGGGCACTGTCACCGGGAGCATTGGCGTGATCGCCGAGTGGGTCAATTACAAAGGCCTGGCCGAGTGGGCGAAGTTGAAGCCCGTCGTGTTCAAAAGCGGCGAGTTCAAAGACACGGGCTCGCCCACGCGCGAGGTGACCGAGTCCGAAAAGAAGTATTTTCAGGGAGTGATTGACGAATTCTACAACCAGTTCGTCGGCGCCGTGACCGAAGGCAGGCAAGGTAAGGGAGACGCGGGCGCCGAGTTGACCAGAGAGCGTATAGTAAAGCTCGCCGACGGGCGCATTTACACCGGCGAAGCGGCGAAGAAAAACGGGCTTGTCGACGAGATCGGAAATTACGAGGACGCGGTCAAGGCGACGGCCCAACTGGCCCAAATCAAAGGCGAGCCGCAGGTAGTTACCCCGCCGAAGCAGAAAGAGGGATTATCATTACTCGACCTGCTGCTCGGGGTGACAAAAATCAAAGACGTCTCCCCCAGTCAACTGCCGAACCAGTTGATGGACATCGACAGTTCGGTCAAGTTCAAATATCAATGGAAGTGATCTGTTGTTCTCGAGCTGTTTGATCCAACTCACCGTCAAACGGAGGAGCGATGACTAAAGCAGAATTGGTGGAAGAAGTGGCGCGCGCAGCCGAGTTGACCAAAAAAGACTCGGAAGTGATCGTCGAAGAGGTCTTCAAAAATATTATCCAGGCGCTCAATCGCGGAGAGAAGATTGAGCTGCGCGGATTCGGCAGCTTCCGGGTGCGCCAGCGCGACGCCAGGCGTGGCCGCAACCCCAAAACAGGAGCCCCGGTCGACATCCCCGCCAAACGCGTCCCCTATTTCAAACCAGGCAAGGAACTCAAAGAGTTGATCAACGCCCAGGCGGACGGCGACGGCTTCGAAGTCGATGTGTTTGATGACGACGATGACGACGAACTCGCCGAAGCCGAAAGCGCCAGTATGGCGGCCGAAGCGGCCGCGGAAAGCTGACCGTTTTCAGATGTCAGATGTCAAATGTCAGGCGCCGATCTATGACTGGCATCTGGCATCTGACATCTGACATCTAATGATTTTCTCTCTGACCGTTTCTCAACTTTCCCCATCACCACCAGGAGGCGTGTTATGGCAAGGCGCCCCACTTTTCTCTACAGAGCTTTCCCACAGGCCGTTTCTCTGTTCATCGCCCTCTTGGCCTGCGCCGCGCAGTCGTTTGCGCAGGGCGGAGGGACCAATAGTCCGGGGCGCGGCGCGGCGCACACCATTCGCGGCAAAATTTTCATGCCATCCGGCAACCCGCCTGATCAGCGTCTCCGCGTCGTGCTGGAAGTCAACACCGGCTCGATCGTCGGCGAGGCATTCTCCGATTCGATGGGGAATTTCGAATTCCGCTCTCTGTCGAACGGGACTTATAGAATCGTGACGCCCTCGGACGGGCGCGTTTACGAAACGTCCCAGGAGACCGTGGAGATTTCCAGCAATTTCTCGCGCACGTTCACGGTGCAGATCTACCTCAAGGAAAAAGGCGGGGGTATAACCGTCAAAACCAAAGAGAAGATAGTTTCAGTCGCCGACCTCCAACAGCCGCCGAAAGAAGCGAAGAAGAATTACGACAACGGATTGAAACGCGCCCGCGAAAACAAGCCCGATGAAGCGGTCGCGCTGTTTCAGGCCGCGGTCAAGATATTTCCCGAATACCTGGCCGCAATCAATAAATTGGGCGAGCAACTGGCCGTCCTGAAGAAACCGGAAGACGCCCAGGCCGCGTTCGAGAAAGCCATCGCTATCAACCCGAAATTCGCCCTCCCGCACATTAACCTGGGAATCCTTTTTGTCGAGCAGGCGCGCTACAACGAAGCCATTGTCGCGCTCGAAAACGGCGCCAGGGCCGACGACTCCTACCCGGTGTCGCATCTCAAGCTGGGCGAGGCCCTCATGTCGAAGCAGCCTCCCGATTACGACCGCGCGGAAAAAGAACTGACCCGCGCGTTGGAATTGGGCAAGCGCGAGTTCGTCTATGTTCGACTGCAGTTGTTCAACCTCAACCTGCGCCGGCAGAGACTCGATAAGGCCACCGAGCAGTTGGAGGCCTATTTGAAAGAAGCCCCCGACGCCCCCGACGTCGAGCAGGTTCAGCAGAGACTAGACAAGGTGAAGAAAGCGATAGAACAACAGAAGGCGACGACAAAGAACTGAAGCGTTTTTCACCTGGGTATTCAGGAATAACAAACCACGGGGGGCGCGGGGATCACGGGGATGTTTAGTTTTGCTCATCCCCGTGATCCCCGCGCCCCCCGTGGTTGATTCAGCCTGAACGTTCAAAAGTGAGGATACGACTTCCTCACTTTTGATTCATCACATACACCCCGCCTGAAAACGACCCTGCGTATATTCTCTTCCCGTCGAACGGGTCTGACGCGAGAGCCCACAACTTCAGACTCGGCGCATGGCTGATGTCGACTTTCTCCCAATTCGTCCCGCGGTCTTTGGAATGGTACAACACGCCGCGAGACTCGTCGCTCAAGTAAAGTTCATCAGGGTTGGAGGCGCCGACGGCGATTGCGCCGATATTGCCGCCCTGCGGCATTCCCCCGCCCCGGCTCTCCCATGAGCGCCCGCCGTCCGTCGAGCGGAAAAACCCGGCCGCGGCGCCCACGTAAATCGTTTCGGGGTCGCGCGGGTCGCAGACAACCACGCGGATGCGGCGCGCCGCTTCGGGCAGCGCCAGATGTTGAAAGCCCACGCCGTTGTCACGCGAAACAAACAAGCCTTCATCCGTCCCGACGAAGATCGCGCCCGGCAGTTTCTGGTTCGTCACAACCGCGTTGACCTTGATTTGCGCCGCCGCATTGCCGCCGGTTCTGTTGAGCGCTTTGGCGAATTTGATCTCTCTCCAGCCCTTCTTTTCGTCCTCCGTGATGAACAGTCCGTTCCACGTCGAAGCGACCATCCAGCCCGATGTGGTCGGCTGGGCCGGCGCCGGCTGCGAATCTCCTTTGCCACTATTGGGCGCGGAGAAGATCGGCGTGAAGGGCATTATCGCGAAGACCTGATTTTGCAGGTCGACGAGCGTATCCTTTTCAAGTTTGGACGCCTTTCGAGATTTCGCCGCAGCTTTGACCTGGGCTTTTTTCACCTGCGCCCAGTTGCGCCCGCGGTCGTCGGAGCGGAACAATCCGCTGTTGGTTCCGGCGTAGATCGTCGCCGGATTGGAGTCCGATTGATAAATCGAATAGACATCACGCGCGCCCATGCCGTTCGTCGATTGGCGCCAGACGGCGCCGCCGTCTTCGCTGACAAACAACCCGCCGTTCGCCCGGTCGAAGATCACTCCGGCGTAGACCCGCCCACGCTCCGCCTTATCGGCCACCACGGCGCGAACCTGGCGATTGATGAAGCCGGCGTTACTGGCTTCATAGCTTTCGCCGCTATCGACGCTGACCATAATTCCGACGTCATCGACGCCGAGGAGGATGCGCTCGGGGCGGTCGGGATGAACGGCTACGGCGTTGATGACCGTGCGCTGGGAAGTCATTCGCCGCCAACTGTCCGGCTTGCCGCCGTCGGTGGATACCCACAGGCCTTCGGTCGTCCCCGCGAAAATCACCTGCGGCCTCGTCGGGTGTTGATAGATAACGTGCGTGCGGCGGCTGGTGTAGGGAATACCTTGGAGCTTCGTCCAAGTTTCGGAGGAGTCGCGCGAGCGGTAGATGCCGCTGCAAGCGCTCATCAGCACGTTGTCGGGATTGGATTGATCGATGTGGATGGCGAAGATGTCCGAGTCGTCGATCATTCCCCTCTCTTTCGACGCGGCCCGCTTCCAGGTCTTTCCCGCGTCGGTCGTCTTCCATGGCAGGTGATGCGTGCCGACGTAGATGACGTTCGCGTCGCGCGGATCGATCGCCACGGAATGAAAGCCTTTCAATTCCGGGTCGTTTGTAGGGGTGATGCGCTTCCAGGTCTTGCCGCGGTCAGTGGTGTAATATACGCCGTCGCGCGCGGCGACGGCCATCACGTTCGGGTCCTTCGTCGACTGGTTCATGGCGCGCACCGAACGCCCGCGCATGCCTTCGAGCAGGCTCCAGCTCTGGCCGTCGTCCTCGCTGACGAAAACCCCGCCGCCGCTCGCCTCTTCGTTCAAATCGAGCAGCGGTTTCATGCCGACGTAAATGACTCCTGGCTTTTCGCCGTCGAGGAGAAGGACCGTGACTGCGGAGCCAGTGGCTTTGACGCCGGGGCGCATCTGTGTCCATCCCTTCCCCCCATCGGTAGAGCGGAAGATCTGGCCGTCGCTCGCGCCGATCCAGATTCGATCGGCGCTGCGCGGGTCTATGGCCATCGCGGTCACGTCGCCGCCGAACGGGCCGGTCATCTGGACCGCGCGATCATAGTCGTTGTCTCGCGCAGGCTGCGCGATTGATACTGTGAGAAGGACGGGACTGATGAGAATAAGCGCGAGGGAGAGATATCTAATCTGTTTAGTCATCAATAGCTCCTTTGCCGTAATTTCAGCGGGGCGGTTGTTGTTCGACGTCTGCTCGGACGCTGATCAACCTGCCTGCGCGCCGGGGGACATCGCGGCAAAATGATCGGCAGGGATTCTACAACACGCGCTCGCCGGCTGGAAAATCATCTCGTGATGGCCGACAATGAACGCCGCGTCGTGAATAGGACTTATAGGACCTATGGAACTTATAGGACTTAATAAAACTTAGAAGTCCTATAAATTCCATAGGTCCTATAAGTCCTATTCACGCGATCCCACAGATCTTCGGAGGAAACGATGAGAAAAAGCTTCGCCGTGATTGTCGCATTGCTCATCTGTTCGGCGCTTCTGGTCCCGGCTAAAGGCCAGGGCGGAAATCAGGCCGCGGACGCCCCCCTGACTCTGCAGGCGCTAAACACCATGCTCCGCCGCGAAGTCGGGCGGAATATGACCGAAGCAGATCTGGCCGCGCGCATCGAGCGATTCGGAATCGCCTTCGACCCGACGCCTGACGCCGTCAGCCGGCTCAGGGCGAATGGCGCGCATCAGAACCTGATCAACGCCGTCAAACGCGCGGCTGATAAACTCTCGGCTTCGGCGGGCAAAGTCGTCATGACCGGCCCCCAGCCCTCTGATCCGTTCATAGAAGAGTCTCGCAAAGTAGTGCGCGATTACCTGGACGAACTGCCCGACTTCATATGCCAACAGGACATTCAACGCTACTTCGATCATGACGGCAGCGGGGCTTGGGAGAGGGCCGACACACTGGTTTATGAGTTGACCTACAACCGCAAAGGCGAGTCTTACAAGCCGATCAATAGCGTCGGCCGCTCCATCACCCGCTCGCTCGAATTGGCCGGAGGAGCCACTTCGACAGGCGATTTCGCAGTGGGACTGGCCTTGCTCTTCGCCCCCGAGACGAAGACGGTTTTCACACCTGCCGGCAAAGAACGATTGAGCAATCGCCAGACACTGCTCTATGACTTCACTGTGCCTAAGGAGTCTTCAAAGTTTGTCGTCAAAGCCGAAGGCGCCGATCCGTTGACCCAGGGCTACAGCGGCACGGTCTGGATCGATGCCGAGACAAAGAAGGTTCTACGGATTGATCAGGCTATTGATGACTTGCCCAAGAGTTATCCGATTACGCATGCTGAAAGCTCGGTCGATTATGACATCGTCAGGTTGCGCGGGCTGGATGTGGATTTCCTCCTACCGACGCGCGCCGAATTCATTATCGGTGACCGCCGCAAGAAAAGGCAATCTCGCAACGTGATGCACTTCAAGTTCTATCGCAAGTTCGAAACCGACGTCAAACTCGGCGACGACGTTACGCCGGCGCCGCAAAAGCCGCCGCAATAAATATGGCTAAAAAGGATTTACCCGTTATCAACTCGCCTCGGGCCAACGGCAAGGCCGTAAAAACAAGTCTCAGCTACGACTGTACAAAATGTCCGGCTTACTGTTGCACCTATGATTGGATACTGGTGACGAAGCGTGACATAGCCCGATTGGCGAAGCGCTTCAATCTGAGTTACGAAGAGGCCGAGAACAAATTCACCAAGTTCATCAAGAGCTACGGCCACCGCGTGCTGCGACACCACAAAGATGACATCTTCAAAAGCAGATGCCAGTTTCTACACCCGACCAGGCGGAACTGCACCGTCTACGAGCACCGCCCCGAGACGTGTCGCGCATTCCCCGAAGAGAACCGATGCGGCTATTACGACTTCCTGACCTGGGAGCGCGAGCACCAGGACGACGAAAGCTTCATCCCGCTCCAGCAATGAGAGCTATAGAACTCAAGTGAAAGAATTTCAGCCGCGAATGAACACGGTTGAACACGAATCCTCTGTCTGATCTTGATAAGCCTTTTGGCCTCCATTCTCTTGCTCCTATAGGTCACCTACTCCATCTAAATCGCTACGCTGACGCTCCGCGATTGTAGATGGAGCTTGTCTCTCGACTTACGCGGCTTTCCACCGCAACGGAGACTTCGCGCGCGATGACCAGCGCGCCCGATCGAATGTTTTTCGCTCCTACGATATCAGCATGATCATCGGGTAGCAGGACAGAGTTGCCCCTGTCCCGCCCCCTAAGAACGCACCGTACGATTTTCACCGTAGTACGCTCAAGCCTTTCAAACACCCGCTTGGGCGGATGCGGTGAACAGCAAGAGGTAGTGACTCCTGTTATTGCACCTGCGCGATTCAACTTTGCGGACGACACACGTTGTGATTGGCTTGCCTCCAGTCAATGGAGCGCCGGTCAACCACTGGACGCAGGCTCGCGCTGGCGGCTTTGTGGGCCGCCTCAAGTTCTCGACGAATTCCTGTTTGTTGCGTCATCGTCAAAGTGTTTCGCGCCGAAAGACCACGCGGAAGTCTGCTCGGTTACCCGGACCATGATGTTGTCGATGGTAATCAACTCAATGGTTATCCTGATCATTATAATCAGGCGTTCGCTTTTTCCGCGATCTTTTACCCGGCCTCCCATCAGCCTTCCTCGCGGTCGGCTTTCCGCTGGGCGGAGAAGGTCGGGCTTACCACGTTTCGTGTCAATCACGAGATCGGTTAGGTCTCGCCTGGACGCCGGTGGTTGGAATGTCCACGCTACAGAATATTTCAGCCTGTAGACCGACCACATACCTTTTGGTCACAGCGTATCAGCCCCTTGCGCTGCTCATGCGATAACGGCGCGTGTACAGCGATTCAGATATCTTGACCATACGATCCGTTCCTAGCTCCCGACCGCCTTAGGGCTAGCAGTCGCGGCCATAATCCTCGTGGTTAGACCGCCATCTGAAGAGATGAGGCTACATTGTTCCGGCAGCTTCACACCCCGTCATTACTGGCGACGCATGTGCCGGTAGGAAATCGCTGGTGGAACAGCGAGTGAAGTCGCGGCCTGTGCCGCTCTTCACAGTGATTAGCACGACTTCGTGTCGCACGAAATATCCGCATTCATCGCA
>DATCXQ010000279.1:0-3683 GCA_036565725.1 Blastocatellia bacterium
GGTCACTGGCGCCCGGTCGCTACCGCTCCCGGTACCGTAACGGAGCGCTCCTTCCCGTACATCCAATTGAAATCCGCTCTAATCGCCAAAGTTAACGACTGGACTTACCGAACGGTTGGCATATAATACCCGCGTTACATCATCCTTCTGATTGGTTTTATCCTTTCATCAAAACGACAACTGAATAAACAGACTACGATCTGACAAAGCCGCAGGAGAAGGTTTCTTCCAGACGAACATTTGAGGGCTGGCTGAGAAGTCAAGGAGTTCCGTGGGAGGGTCGAAGGGTCGGGTTCTCCGGCATGTTCAACGCTTCTGCACACCTCAACTTCCTTAGCAACAAGGAGAAACCTATATGAAACGTTCCGCCAGTAGCTTTAATCACATTCTCTCGCCTTTGATAGTTGTGATTGCGATCGCCGTCACAGCCTTGGCGCAAACGGCCACCGGTTCGATACGTGGTTTAGTCAGTGATCCTTCAAAGGCTATCATCAGTGGCGCAAAGGTCACTGTCACCAATAAAGACACGGGCGCCGCGCGCGTAACGCAGACCAACTCCGCCGGCGAGTTCCAGTTCAGCCTGCTCCAACCCGGCGATTATGAGATCAAGGTCACGATGCAGGGATTCAAGTCCCATGTCGCCCCTATCACACTTCAAGTTGGCGAAAGCATCACAAGCGATTTCAGTATGGAAGTGGGCGGCGCCAATGAGACCGTCGTGGTGACGAGCGAGACTCCCGTGATCAATACTTCGGATTTCAAGATTGACGGCGTGGTCAACCGCAAACAGATTGACAATCTGCCACTCAACGGGCGCAACTTCCTGCAACTCGCATTGCTCGAACCAGGCGTCTCGGTTGAGTCCGTGGACAATCCTGGCACCAGCCCGAACAACTTCTTCCGCGTTTCGATCGCCGGCGCGTCGCAGGCGCTGACGCGTATTTCAGTTGACGGCGCGACGATCAATGATCGCGTGACAGGGGGCACGGCGCAGAACTTCTCGCAAGAGACGGTACAGGAGTTTCAGATTTCGACCTTCAACTTCGACCCTTCGACCAGCGTTACCGGCGTCGGCTCGGTCAACGTCGTTTCGCGCAGCGGGACGAACGATTTCCACGGGTCAGCCTTCTTCTACTTCCGCGATCACAACATTTCCGCTTATCCGAGCCTCAAACGCGATCCGCGGCGCTTCATTGAACCAAGCCGGGAAGATCCATTCTTCGCGCGGCGGCAGGGAGGAGGTTCCATCGGCGGGCCGATCAAGAAGGACAAGATGTTCTTCTTCTTCAACTTCGAGAACAACAATCAGCGCGGCGTTGTGCCGGTCGCCAACAATAACGTGATCTTTTCACAGTTCGACTCGGCCCCGTCAAATCCGCTCAACGCCAGGCAGGCCAACCTCAAGTTGGATTACAAGGCCACCGAAAAGCACAGCGCATTCGTGCGCCTTTCGACCGACAACAACACCAACTACAACACGGCCAACGGCACTTTCCTGCCGTCGAACTGGGTTGCCACCAAAAACATTTCGACCCAGGCGCTCGGCGGCGTCACCTCGATCTTCACGCCGAAACTCGTAAATGACGTCCGCTACTCTTATGGCTACTACAGCGGGCGGTTGAGGATCCCCACTTCGAGTGACTGCGCCGACCCGGTCATCTGTCTCGGCCTCGGCGGCGCGCAGTACCGCACGACCATCGGCAGTTTCGTCATCGGCAACAATTTGAACACGCCGCAGAACCGCGTGTTGCGCACCTACCAGTTGACCGACACTCTGAGCTGGCAGAAGGGCGAGCACCGCTTTCGCTTTGGCGGCGAGTGGGAGCACCTCTACGGACGTGGAAGCTGGGAATACATCAATCCGGCGATTGTCGTGCTCTACGATCCGCTTCACCTTGTCTCGCTGATTCCGCAGGCCACCGATCCAAAATCCACACCGGCTCAGGTAAAAATCGGTCTAGACGCTTTGAAAGCCTACTCCGCTCTGCCTGACAGCCTGAAGCTGAACGCTACCTTCAACGGCCCGCTCAAGCCGGGTTTGCTGCCTACGGTGACCGATCTCCAGAAACTACCGGTGTTTTCGGTTCTGTTCGGCATCGGCGACGGCGGACAGCCGCAGAATTTCCGCCAGCCACAGGCGTCGCGCAACAACCGTTTCCGTCTATTCGCAACTGATCAGTGGCGGATGCGGGATAATCTGACGGTGAGCTACGCGCTTGCGTGGTCATATGAAAACAACTTACTCAACCACGATCTCGACCGTCCGGCCATCCTCAGTCGGTTTTTCAGCGATCTGAGCGCGCCTCGCCGTGACATGAACAACTTCGATCCGAGCCTCGGCTTCGCCTGGAGTCTGAGAGGTGGCAAGACGGTGATTCGCGGCGGTGGTGGAATCTTCCACGACTCGAACCTGTTCTGGACGAGGCTGGTCGAGCGCGCCTATACCGGGCCGTCTGGCAATGGCCGTTACATTATTCCTGGTTCCTTCTTTGGTCTGGATAATCAGGCCGCGCCCAATCCGAATATTACCGGGACGACGGTGATCGGCGGACTTCCGACATTTCAGGGGGCGCTCAACGGCTTCTTCGGGAATGGAACTGATCTGTCCGTACGCGGCATTGAGCGGATTAAGACCACCGGCGATATCGGTTTCGGCGCGATCTTCAGTCCGGATACAACCATTGCCTACACTGGCCAGACCAGTCTCGGCGTGCAACACGAACTGGCGCGCAATCTAGTAGTGCAGGCGGACTTTGTGATGCGCCGCGCGGTTCATATCGGCGGTTTGTTCGATACGTTCAAATACGACGCCAACCGTTTCAATCGCGCCGCCAGCCTGGGCGGCCCGCTCATTCCGGCATGCGCTCCGGCGCAGATCCCGGATCCGAAGGCGCTGTGTTCGAATGGCGCGATCAACATTTCGATCAGCGGCGCGAACTACCGCTACACGGGACTGCACGTGAAGGTGGACAAGCGCTTCTCGGATCGTTATCTCTTTACCGGTTCCTATGCGCTGTCGAGGTATACCGGTTTCAACGGCGTCATCAACCCGGACAACTTCTTCCAGGCGGACGGCTATCAAGGCTCCGACCGTCATCATCGCTTCGCCTTCAGCGGAGTGATGGAACTGCCCAGTTACGGCGGCGGCAATAAATTCATGCGAGGCGCATTCAATACCTGGCAGGTCTCGCTCATTTCGCAGATCGTGAGCAAACCACCGCTGACTCCCACGATCAGCAGCATTGATCCGACCGGGCAGGGTATCAACGTCTTTGCGTTGCCCGGCGTGCAATGGAACAGCTTCGGCAGAGACATCGGAGTGGAGGATCTCAAGACGTTGGTTGATCAATACAATCAGACCCAGGCGGGCAAGATCACGCCACGTAACCAGACCTATCCGAGAATTACACTGCCGGCGGATTTCGACAATGGCGACACCTTCATCTCGCAGGATCTGCGCCTGGCGCGAATTATCCGGATCAAGGAGAATACGCAGCTTCAATTGATTGGTGAGGTCTTCAATGTATTCAACTTTGCAAATCATGCCGGGTTCGGCGGCGATTTGCGAAACCCGACCACGTTCGGCCAGGCGAGCAGTTACGCAACCGGCGTCTTCGGCACTGGCGGGCCGCGAGCTTTCCAGTTCGCCGCAAAGCTGACCTTCTAGCAGACGCTCCAAAGCT
>DATCXQ010000287.1:0-3283 GCA_036565725.1 Blastocatellia bacterium
CTATTCAATCCGCAATCCGCAATCCGCAATCCGCAATCCCCTACTTACGCGTTCGACTTTTGCGCTTCGCGCTTTGCGAAGATTGTTGTTCCTCGCGTTCGGCCAGCATTTCCTCCAGATCCTTAACGTCTTCGAGCGTCAATTTTCCGGCTTCGGCCAGATGCGCCATCAGCGGGCGGGCCGAGCCGCCGAAAAGATCGAGCAGTTCATCAATCAACCGCCTGTGCGCCGCGTCGCGCGTGAACGTCGGCTCGAAGATGTGCGCATGGCCGATCTGCTTGGTCTGCCGCACCGCGCCCTTCTCCTCCAGGCGGCGGATGATCGTCTGCACCGTGGTGTACGCCGGGCGGCGCTTCTCGGGCAGGCTCTCGTGAACCTCGCGGATCGAGCCGCTGCCCAATTCCCACAGCGCGTCCATGATCTCCATCTCGAATTTGGTCAGTTTGATCGGTCGTTTGCGCGTCACTTTCAGCGTCCTCGGGAAATGACCGCGTAGTGACGACTCTAGTCCTCACTACGCGGCGCGTCTTCATTCTTTCGGGGCGCCGCTCGCGCCCCGAAATTCGCCTTGACTACAACTGAGGCCATATTAACTACATTTGTAGTTATCGGTCAACAGGAAAAATGAACGGCGGGAACTGGCCGAATGCCGGAACAAACCGCGTCCGTTTTGCGGCGCGACGGAGGGTTGCAAATTTCATGGCGGTTGTTAGTGTAGATGCTTGCCTGGAATAAAGATCTAAATATGTATTCCATTACCAACGCGCGTTTGCGTTATTCGCTAATGAGATTATCTTACGAAAAATTTCTTCAAACATTCCCACGCTTAGCCAGCCGCCTTGCGCGTTACGGCATGGCCGTTATGAGTAGCGGCGTCACGTTAATTATTTGCCTTTTTCTCGACCATTCGCTCAGCGGGAGTCTCCCTCTGACATTATTTATTGTTCCGGTCGTGGTAAGCGCATGGTTCGGCGGTTTAGGGCCCGGGTTGTTGGCCACGCTGTTGTGCGGGATGGCGAGCGATTATTTTCTCACGGAGCCGCACTTTTATTTCTTCAGCATGGACACGGCGGATTGGGAACGCTTGACGCTGTTCCTGGCCACAAGCGGTTTATTGAATTGGTTGATCCTGATGGTACGCGCCGCCCGGCATGAGGTCGAGGCAAGGGCAAGGGACGCCGGACAAAGGCAGATCGAATTGGAGGCGCAGATCGCCGAACGTGAGCGGGCGCGGGCCGAGCGCGAGCGGCTGATCACTGAGCTAGAAACGGAACGGGCGCGCTTGAACGCCATCGTCGAACACATTCCGGCCGGCGTCTTACTGGCCGAAGCGCCCGGCGGGCGGATCGTCATGGGCAATTCGCAGGTGGAGCGGATTCTCGGCCATCCTGCGGTTCTGTCGCCGAACGTCGAATCATATCGAGACTGGCTCTCTTACAGTGTGAACGGGCGACGCGTCGAGAGCCGTGAATCCGTGATGGCGCGAACGCTTCAGGGGGAAGTCGTGACCGGCCAGGAGATCCTTTATCATCGCGGCGACGGGATAAAAGCATGGATCAGTGTCAGCGGCGCTCCGATCAGTGACGCCGGCGGCAATATCGTCGGAGGCGTCGTTTTGATAACGGATATTGACAAGGAAAAGCGCGCTAGTGAAGCGCTGCGCATAAATCAGGAGCGACTGAACCTCGCCCAAAAGGCGTCGCAGGCCGGCAGCTTTGAATGGAACATCCTGACCAACGCCGTAATCTGGTCTGAAGAGACCGAGGCCCTCTTCGGTCTGTCGCCGGGCAGTTTCGGAGGCTCGTACGAGGACTGGACAAGGTGTGTGCATCCCGAAGACCTGCCGCGCGCCGAACAGGAATTGCGGTGTGCGCTCGCGGACGGAGAAGGCGTCTCAGAATATCGAGCGTTCTGGCCCGACGGAAGCGTGCGATGGATTCAGGCGCGGGGAAAGGTCTTCTTTGACGAGGCGGGCGAGCCGTCGCGCTGGGTCGGAATTAACATAGACGTCACAGAGCGCAAGATAATGGATGAGTCGCTCCGCCGTCAGGCCGAGGCGTTGCGGGAGGCCGACCGACGCAAAAATGAGTTCCTGGCGATACTGGCCCATGAGTTGCGCAACCCGCTCGCCCCCATCAGCAACGCCATCCAGATTCTCACGTTGCGCGGCGATGACCCGGCGCTGGTGGCTCAGACCAAAGAAGTGATGGAGAGGCAAGTCCATCAAATGACCAGGATGGTGGACGAACTGCTGGAAGTGTCGCGCATCGGCCGGGGCAAGATCAGCCTGCAGACGGCGCCTCTGGACCTGGCCGAGGTCATCGCCACCGCCGTCGAAACCAGCCGCCCGCTCGTCGAGGCCAGGCGCCACACGTTGACGGTTTCTCTGCCAGAGCGTCCGGCGCGCGTCGAGGCCGACGGGGCCCGGCTGGCGCAAGTGCTCTCAAACCTGCTCAACAACGCCGCCAAGTACACCGAGGATGGCGGGCGCATTGATCTGATTGTCGAACAGGCGCAAGCTGAGGTCGTAATTCGGGTGCGCGACAATGGGATCGGCATGGCCCCGGAGCGATTGACCAGCGTCTTCGACATGTTCGAGCAGATCGAAGGCGCGGCCGATCGCTCACAGGGCGGCCTGGGAATCGGCCTGACATTGGCGCGGAGCCTGGTCGAATTGCACGGCGGCAAGATCGAGGCTCACAGCGATGGGCTGGGGAAGGGCAGCGAGTTCGTTACGCGCCTGCCCGCGCTCGCCGAGCCGGCGACCGAGTCGGCCCCAAAGCCCGCGGAGAAGCCCCACGCGCCGTCCGCCACGGGCGGGCGGCGCGTGTTGGTCGTGGACGACAACGTGGATTCGGCGGAGAGCATGGCCGTGCTGCTGCGGCTCTACGGCCATGACGTCCGGCTCGCCCATGACGGCGAGGCCGCTCTGGAAGCGGCACTCGCCTTCCGGCCCGACGTGATGTTTCTAGACATCGACCTGCCGAAGATGGACGGCTATGAGGTGGCGCGGCGATTACGCCTGGAGCCGGCGATTAGCGGCATGACGCTGGTGGCGATGACCGGCTACGGACAAGAGGAAGTACGCCGTCGCGCGCGGGAGGCCGGTTTCCATTCTCACCTGGTCAAGCCGGTGGACTTCGACATGCTCCAGGAATTGTTGTCGTCGCTGCCGGCGAATCAATCGCGTAACGGGCGGGGACACGGCAATGCCTCTTGATCGAGTCGATAAGGTCATCGGAACGCCAATCCAAATCGGACGCCGAAGAAATGAATCGACTCG
>DATCXQ010000291.1:0-3792 GCA_036565725.1 Blastocatellia bacterium
GCTGCCCGCCGCGTTCTGGCCGCCCTCCTTCAGCCCGCCGCTCAGGTCGGTCCGCGATAGTTGCAGCGCGGGAAGCAATCCGCTGACGATTCCGGTCAGAGCCGAGATAGCGAGAGTGAAGACCAGCACGCTTGTGTCAACCTTGACTTGATCGAGTCTTGGCATATTCCCCGGCCCGGCTGCCACGAGCAGTTCAACTCCCCACGCCGCGACGAACAATCCGATCGCGCCGCCGCACGTTGCCAGAAGCAGGCTCTCCGTCAACAATTGCCGCACGAGCGCTGCTCGAGTAGCGCCCAGGCTCGCGCGCACGGCCATCTCTCTCTGCCGTCCGGCGGAGCGGGCGAGCGATAGGCTGGCGACGTTCGCGCATGCGATGAGTAATACGAACCCGACCGCCGCGAGCAGCGCGTAAAGCGCCGGGCGCAGTCGGCCGACAGCCGCTTCGTCGAGCGCAATAAGACTGACGCCATGCCCCTTGTTAGTGTCGGGAAATTGTTGTTCGAGCCGCCCGGCGATGGCGCCCATCTCTGCCCTCGCCTCGGCGAGCGTGACTCCCGGCTTAAGCCGCCCAATGGCGGTCAGGTAGTAGAAACGGCGATTGGCCCTCCATTCAGCGTTCACGTTGAAGTTCCGCCACACTTCAAACTTTTTATCCTGGAACTGGAATCCAGGCGGCATCACGCCGACGACCGTGCAGCTTCTGCCGTCGAGCCGGATCGTCTTGCCGACGATGTCCCGCGCCGCTCCGAGGCGCCGCTGCCAGAAGCCGTGACTGAGGATGACGCCGCCTGGCGCGTCCGGCCTGCCGTCTTCAGCGGTGAAATCGCGCCCGAGCATGGGCCGTACGCCGAGCGTAGCAAACAGTTCCGGCGTCGTGAGCATTCCCCACACGCGTTCCGGCTCGCCCTCGCCCGTCAGATTGAAGAGCGCCTCGGTGTAAGCCGCCATTCGCTCGAATGAGCGATTCTGTTCCTGCCACGCGAAGAAATCACCTGGCGCGATCAGCCCCTGCAATCTCCCCTGCGCGACCCGCTGCTCGTGAATGAAGACGAGTCGCTCAGACTGCGGGTAAGGCGACGGGTTGAGCAACGTGGCGTTGACCACGCTGAAAATGGCCGTGTTCGCGCCGATGCCGAGCGCAAGCGTGATGACAGCGACAAAGGTAAACCCAGGTTTCTTCATCAACGTTCGTGCGCCGTAGCGCAGGTCTTGAAACATTTCGCCTTCCAATCTTTTTGGCGTTCTAGAGCTTTTATCAGTCGCGGAGCGACGGTTGAGCTTAGGCCGGCGTTTTAGCGCGGTTGAGGACGAATGATTATCTAGTCGCCGCAGCGACGGTTGAGATTGTTGTGAGTTCGTCACTACATTCAACCGTCTTTTCTTCACATCCTTCAACCGTCGCTCCGCGACTCGCGGATTTCTCTTACGTTTGACACCGGCGTTGAAACCTTGTCATTACTCAAACTTTTGCGCGAAATTCGTGTGTCGAATCCTAGCCCGCGAATGCGGGCGATAGAGTAAAGCCTGGGGTGGAGCGCGATAGCGCGCAACCCCAGGGGTATGGCGCAACCAATACAATCAAGCCCGCGAATGCGGGCGGCAGTTTTTCGTCGTTCGCGCCTTCATCATCATTGAGGTTGCATCAATCGCTGTCGCCCGCTTCGCGGGCTGGTTGATAAATCGACCGTCATACCTGGGGTTGCGCGCTATCGCGCTCCACCCCAGGCTTTACTCTGACGCCTGCTCCGCAGGCTGAAAATGTGAAGAGCCGTTTCGCGCAAAAGTAATGACAAGGCGTTGAAACGCCGGCCTAAGCTCAACCGTCGCTCCGCGACGAAGAATAAATCCGTACACTGATCTGATAACCGCTCTAATTGGCTGTAAACCCGAGCGCATTCCAAAACGCGTTCGGGCTCGGGCCACAACAGATCAAGTTACTTGATCGTCAATAACGAAATCTCAGGGGGGACGCCAAAACGAACGGGGCAGATGCTCGTGCCGATGCCCGGCGTCACGAACAAATGCCGCCCGCCTTCGATCATATGGCCAATGGGGTAAGGCCAACCTGAAATCACAGGCCGCCCAATGAAAGGCAGCCAGATTTGGCCTCCGTGCGTATGGCCCGCAATCGTCAGCGCGACTCGCGCGGGAATCCTCGGGAAAATTTCGGGGTTGTGAGTGAACGCAATGACAGGAGCGTCATCGGTAATTTGCTTCAACGTCTCTTCAATATTCGGACGGCCTGCCCATGCGTCAGCGAATCCTGCCAGCCAAAATGTTTTTCCCTGATGTTCGATTTTGACCGCCTGATTATCAAGAACTCGGATGCCTTCTTTTTCAAAGGCTTGGCGGACGCGCGGAGAGTCATACCACCAGTCGTGATTCCCTAAAGTGGCAAACACGCCAGCTCTGGCCCTCAGCCTTTTTAATTCAGCGGCAATCGCTTCCGGCTCCGCCATCCGCCAGCCCAGAGCAGTTTGAACGAAGTCGCCGGGCATCAGAATCAAATCGGCTTCGGTGGCGTTGGCTTCCTCAACAATGTGGCGCAACCTGGCGAGCGTGATATGCGGCGGGCCGACGTGCAGGTCTGAAAACGCCGTCACCCGCAGATCGCTGAACTCCACAGGCCAGGCGGGCAAGGTGATGGCTGTTTTTCGCACCACCAGGCGCATTGGTTCAATGACGAACCCGTAGAGCAACACACCGCTTATCAACGACCAGAAAATAATTGCGATGCGACGCCGTCGCAATCTGCCGCGGAGCCGCCGCCATTTGCCTCTTGGTCGATCTGTCGGCCCCAATACTAAATCGGGACTTTCAATCAGCCAGTTCGCCACCACTTTGGCAAAGACCTGTGGCTGCGCGCTCAATCGCAACCTTCGCGCGCCGTGGCGCAGGCCTTGCAGCAATGTTCTCATTTGCGGCGCTCCCTGAACTTGCGGTGAATAGCGGTTCAGCAATTGTCGGCAGCTCCGGGATTGAGCATACAGCTTCTGTGCCAGAACCTGCGCGAAGCTAAAGTCTCAGGCGAAAGGCATTTTGAAATGGGGAAATAATACTGAGAGAGGCTAATTGTCCGCTTCTGGGAACTGCTTTTCCCAGAAGAGAACACTCGCGCACAACGGACTTCAGCCGGCGCCGGCGTCTTTGCCTAACTCACACCGCAACCAGGCTTTTGCCAGCGTCCATTCACGCCTCACGGTCGCCGGCGAAATCCCCAGCGCATCGGCGGTTTCTTCAATGCTCAGTCCGCCGAAATAGCGCAGTTCCACGACCCGGCATTTGCGCTCGTCCTGTCTGGCCAGCGTGTTGAGCGCTTCATCCAATTCGACCAGTCCAGGCTCGCTCGGATGGCTCAAATCGAGCGCCTCATCCATCGACACACTGACCTGTCCGCCGCCGCGTTTGGCGCGCTGTTTTGCGCGCGCGTGATCTACCAGAATGTGGCGCATTACCTGCGCGGCCAGAGCAAAGAAGTGCGCCTTGTTTTGCCAGTCAACCGGATTCTGTCCGGCCAGCTTCAGATAGGCTTCGTGCACGAGCGCGGTGGGTTGCAAGGTATGCTCCGAGCGTTCGGTCTGAAGCTGCCAGGCTGCTATCCTCCGCAGATCGTCATAAACCAGCGCCATCAACTTCCCGAACGCCTCCGCTTGCCCCTCGCGGTATTGATCGAGCAGCAGGCTGATCTCCGATGAGTTTGTGGACATAGCTTTCACCTCAGAATTAGAGCGGTTTGCGAATCGGTGTAGGGGCAGACCTGCGTGTCTGCCCCGGTGGTTGCCTGTACGT
>DATCXQ010000137.1:0-8750 GCA_036565725.1 Blastocatellia bacterium
GAACAACGAAAAGCTGCCGCCCGCTTCGCGGGCTTGATGCGCTCTTAGGCCATATTCCTGGGGTTGCGCGCTGGCGCGCTCCACCCCAGGCTACATTCTGTCGCCTGCTGCGGCAGGCTGAAAATGTGAACATCCTTTTCGCGCAAAAATTTGGGTAATGACAAGTTTTCAAAGCCGGGGGAGCAGTCACATAGTGGTTTTAGTCGCGGTAGCGACGGTTGACACCGATCTGCAAAATCAACCGTCGCTGCGGCGACTGAGAACGGATATGCGTTAGTCGACCCGGCTTTGAAAAGCCGGGCTAAGCTCACGTGGTCGCTGCGGCGACCGGGAAGACGGTTGTTGCATTTATTTCTCAAAGACCATTAACGCCGGTTTGGATGGTGAATGATTATCCAGTCGCCGCAGCGACGGTTGAAGGAGGCGAAGAAAAGCGACGAACTCACAACAATCTCAACCGTCGCTGCGGCGACGAAGAATAAATCCGTACACTACATCGGGCGGCATAGTCGCTGTTAAGCGCGCAACCCGAACCGCATAACAGTCCGCCGCTCGCCGAATGGCGTCAACGCGTAACATCAATCAATTGCTCCAACCGCGCGATCGCCGGGTCAATCGTCTGCGAGGGCGCGTGCGTCATTTCGGGAATTGAGAAGATGACGTGTGTGACGCCGATCCGACTCAGTCGTTTGATGTCTTCGCGTATCTCGTTGAACGTTCCCGCGAGCGGACGGCGGACGTGACCGAGTGAGGTCTCCATCACGAATGGAAACGCCGTCAGCACGACTTCCATCGGGGGCCGGCCGGCGCGCGCGGCTGTCTCCTGCAACTGAACGACCTGCGCCTCAAAGCTTTCAAAGTCTCGAATGGCCGCCGGATTCCACCCGTCCGCGAATTTCGCGATGCGGTCGAAAGCGTATTGCCCGAAGCCCGCGAGGTAGATCGGCGGGCGTGGCTGTTGCGCGGGCTTCGGCCCGATTTTCGATTCGGGGATGTGATAGAACTGGCCTTCAAATTTCACCGGATCGCGCGTCCAGATGGCGATCAGGGCTTCGAGCAATTCATCGGCGCGCGCGCCGCGCTGCTCGAAAGGCGCGCCGACGGCCTCGAACTCATCGCGCGACCAACCAACGCCGCCGCAGATTTCCAGCCGCCCCTCCGACAACACGTCGAGAGTGGCGAGACGGCGCGCGAGCTGGATCGGTTGGTGATAGGGCAAAACCAGCGCGCTAGTCCCCAATCGCACGTTGCGCGTGTGCGCGGCGACGAACGTCAGCGTCTCGATAGGGTCGAAGACGTTCTGGAAACTGACGGGCCAGCTTCCGTCGCGCGACGGCGGATAGGGGTCGCGCGGATTGATCGGCCACAACAACCGTTCAAATACCCACACCGAATCGTAACCGAGCTCTTCGGCGCGCTTGGCGACCCGGATCAGATTCTCGCCTGAGGCGAGCGCGCCGCTTTGAGGTAAGGCGCAACCAACTTTCATTTCGACCTCCTTGTCCTTCTCACCCTTGCTCACCCTGGAAGCGGGCGGAATGCGCGGCGTATTCCGCCTCAGACTTGATATGAGATCAAGGCTGCGAGTAAGTCAACTGGGAAAACCAGTAAATGCGCTCTCACTCAGCGCTCGCTGTAGGATTGCGCTATAGGCGCGTATTTGCGGCTTTCCTGCCGACGCACATTTCCATTTAAGTTTAAGCTCTACGATAGCGCCTATTCTTGTAGAGGTTCCTGACAGGGTCTTGATAAAGCGCTAGTGGGGAGAGATAGTAAATTTCGTATGGAAAATTGTTTGCCTGAACGGAGGAGAATAGTAATTTTAAAAACTCCGTAGTTCTTAATAAAAACGGTTGAAAAATATGATCGGTGGTCATGGTTTTATAGCGAAGGAGAACCCAAGATGAACCAGAAAGGCAAAAGTCGAATCCCCGAAATGATCTCTAAACGTGAATCTGATCTGCTCGCTGACTGGATCCGGGAACAATTGGCGGCGACGACATTCCGTGGCGATTTAATGAAAGAATCTGAATTGCGCGAGCAATCGCGCCAATTCTTGAATCTGATAATCCGCGCCGCTTCACAGCAGCCGAATCTGGACAACATCAACGCCGCTGTCTGGGATGAAACGCGCGAATTTCTATCCAGCATTTCGCGCTCGCGCGCGCATCAGGGTTTCTCGCCTGCCGAGACCGCGATCTTCATCTTCTCGTTGAAGCAGCCGCTATTTTCGATGCTACGTCAGGAGTTGGAAGGCGATTCCAGGAGGCTGGCCGACGAGATGTGGGTCGCGTCGGCGCTCCTGGACAGGCTCGGGCTTTTTACGACTGAGGCGTACCAAAAGGGCCGTGAAGAAGTGATAGGGCGCCAACAGCAGGAGTTGCTCGAACTTTCAACTCCGGTCGTCGTGCTGTGGGAGGGAATCCTCGCCCTGCCCTTGATCGGCACGCTCGACAGCGCGCGGACGCAAGTGGTGATGGAGAGTCTGCTGCAAAAGATCGTCGAGACCGGCGCCGGCATCGCCATCATTGACATCACCGGCGTGCCCACGGTGGACACGCTGGTGGCGCAGCACTTGCTCAAGACCGTGTCGGCCGCCCGGTTGATGGGGGCCGATTGCATAATCAGCGGCATCCGCCCTCAGATCGCGCAAACGATCGTTCATTTGGGCGTCAACCTCGCAGACGTAATCACCAAGTCCACTCTTGCAGACGCCTTCGCTATCGCTTTGCGTCGTTCCAAGATGACTATCACGCGCCTGGAGAATCCCAGTTAAGGAGGCGAGATGGAGCGGATACCGATTTTAAAGATGGGCGATTACCTGCTCGTCACGATCCAGGTGGATATGCACGACCGCCTTGCCATGACGCTGCAGGACGACTTGACCGAAGGGATCGCCAAGACACGGGCGCGGGGCGTGCTGATCGACATTTCGTCGCTCGAAATAGTGGACTCGTTCATCGGCCGGATGCTCGGCAACATCGCTGCGATGGCGCGCGTGCTGGACGCGGAAACGATAGTCGTCGGGATGCGACCGGCGGTGGCCATCACGCTCGTCGAGTTAGGCCTCTCGCTGCCGGGTGTGCGCACCGCGCTCAACGTCGAGCAAGGCATGCGCCTGCTCCAACTCGCCAGAGCAGAGCAGGAGAACGTTAATGGTTATGGTGAAAGCTGAGACTATGCCGATCAGGACATCAGGGGACGTCGTGCGTGTGAGGCAGGTTGCCCGCGAGTTGGCGTTGGCGCAAGGTCTCAGCCTGGTAGACCAGACCAAGATCGTCACGGCGGCCAGCGAACTGGCGCGCAACACGCTCGACCATGGCGGCGGCGGGACCGTCAGACTCGAAGCTGTCAATAGCGAGACACGCCGAGGACTGCGGCTCACTTTTGAAGACCAGGGGCCTGGCATTCCGGACATCGATCTGGCGCTGAAAGACGGTTACACGACGGGCGGGGGATTGGGACTGGGCTTGAGTGGCGCCAAAAGGCTGTCGAATGAATTTGAAATTTTTTCGCGTGTAGGCGAAGGCACGCGCGTGATGATCGCGCGATGGAAATGAATAGCTGGCGATGACCGACCAAGTACACCTACAAGTCAGGGAAAAGAGCGCGGTGGCGGAGGCCCGCAGGGAAGTGACCGGCTTGGCGCGGGCAGTCGGTTTTAGTGAGAGCGACATCGGCAGAGTTGCAATCGTGGTGACTGAGGCCGCGAGCAATTTGGTCAAGCATACTCCTCAAGGACAATTGTTGGCGCGCGCTTTCGACCGTAGCGGCGTCGCGGTCATTGAATTGCTGGCTTTGGATCAGGGCCCCGGCATACCCAACGTCGGGGAAAGTTTGCGCGACGGCTTTTCCACCGCCGGCAGCCCGGGCACCGGGCTTGGGGCGATAAAGCGACTCTCGGATGAGTTCGACATTTATTCGGCTTCCGGCAAAGGCGTCGCGCTCGTCGCGCAGTTGTGGTCGCGAAAGCCGGAGGGCGGAAGCCATCCGGCGCCGCTTGAGATCGGCGCCGTTTGCCTGCCGATGCCCGGCGAGGAGGCGCGCGGCGACGCCTGGGCGGTCGAGTGGCGAGGCGGTCACTGCGTCATTTTAGTCGCCGACGGTTTGGGCCATGGCCCCGATGCGGCGATGGCGGCAATGGCCGCCGTGAACGCGCTCCGAACTCACCCGCAGCTTGCGCCGGCCGCGCTGATCGAATTCGCTCACGGCGCGCTGCGCAGCACTCGAGGCGCGGCGCTGGCCGTCGCCGACCTGGACCTCACCCAGGAGGTGAGATACGCCGGCGTCGGGAATATCGCGGGCGTGACGCTCGCGCCAGGCGTCGCCCGTCACATGGTTTCCTACGCAGGTATCGTCGGCCATGAGGTGCGCAAGATTCAGGAATTCGTCTACCCCTGGACGCAGGATTCGTTGCTGGTGATGCATTCGGACGGTTTGGCGACACATTGGAACCTGGATCAATACCCCGGCCTCGCGGTCCGGCATCCGAGCTTGATCGCGGGCGTCCTTTATCGGGATTTCGCGCGCGGACGCGATGACGTCACTGTAGTGGTCGCTAAAAAATTGTAGTTATTCTGTTATGAGATGGCCGGTTCTGACAGTCACGATTAAATATGAACACGACGTGGTCGCGGCGCGGCGGCGCGCGCGGCAGATAGCGGGGCTGCTCGGGTTCGAGGCCCAGGATCAATCGCGCATCGCCACCGCCGTGTCTGAAATCGCGCGCAACGCGTTCAACTACGCGGACGGCGGCAGAGTCGAATTTCAGGTCGAAGGCGAGGCCACACAGCAAACCTTGCTCATTGAAGTCAAAGACAAGGGCCCGGGCATCGCCGACCTTGAGAGCGTCTTGCAGGGGCAATACCGGTCGGCCACGGGGATGGGGCTGGGAATTATGGGGGCGCGACGGTTGATGGACGTGTGTGAGATCAGCAGTTCGCGCGAGAGCGGCACGAAGGTCCTGATGAAAAAAACTCTACCGAAAAGAGGGCCCGTTGTGACCGCCGAGCGCATACGGGAACTCGCCGACCAATTGGCCAACGAGCCACCACAAAGCCTGGTCGAAGAAATCCAGCAGCAGAACGGCGAACTGATGCGCCTGCTCGACGAACTGCGGCGGCGACAGGATGAACTGGAGCGGCTCAACCGCGAGCTGGAAGACACCAACCTGGGCGTCATCGCGCTCTATGCCGAGCTGGATGAAAAAGCGTCCGACTTACGGCGGGCCGGCGATATGAAGTCTAGCTTCCTCTCCAACATGAGTCACGAATTCCGCACGCCCCTCAACTCGATCATGGCGCTTACACAACTGTTGCTCAGCCGCAGTGACGGTGATTTGACGGAGGAGCAGGATAAGCAAGTCAACTTCATTCGCAAAGGCGCCACGACGTTGTTGGAGATGGTCGGCGACCTGCTCGACCTGGCGAAGATCGAAGCCGGGAAGGTGGACGTTCGTCCGTCTGAATTCACCGTCGAGAATCTGTTCAGCGCGCTGCGCGGCGTCTTCCGGCCAATGCTTACTAACAAGTCCATTGACCTCGTCTTTGAGGAAGTCGGCGATATTCCGGCGCTCGACACGGACGAAGGCAAGGTCACGCAAATTTTGCGAAACTTCATCTCGAACTCTCTGAAATTCACCGAACGCGGCGAGGTGCGCGTCCGCGCCGCGTTAACGGCCGAAGGCGACAACGTGACATTTTATGTCGCCGACACCGGCCTCGGAATCGCCGCCGCCGATCAGGCCCGCATCTTCGAGGAATTCACACAGATTGAAAATCCGTTGCAGAGCCGCGCCAAGGGAACCGGTTTGGGGCTGCCACTCAGCCGGAGGCTGGCAAGGCTGCTCGGCGGCGATGTAACTGTGGAGAGCAGCGAAATCGGCGTAGGCTCGACTTTCTCGGCCACGATCCCCGTGCGCTACTCGGCGAAAGAGAGAGGGCTGGAGGCGCCTGCTAAAGGCGAGCGACTTGAGATTCCTCGCCCTGAATCCAGGCTTCTGTTGATCGACGACGAGGAGTCCGCGCGTTACCTCATAAAAAAAATGCTTGGCCGATCGCCATGGGTGGTTGATGAAGCCGCAAGCGGAGAGGAAGGCATTCGCATGGCGCGTGAAGCGCAGCCGAACCTGATCCTTCTCGATTTAAAGATGCCCGGATTAAGCGGTTTAGAAACGCTGTCCAGGCTGAAAAGCGATCCTCTGACAAGCGAAACGCCGGTGGTCATTGTTACTTCACAGACTTTGACCTCCGTGGACCGTGAAGATTTGATGGACAGGGCGCAGGCGATTTTATCCAAGGACGCTCTGTCACAAGAGGGGCTGGTGGAGGCGATCATGCGGGCGACAGGCGGCTGTAATAAGGAAGCTCAGGCCGGAATCAGCGCGAAGTCGGGCGTTAAAGGTAATGTTAAACGATAGTGTGGAATGATGATTGAAACGTCAAAGACAACGATATTAAACGTGGACGATTTTGAGCCCGGGCTGTACGCCAAAAGCCGCGCCCTACGGCTTGCGGGTTTTGAGGTATACGAAGCCATGACCGGGGAAGACGCGTTGCGACTCGCCCATGAGTTAAAACCAGAACTCGTGCTTCTCGACGTACACTTGCCCGATGCCAGCGGGATCGAAATCTGCCGTCGCATCAAAACCGACCCTTCTATTAACTCTATAATGGTGATTCAGACCTCGGCGACATTCACTGAAGTCCGCGATCGCGTACGCGGGCTTGAGGGCGGCGCGGACGCTTATCTGACCGAGCCTATTGAGGCCGAGGAACTGATCGCTAACATTCGTGCGATCCTGCGCCTGCGAAAGGCCGAAAATGATGTGAGGGAGCGGGAAGCCTGGTTGAGAACCGTGATGAGCAGCATCGGCGACGCGGTCATCACAACCGATCTGGAAGGGCGCGTGACATTGGTCAATCCGGTTGCGCAAGAAATGGTCGGATGGACCGAAGCGGAAGCCGAAGGCAGGCCGCTGACGGAAGTCTTCCGGATCATCAACGAGCAGACGCGACAGTCGAGTGAAAGCCCGGTTGTAAGGGTCCTGCGGGAAGGCTCCTCCGTCGGACTAGCCAGTAACGTCCTCCTCGTCGCCAGAGACGAGCGGGAGACGCCGGTTGACGGAAGCGCCGCGCCGATAAAGGACGAACGCGGAAATGTCATCGGTGTCGTGTTGACCATTCGTGACGTCGCTGAACGTAAGCGAATGGAAAAAGCGCGGGACCGGCTGCTCATATATGAGCAGGAGGCGCGCCGCGAGGCCGAGGTCGCCCGCCGTCGCGCCGAAGAAGCCAGCCGTGCGAAGGACGAATTCCTGGCGACGGTCTCACATGAGTTGCGCACGCCGCTTAACCACATGCTGGGTTGGGTAACGATGCTGCGCAGCGGCAAACTTCAGTCGGAAAAGACGCAGAAGGCCTTCGACACCATTGAGCGAAACGTGCGGGCGCAGGGCCGATTGATCGACGATTTGCTCGACGTGTCGCGCATCATCTCCGGCAAACTTCTCATCGAACCCAGCCGGATAGAGATCGCCAAAGTCGTTGAAGCCGCCGCAGAGTCCATCGTCCCTGTCGCTGAGGAGAAGGGCGTCAACTTCAAAACAACACTCGCCCCGGAGGCGGGCATGGTTTTAGGCGACCCTGACCGTTTACAGCAAGCTATCTGGAATTTGCTCACGAACGCCGTCAAGTTCACGCCGGAGGGGGGCCATGTTGAGTTGCGGTTGACGCGCGCGAACTCTCAGATCGAGATCGCGGTTATCGATGATGGTCCGGGCATAACCCCTGACTTTCTGCCATATGTCTTTGATCGCTTCCGCCAGAAGGATGCGACATCAGCCCGTCAGCATGGCGGGCTGGGGTTGGGGCTGGCCATCGTGCGACACCTGGCCGAACTTCACGGCGGCTCTGTGCGCGTGGAGAGCGAGGGAGAAGGCCGTGGGACGACCTTTACCATCACGCTGCCGGTTGCCGCCGACCATGCGGCGCCGTCCGGAAAAGCGCGCAGCAGTTCGATCATCACTGAGTCGTATACCAATTTGCCTTCGCTCGATGGCGTTCGCGTGCTGGTGGTGGACGACCTGGCGGAAGCTCGCGAACTCATCACGTTCGCGCTCATCAACAAGGGCGCCGAAGTGAGAACCGCCGACTCCGCCGCTGAAGGCCTATCGGCGCTCCGCGAATGGCGGCCTGACGTGATCCTTTCAGACATAGCCATGCCAAGCGAGGACGGCTACGCTTTCATCCGCAAGGTGCGCAAGCTGAGTGAAGAGAAGGGCGGGACGATCCCCGCGGCGGCGCTGACGGCATACGTGGGAAGTAGAGATCGCCTGAAGTCCATCGAGGCCGGCTACCAGGCGTACATTACCAAGCCCGTCGAGTGGTCCGAACTCCTCATGATCGTAGCGACCTTGGCCGGAAGGCTCCAATGACTGCGCCGCGCGAGCGGCTGGCCCTCAGACGACCGCGCAGCCGCGCACGCGTGGTCCACGGTCATCTGGCTTCTTGCCGAAGCTAAAGCTCCAACTCAGTCGCGAGCTGAACTCGACTCCTCAGAAAATCACCCACGTAGTAACGACTTATGGTGTTTGAAAAATAAATGCAACAACACCTCCTCGTCGCCGCAGCGACGGTTGATCCTAGCCCGGCTTTGATGGTCTTTGAAAATTAACCGCAACCACGCAATTCAACGTAGGGGCAGACCTATGTGTCTGCCCCGGCTTGTGCGCACACTTCCCGGCAGGGGCA
>DATCXQ010000303.1:0-21815 GCA_036565725.1 Blastocatellia bacterium
GGCCGCAGTGGATTCGCTCGAATCCTATAGTCAACCGGCCCGAAGCAGTCCGTTCTCGGAAGTATCTTCCGGGCGTGAATACGAAACTTGGAACTGCAAGCTCCATCTACAACGCGCAAGCGTTTAGATGGAGTAGTTGACTTCTGGCTGTGCAAAACCTGAACGCCGATTTGCCAGACTATTCATACCGCAGCGCCTTGATCGGATCGACCTTGGCCGCGCGCATCGCCGGATAAATGGCTGCGATCAGGCTGATGATGAGGGCGAACAGGATCGCGCCCGTGGAGAGATACCACGGGATCGCGAAGAACTCGATGCGCCGGACCGCCTGTCCCACCTGATTCAATATCCACCTGTTGGCGAGCGTGTTCGCCACGCGGTCAATTCCCCATCCGCCGAGCACGCCCAATGCCCCGCCTGTCAATCCGATCAGACTCGCCTCGACGAAGAAGATTCGCATGATCTCGCCGTCCGACCCACCGATGGCTTTCATGACGCCGATTTCGCGCGTCCGTTCGCGGATCGACATGATCATCGTGTTCGAGATGCCGAACGACGCGACCAGCAGCGAGATACCACCGATCAGCGCCAGCGCGCTGTTGACGATCAGGAACACCCGTTTGACTTCCTCGACCTGATTGGTGAGGCTCCAGGCGCGGAAGCCGCGCTTCTTGATCTCTTCTTTTATGCTCTCGACCTGGGCGACATCTATGACGCGGACTTCGGCGTTTTGATAGCCGGTGTCCCCGGCGAGGAATTCGCCGATGCGCGACATGGGATCACGGTTGGCTTCGCGGAACTCTTTCGCCTGGTCGAGCGGGATGAACATGTCGGTCTCCATGAAATTGTTGATGTCAAAGCCATCCTCGGCTTTCAACACGCCGACGACGCGATAGACAAGTTCTTCATACTGAGCGCCGAACTCCGACGCGAAGTCGCCGTTTTCACTCGACGAGGCGTCGATGATTGGGATGCCGAAGACGGCGGAAGGCGGGGCGTTCTGCTCGCGCGGGATCAGGAAGACGATCTCCTTGCCGAGAATTCCATTTGCCTCTCGCGCCCGCTCCTCTTCCGGCCTGGTCGGAGCCATCTGGAACGGTCCTCCGGGGCGGCGGCGGCGATTACCGTTGGGCTTGTTCTTCGACCTGACCCAGGAGATGAATCTTTCGGTGACGACCGCCTCGCGCGCGGAGGCGCCGGTGAAATGACGACCCGCGAGGAACTTTTTGAATCGCGGGTTGTATTCGATCGCTTGCGGAGCCCCGCCGATGAAGGAGCGGCGCGTCCGGCCCTCGAACCGCACGTAGCTGGAAAAGCTGAAATTCGGCAGAACGTATCTGACGCCGCTGAGGCCCTGCAATTCGGCGATGGCCGCGTCGTCGAGCATGCGCGTGGGCATCGGCGTCGGCTCCGGCGTCGGCGCCGCGGCGCCGTCAGATTTCTCCCCGTTCGAGTCGCCGGCGCCGTTATCGTTCGCCGCCCCGTCCTGGCTCTGATCCCGCAGCGCCAGCAGAGCGTCAGTCCCCGGCCCCATCACGGTGATCGAGGTGAAGAGGTCGATCCGTGCCAGCGCGTCTCTCAAGAGGTTGTTTTGCAAGCCCAGCCCGAAGCTGACCATCGTGACGATCGCCGCGACGCCTACGACGACGCCGATGACCGTCAACGAGGTTCTCAGTCTGGCCTGCCGGAGGTTACGCAACGCGAGCGCGATGATGTCAGCGAATTTCATGATCGATAGTCGTTGGTGGTTGGTGGTTGGTGGTTAGCGGGTAGTGAAGGGCTGAATGATCGCAGTTCCGTCCATCAACAAATCAGCATCCACCATCCACTAACCACCATCCACAACTCTCCCGTCTTTAAGCCTGATGACGCGGGTGGCGAATGTGTCCGCCAGTTCCCGATCGTGTGTCACCAGAACAATAGTTTTGCCATCGCGCAGCCGCATTTCGTCCAGCACGCCCATCACTTCGGCGGCGCGGCTGCTGTCCAGATTGCCAGTGGGTTCGTCCGCCAACAGGACTTGAGGCTCGTTGGCTATGGCGCGCGCGATGCTAACGCGCTGTTGCTCGCCGCCTGATAGCTCTGAGGGGAGGTGGTCGGCGCGCTTCGACAACCCGACACGGTCGAGCAATTCCAGCGAACGCCTGCGCCGCTCGCCCTTGCCCAGCCCGGCGAACGCCAGCGCGAGCGAGACGTTCTCGCGCGCGCTCATCGTCGGAATCAGGTTGAAGCTCTGAAAGATCATCCCGACGCGCCGGAGGCGGTAGCGCGACATCTCCCACGACGAGAGCGGCGCCAGGCTCTGGCCGTCGAAAAGAATCTCGCCCGAAGTCGGACGGTCGAGGCCGCCGAAAAGGTTCAATAGCGTCGATTTTCCTGAACCGCTCGTGCCGAGAATGGCCACGAAGTCGCCGCGCTCGACGGCCACTGAGACTTCGGCGAGCGCGTGCACGTTCTCGGCCTTCATCCGATATTCGCGCGTCACATTGCAGGCTTCCAGAATCGCCATCTCATTATTTGCGCAGCAGCCTGAAGACCAGCGTCAGCAGCAGGCTCAGCAGCAGCATCGTCATCAGCGGGAAATAGACTTTCACCGAACCGCTGCGGTTCGACCAATTGAAGTCGCCGGGCAGCCGCCCGAGGCGAAGCCACGCCAGCCTGTCGCCGAGCAGGAACAGCGCGCCGATGAGGACCAGCGCCACGCCGAAGATGATCATCAACTTGCCGAACGGGGCCATAATCGATTAACAAAACTCGGTTGCGTTGAAGAAATAACTCAATTCGATTTTCGCGTTTTCAGGTGAGTCGGAGCCATGCACGGCGTTTTCGCCGACGTTCTTGCCGAAGTCGCCTCGAATCGTGCCTTTCGGCGCCTTGGTCGAATCAGTCGGCCCCATCAGATCGCGCCAGGCCTGCACCGCGTCGTCTTTTTCCAGCGCCATCACGACGCTGGGGCCGCTCGTCATAAACTCGACAAGGTCGCCAAAAAAGGGGCGCTCGCGGTGCACGGCGTAAAAACCTTCGGCCACTGGCCTCGACATATGCAGCATCTTCATCGCGCGGATTTTGAAGCCCTTGTCGGTGATGCGTTGAATGATTGCGCCAGTGCTGCCCGCGCGCACCGCGTCGGGCTTGATGATGCCGAAGGTCACCGTGGGTTTGTCTGACATAGCTCTCCTTGAATAATTCAATAGTGAGTGGAGTAGGGAGTAGGCCCGCATCATAGCAACTAGATTTTCACGCCGTCAAACATGGCGTTTCGAGACGGGAATTTGGGAGTCGGGAATAGGGAGTGGGGAATGGGGAGCGGTATCTTTTCCCCGCCCCCCACTCCCCATTCCCGATTCCCTACTTTTTTGTCCGGGCTTTACTCTCCCAAGCAGGTTCCCGCGCCGCGCCGCGTTCTGACGGCTTGCGGAAGATCGTGGAACCAACCGCTCTCGTCAGGCGTCAAAACAGCCGAATCGTAATTTGCCGGTCTGATTCGCGAACCGTCGAGCTTGGCGTCACATCGTAACGCGAGGGGGGTAGTGCGCCCTGTCAGCGATATGGAGAAGAAGCAATGAAACGAAGATTTTTGCTCTCGTTGATCCGCGCGACGGCGAGTTTTTTGGCTGTCGCGATCGCGTTCGGGAATCTCTGCCCGGCCAAAAACACAGGCGCGGTCGAAAAGATGACAGTGACTGACGGCGGCCGGCCGCTGCGGATTGACGCGCCGGTGGGTACGCCGGAAGGTGTGAGTCGCGCAGGGGCGTTCAGAGTAAACGAGACGGCCCCAAATGCGATAAGCGTCAGTGATGAAGCTCAGACCTTCGATATGTGCGGGGGAGGGATCTGGCGGTCTATTGGATGGAGCACGCGCGCCGTGTTTCTCCTTCTGCTTATTATGTCAATCTGGTCAATCGTGATTGTGGTTGAGCGATCCCTGACTTTCAGCGCGGCCAGGAATCAATCTCGTGAGTTCGCTCTGAAGATCGAGTCATCGCTCAAGAGCCAGAAGATTGATGACGCGATCATACTTTCCGACAAATACAAGAAGAACCACCTGGCGGTGGTGGTTAACGCCGGGTTGCAGAGGTTACGCGATGATCAACTATCGAATGAAATTTCCGGAGCAACTCTAGACGAGTCGGAGCGCGAGTTGCGACGCGCCACCGCAATGAAACTCGCTGAATTCAGGCGCGGTCTCTCCGGCCTGGCGACGATCGGAAAAACCGCTCCGTTAGTGGGGCTGTTCGGGACTGCGTTAAGTGTCATCGATGTCTTCGCGACAATCGGCGACTCGGCTTGGGCTGGTGTCTCGGCGGTGGCCCCAGGTATCGCGGAAGCTCTCGTGACCACGGCGGCCGGATTCGCAGTGGGCATCCCTGCTGCATGGCTGCTCAAATACTTCACCGATCAAGTGGATAACTTCGCGGTCGAAATGGACGGCTCTTCGGCCGAGTTGCTCAGCTTCTTCCTTAAACAGCGCGGCAAGAAACACGTTTGACCTGCGCAAGCGACCTTGCAAATGGCTCAGCGACGTAGGCGAGGTCACATGCGCCGACTCGAAAATTTCAGGGCCTCGCCTGCAAGCTTTCGCGACGCGACGCGTTCTGACAACGGAGGGAATTGAAGATTGCGGAAGCAACCGCACTCGTCAGGCGTCAAAACAGCCAAATCGCGATTTGCCAATTTTGGTTCGTGAAGTATCGATCTTTGCGTCACATCGTGACGCAGGGGAGTAGTGCGTCCATGTCAACGGAATGGAGAAGGAGTGATGAAACAAAGATTTTTGCTCACGTTGATCTGTGCGGCGATCTTTCTGGTCGTCGCGATCGCATTCGTCAATCTCGTCCCTGCGAAGGGTTCCGGCGTGGTCAAGGCCACGTCCGGCAAAGTCACGCAGGGCGCGCTGCAGGTGATGGGACTTGACGGCCGGTCTCGCGCCGAATGCCCGCTCAAACACACCGACGTCAAAGCCGAAGTCAGCGGCCAACTCGCCCGCGTCACCGTCACGCAAGAATTTCACAATCCGTTCCGGGAAAAGATCGAGGCTGTTTACGTCTTCCCGCTCCCACAATCGGCGGCCGTCGACGACATGACGATGGTCGTCGGCGACCGCACGGTCAAAGGCAAAATCAAACGCCGCGAAGAGGCTCAGGCGATTTACGAAGCCGCGCGCGAAGCCGGACAGACCGCCAGCCTGCTCGATCAGGAGCGCCCCAACATCTTCACTCAATCGGTGGCGAATATCGCTCCCGGCGCCGAGGTGAAGATCACGATAAGTTACGTCGAATTTCTGAAGTACGAGGCCGGAACTTATGAATTCGTTTTTCCGATGGTAGTCGGCCCGCGCTACATCCCGGGCCGGCCGACTGGTAAGCGGGGAGGCGGCTGGGCGCCGGACACGAACAAGGTTCCCGACGCCTCGCGTATTACGCCGAGGGTCGTTCCCAAGGGCATGCGCGCGGGCCACGACATCTCGATCGAGGTCAACCTCGACGCCGGCGTCCCGATCGACGGGTTGCAATCCAGGCTCCACGAAGTCGATCTCGCCAGGACAGACACTCATCGCGCCGTCGTGCGCCTGAAAGACCAGGCGACGATTCCGAACAAAGACTTCATCCTCAAGTTCGACGTCGCGGGCAAGAAGATTTCCGACGCGGTTATGACGCATCGCGGGGCGCAGGGAGGCTTCTTCACGTTGATCCTGCAGCCGCCGGAGCGTGTGACCGCCGCCGACGTCACACCGAAAGAATTGGTCTTCGTGCTCGACACTTCGGGCTCGATGGAAGGCTTCCCTATTGAAAAAGCGAAGGAGACGATGAAGCTCGCGCTCAACAACCTCTACCCCGAGGACACCTTCAACCTGATTACCTTTTCCGGCGACACTCACGTTTTGTTTCCTCAGCCAGTCCGAGCGACGCGAGAAAACCTGCAACTGGCGCAGCGTTTTCTCGCGTCCCGTCAAGGCTCGGGCGGGACCGAGATGATGGACGCCATTCGCGCCGCGCTCGCCTCGTCTGACGAACAAGACCATGTCCGCATAGTCTGCTTCATGACTGACGGAGAGGTCGGCAACGAGATGGAGATCATTTCCGAAATCCAAAAACACCCGAACGCGCGCGTCTTCGCGTTCGGCATCGGCTCGTCGCCGAACCGTTTCCTGCTGGACAAAATGGCCGAACACGGTCGAGGCGAAGCCGAATATGTGACGCTGGAAGATGACGGTTCGGCCGCGGCTCGTCGCTTTCACGAACGAATACGCAACCCGCTGCTGACCGACATCGAAATTGACTGGGCGGGATTGCCCGTCGCCGACGTTTATCCGAAGCGCATTCCCGACCTATTCAGCGTGAAGCCGTTGATCCTGACCGGACGATACACATCGGCCGCGCGAGGCGTGATTCGATTGCGCGGCAATCTGGCCGGCCAAAATTTCGTAAAAGAGATTCCAGTCGAACTACCAGAATCGCAAACCGAACATGACTCGATGGCGACGCTCTGGGCGCGTACGCGAATTGACGACCTGATGAGCCAGGATTACGCCGGAATTCAAAATGACGATCCGCAACCTGACATGCGCGAAGCGATCACTCAGCTCGGATTGGAATACCGGTTGATGACGCAGTTCACGTCGTTCGTCGCGGTCGAAGAGACGATCGTAACCGACGGCGGTCAACCGCGACGGATCGATGTGCCAGTGGAGATGCCGGAGGGCATGAGCCACGAGGGAGTGTTTGGAGTGAACGAGTCGCTAAGGGGAGATTTGAAAACTGTTCAACAAGTGCTTGGCCGCCACCAGTTGAACCTCGCTAACGTTTATTCGAGGAGCAGAGTGGCGGCAAAACCCAGGCGCGTAGCCAGCGGCGCCGGTTACGGCAAAGGCGCCGGTATCGGCCCAGGCAAAGGCGCAGGCTACGGCCCTGGTGTTGGAGGCAATCTTGGAGGCGCTTCGGCGCGATTGGGAGGTGGAACCGCTCTCCCGCCTCCGCCAGCACCGCCCCCCCCTCCGCCACCCAAAGTTGCTCCGCCGCAACTGTCGGTTGGCTCAACCGTCGCAGCATCGGGCGAAGTCTTGCAAGGCAGCGCGACCAAGAAAGTTCAGCCTGCTTATCCGGCGATAGCCAGAACCGCTAAAGCAAGTGGCGTAGTTCTAGTCCAGATCACGATCAATGAAAGCGGCGAAGTGATCAATGCGCAAATCATCCGCAGCCACCCCCTGTTCAACGACGCCGCTCTCCAAGCGGCGAAACAATGGCGCTTCAAGCCCACGGAACTTTCCGGCGTACCGGTGAAGACTCAAGGAATCCTGACCTTCAACTTCGATACGGGCATGAACGCTACGTCTGGCGAGATCGTACCGATGACGCAGCTGACCGGAGAACAATTCAAGGAGCAATTGCGCGCCAAACTCCATCCGGCGGTCATCGCAGTGATCGAACGACTGAATAACAAAGACGCGAAGCCGGGCGCGGAAGAATTGAAATTTACGCGCGACGGCAAGGCCGAGATTCAAGTCTGGCTGATTGACAAGTCGGCTGAGACCATGAATCAGTTGAAGAAGCTCGGCTTCGAAACGCTGCTCGATCCGCAATCGTCGAAATTGATCATCGGTCGATTGCCGGTCGAGAAGCTCGCGGCTTTGGTTGAGCTTCCTGCGGTGAGATACATCGCGCCGCAGACCAGATAAGCTCGTAGTCCCGCCTTCAGTCGAAAGGGGTTCGGGCGCCAAACCTTTCGCCTGAAGGTGGGACTACGAAGCCATGTCGCGCACTGTTCACCCTTCCACTATTCAGACCCATTTTCGCGCATGTAGGCGGTAAGGCCTTCGTCAGCCGCGATCAGAATAGCCGCCAACTTCTTGGTGCTGGCAGCTTCTCTTGTCAGCTTGTTCTTGGCAGCCGAGTCTTTGGCCTTTCCAGCCTGTTTTTCAAGTTTAACCGCCTTGACGGTGAACAGGCTGGAGGCGGTCCTAAGGCCGTTTTGGGCGATGATGATGATAGTGGTCTCTTTGTCCATGCGAGTGTTCTCCTTGGTGTGATGCGTTTTCAATTTGGGCGAGCAGCCACCCGCGTCAGGCGGGCGGCGAATCAGCGCTTGCTGAGAATGGCTCAGGCCGGCAAAGCCTCGATCAGCAGGTCGATCTCTTCCCGCGTGTTGTAGAAATGAGGCGAGATCCGCAACCTACCTAACCGGGCCGTTGTAATGATACGACGATCGTCCAAAAGATGACAGAGTTCCTGGGCTGAATATTTTTCGTGCTGGAGGCAGATGATCGCCGATTTCTCTCCGTCCCTGCGCGAACTGGCCACGCGATAGCCGCGATCCATCAATCTTTCCCTGAGGCGTTCGCAAAGATAATCGCCGAGGTCGAGCAAATGGCTTTCGATCTTCTCGAGGCCGATTTGCAGGAACAATTCAATCGCCGCCCCTAATCCCGCCACGCCCACGGTGTTCAAGGCGCCGGCTTCGAAACGTCTCGCGCTGGGCGCGTAAGGCTGATCGTAATTCAAATAATCTTCGGGGTTGTTCACTGAAAGCCACCCGACCAGGGTCGGCTTCACTCGCTCCATGGCGCGGCGGGAAACATAAAACAGCGCCACCCCCTCGGGGCCGAGTAGAAACTTATGGGCGTCCGCCGAGAGCGCGTCTATCGCGCAGGCCTCGACGTCGAGTCCGAGCGCGCCCAGACCCTGTATCGCGTCCACGACGAACAGAACGTCGCGATCGCGGCAGTGACGGCCGATCGCGGCCAGGTCGTTGCGAAACCCGCTGCCGAATTCGACGAAGCTCAAGGCTACGACGCGGGTGCGTTCGTCGATCAGATTCAGAATCTCTTCGGTCTCAAGGCGGCAATCGCGTTCGCGCGCCATTTTCACCTCTACGCCGAATTCGCGTTTGATCCGCATCCACGGGACGACGTTGGCCGGGAATTCGCAATCGGCGGTGACGACGTTGTCCCCTTCGCGCCAATCGACGCCGTTCGCGATCATCGCCAGCCCCGCCGAGGTGTCCGGCGCGAAGGCTATCTCGTCCGGCTTGGCGTTGATCAACCGGGCCGCCAGCTCGCGTGTCTTTTTGATCGCGGTGAGCCACTCGCGGTAATGGACCGCGCCGTTCTCCATCACGTCGCGCGCGTGTCGTTGCATCCTTTCGTAAACAGGGATTGAAATCGGGCAGACCGCCGCGTGATTGAAGTAGACGTAGTTTTGAGTAACAGGAAAAAGTTTGCGAATTTCAGAGTTCATCAGATCTAAAACGCCACCGCAGACACAGAGACACAGAGTAGAAAGAAAAAAGAGACTTTCTCAAATATCTCTCTTCCTCTGTGTCTGCGGTGTCTCTGTGGCATTTTTGTTAAAGTTTGAAACAGGTTCTCACCTCGCCGACTTCGACCTTGCTATGATTGAAGATTGTCGACCGCGCGTAATGCGCGAGCGACGCGAGTTGGACGTCGTCGAGCAACCCGAGCTGCCGCAATGTTTCGATCACCACGGGGTCGCGCGCGCGGCGGACATCTCCGTCTTCGATCTTGACAGCGATGCCCAGCCCCTTAGGGTAGCGCTCGTTCGGCTTCACGCCCAGCAAATGGGCCCCTTCTGCCCCGACTTTTGAAATGATCTCGCCTTGCGCGACGAGCATCAGGTCGGTGTCGAGTCGGTCGCGCGTCCCGCCCACCATTTCGGGGTGTTCGATCATCGCGCTGACCACGGCGCCGGCGGCCTCGGCCAACTCCGGCTCGATACCCGCATGTCGGGCGCCTGCGAGCCGCGCGTAACTTCGCGCCATGGCCTCTACGCTCAAGCCGAAGACCGGCGCGCCGCATCCATCGACCGCCACCTTGATATCGTCAATTGGCGCATCGGCGAAACGCGCGAGCGTCGAGCGAATCCGTCGTTGAACCTGATGATCGGGATCGAGGTAATTATCCAACGGCTCGCCGATGTGCTTCGCAAACGCGAGCATCCCGGCGTGTTTGCCCGAACAGTTGTTGTGCAGCGCGCGAGGCTCGATGTTTTCCGCGCGAAGCCGTTTCGCGGAAGCGTCGTCAAACGGCATGTGAGCGCCGCACTTCAACGCCGATTCGTCCAGCGCGATTTTGTTCAGTATTGAAAGGACTGTTTCGAGGTGTGCGCTTTCGCCGCTGTGCGAACCGATGATCACGGCCAGTTCGCGCGGGGTGAATTGGTAACGAGCCGCCGCGCCGCTCGTGATGATCGGGATTGTCTGAAAGGGTTTTGCGGCGGAACGAAACCAGGCCGGAGTTCCGATTTCGCCAAGGCCCGCGACGACGGCGCCCGTCGCGTCGACCACGGCGATGAATCCGCGATGGCGCGACTCAACCAACGGGCCGCGCGTGACCTCGACCAGAGGGGGCGAAGAATCGAGGATCGAAGATCGAGGGTCGAGGATCGAAGTCTGATTGCCCGATTTCTTCATAAGCTCGATGATAATCGAGGCTCGCGCAAAAGAAAATCAGCCGCTAAAACCAAAAGGGTCAAGCGCCGAAGGTCGAGGATTGAAATTGCTATTTTCAATCCTCGACCTTCGGCGCTCGACCCTCGATCTTCGATCCTTGACGTTCGTTTTTATATCTGGCTGCGACGCTTTTTGCCCCAGCGCAGAACATGCAGTTTTATGCTGCGGCGTCCGAAAAATCGCGCCTCGCGCGTCGAGGGAAGCCACACATCAACGATCTTGCCTTTGATTAAACGGCCGGTGTCTTGAACGGTGTAAATGCCTGAGTATCCCGGCGTGACAAGTTGCACGACGGAGCCGATCGGGATCACTCGCGGATCGGCGGCGATCACTCCACGTCGGACATAGATTCCGCTGGCGGTGATTCCGCGCAGCGCGTAAGCAGTCGCCTGGAAATTAGTCGGAGGTCCCAAAATATTCATGCTCGGACTGGTGAACAGGCTGCCATTCAATTTTGATTCGCTAGGAATGACTCTGAGCCGGATTGAAGGATTATTCAACGAGATTTTAGGCTCTGTGATTGCGGCGCGGATCATGCTCTCTGCTCCGGCTTCGCCCGCGACCCTTTTCCGAGTCGCAAGCGGCGGAATCGTCCAGGAGCGAGTCCTGATCTCGGCGTTGACTTCACGCGCGATCCTGCCAGAAGCTGTGTCCTGAGTCTTCTCCAAACCTTTCTCAGATACTGGAGATGATTTGGGCCTCAATACCGGGAACGCGAGCGCGGCGTACCTGTTTTCAGAAGTCCTCTCAGAGGCCAAAGACGCTCGGGCATCCAATTTAGGTTTGCCGGGTTTGCTAATGTCGGGTAATTCAGATGCAGATGTAGTAGAAGTAACGCCGGAAGATGCGGCTGGCTGCAGTGATTGAGCCTGCGGAATCGCTGGATTCTGCGCCATGGAGCTTAATTGAAAGAACGTAGTTATACAGGCTATTCCTAAAGATCTGTTTAAAGCGGAGCGCATAGGATCAATTCTTCTCCTTGTTGGGGGTTGAAGACCAACTTCAAATCAACGTTCTCCCCAGTGTTGATCAGACACATTAAAGCTCGACCTAATTCCATCATTGAAGGAATTCCATCGTTGATCGAGTGAGAACTTTTAAGTTGATTTGTAATCCATTCATCGTCACTGACCCTTCAGCAGAACGGCGCGGATTATATATCCGAAATTTTGAACGCCGGCGCCCCATTTCGAGTAGCGACTTAACACGCGCCTCACACCAGATTTAGGAGGGAAAAAAATATTGTGAGGCTATTGACAGTTGAATATTAGAGACACTATTTGACCGAAAAAGATACAAAATGAGCTATTCGATTTGTATCGTCTTTTACGGCGTTTTTCGCGCTTTTGGGACACTTTTTAGAGAAAATTAGAAAGACATGGGTTAGAGAAAATGTCTAATTATCGCTTCAGTTGTTAACAATACTACTCGCGTAAACAAGCGGCTGCAGTAACAATGAGAAAAAGTCTGACCATCATATCAGCCGTCAACGCTACCGCGCGCTTAAGCAAGCAACTCTGTAAACTAGAGCGGATTTCAGATCAGTGTACGGGTCAATAGAACGCGGATGACGCTGATAGAGCGGATTGACGCTGATCTTTTTTGGTTTTATCCGTGATTATCAGCGCCTGTCCGCGTCATCCGCGTTCTATTGACGCCTTCTTTGCCGCAAACACCAATCTCGCCTGTTTCGATTTAGAGAATATATTTGATCATTGTCTCAGCGCGGCTAGCAATTCATCGCGCGACACGGCGGCGACGCCAACTTTGCCCACGACGATGCCCGCGGCGCAATTGGCAATGATCGCGGCTTCGTTCAGTTTCGCGCCTGACGCGAGCGCGAGCGCGAGCGTAGCTATTACGGTGTCGCCGGCGCCGGTCACGTCATAAACTTCACGCGCCGTGGTCGCTATGTGCGTCATCTCTTCTTCCGCGCCGAGCAGGCTCATTCCGAATTCGCCGCGAGTGATCAGCACATTTTTGCAGGCGGTCATATCGCGAATCCGCTTGGCGGCCGCGCCCAGGGACGTCTCGTCAGTGATCTCGACGCCGCTCGCGCGTTCAGCCTCGTTCTGATTCGGCGTGATCACATCGACCTCGCGGTAGTGAGCGAAGTTTCTGATCTTCGGATCGACGCAAACCAGTTTGGCCCGCGACCGCGCCGATCCGATCACGGCGCTCAGCACGCGAGGCGTCAACAGGCCCTTCTCGTAATCGGAGACGATCACGGCGTCGGCGCTCGATACGGCCTGATTGAATGCGGCGATTATCCGGTCTTCGACGCCGCCTGAGACCGGCGAACGATCTTCGCGGTCCGTCCGAACAATCTGCTGATACTGGCGTCCGCTGTGCGCGACGACACGCGTCTTGCGCGTCGTCGGGCGGAAGGCGTCCGTGATGACGCCGTCAACCCTGGCGTTCCGTTCGGCGAAGCGGTCGCGCAACATCTTCGCCGCATCGTCAGCCCCGACGACGCCGATCGGGACCGCGCGAGCGCCGAGTTCCAGCAGGTTCGAAATGACGTTGCCCGCCCCGCCCAGATGCCAGGTCTCGCGTTTGACCTCGACCACCGGCGCCGGGGCTTCGGGAGAGATGCGGCGCGCCTCTCCCCAAATGAATTCGTCGAGCATCAGATCGCCGACCGTGACTATCCGCAGGTCGGGGAATTTACCGATGATTTGTTGAGTGCGCTGATAATCCATCATTTAATTTCACAACAGTCGGTCAATAGCTTCCATCACCTGACCCATCGTGATCGACCGGATGCACTCGGGTTCGTCGAAAGCTTCGCAGGTGTACATCGCGCAAGGATTGCACGGGAAATAGTTTTGAACCAGGGCGGACGGCGCGCCCCACGGTTTCCACCGAACCGCGCTCGCCGGGCCGAAGATCGCCACCAGCGGCGTCCTGACCGCGGCCGCGATGTGCGCCGGGCCGCTGTCATTGCCGACGAAGAGTTTTGCGCCAGCGATCACCGCGACCAACTCGCCGACGCCGAGCGAACTCAAGCAGGCCAAATGATGTTTCGACGCCGCCTGAGTGTCAGCCAACTGCGCCCGCTGCTCAGCGGTCGGCGCCCCAGTCATCACGATTTGAAATCCTCGCGCGACGAGAGCGTCGGCGACCGCCGCATAGCGCTCAGGCGGCCAGCGTTTGGTATAAAACTCGTTGGTCGGCGCGAGCGCGACGTAAGGCCTTTCGGGATCGATGCCGGCCTCGCCCAGGGCGGCGAACGCCGATCGGCGAAACTGCGGCGCGACGTATAAGCGCGTCGGTTCAGGCTCGCCGCCGGGCAATCCGAGCCATTTGAACTGCCCGAACTGATACTCGACTGTGTGCAGGTCCTTCCTGCCCAGAATCTCTTCGGCAGGCGGAATTCGCAGGTTATACGCATAGCCGCTGCGGAAATGGCCTGCCCCCACACGATGCCTCGCCCCGCTCAGGAATGTCAATTGCGCGCTGGTCGGGCCGCCGTGCAGATTGACTACAGCGTCGAAATTGAGGCCTCGGATCCGGCCGATCGCGCTCAAACGCGCGGCCAATGAACTGCGACGGTTTTTTTCGCTTCTGGGCAGCGGGATAACTTCAATCTGAGGGTCGGCGGCGTAAAGATCCGCGTAAGTCGCCTCGACCAGGGTCGCGATCCGCAGATCGGGCCTGAAATGTTTCAGCGCGCGCAGGTTCGCCGTGTCCAAGACCGCCTCGCCCAGGTTGCGAATGCGAATGAAGAGCGCGCGCGAATTTTCAGGGAGCCGTTGAAACAGAGGGTCAGACATCATTTTCCATATGACAGCCGACATTTTCCATTTGTCATTGCCGGAGTTGCGCCTTATCGCAATGACAAATGACAAGCGTAAAATGGAAAATGGAAAACGAGGCGCTCAGCCAGCCTTAACATCTTCTTCCTCGATTACCGCCTCGTCAATCAGCATGACCGGGATCTCGTCGCGGATCGGGTAGACGCGACGACAGCTCACGCATTTCAATCCGCCGCCGTCGGGGTTCAATTCAACTTTCGATTTGCAGGCCGGACACCGCAGTATTTCCAGAAGATCAGGACTAACGCCCATCGCAAAACGCCTCGTTAAAAATGAATCGGCGCCGCGAGCGAGCCCCCAAGCAAGTTGATCGTTGGAGCGCCGCCCGCCACTGCCTGTAGCGCCGATTCTATTGGCGTGCGGAAGGCCTGTCAAACCGCGCGTTTGTTCACCATCCCATGGCGTAACGCCCGCGCCGCACGTCCGAGCCGGCCTGGATCAGTCTTCTCTTCGGGTCGTAAATGACGATCGTCGGCGCGGAGACCGGAGCGAAGTTTTCGCTCACTTCGACCTTGTGGCCGCGCTTTTTCATCTCATCGATTATTTGTTCGCCGAATCGTTTTTCGAGAGTCAAACTGCCGGGGCTGAATTTATGGTCGGCGAAGGAGCTGACGAAGTGCGCGGTATCGAAGCGCGCCGCCTCGACCGCCTCTTGCGGATTCATTCCGAATTCGATGACGTTGAGCAACACCTGTGTGAGGGCCTGATCCTGATTGTCGCCGCCAGGGGTCGATAGCGCAGCGAAGGGCAGGCCCTCTTTCAAGACCAGCGTAGGCGAGAGCGTGATGCGCGGGCGTTTGCCCGGCTTCAATTCGTTCGGGTGATCTGGCGTGAGCAGGAAGCTCTGCATGCGCGAAGAGATCGGGATGCCGGTGTCGCCGGCGATGAAGCTCGGGAGCCACGCGCCGCTCGGAGTGGCCGAAAAGACATTTCCGGCGGCGTCAATCACGTTGACACATGTGGTATCGCTCGCGCGCTCGGCTTCGGGGATGTCATACGAATAGACGCTGATCATTTCCGCCAGGGATTTTTTATTGACCGGGTCGCCAGGACGCTGATCCATCGAGGCCGATTTCGGATCAATCAGCGGTCGCCGTAGATCGGCGTAATCTTTCGCCAGCAACTCGGCGCCGGGGACTTTCACAAACCGCGGGTCGCCGTACCAGCGGTCGCGGTCGGCGAAGGCCAGTTTGATCGCTTCAGTCAGGGTGTGAATGTAATCCGGCGAGTTGTGACCCATCGCCTTCAGGTCATAACCTTCCAGCAGGTTGAGCGTTTCGAGCATCGCCGGCCCCTGCGCCCAGAAACCGACCTTGTAAACTTCATAACCGCGATAAACGACTTTGGTAGGCTGGTCGATCTCGGCGCGGAATTTGGCCATGTCACTCGCGCGCATCAGTCCTCCGGCTTTTTCTATCGCGTCGCAGTAACGTTTGGCCAGCGGGCCCCGATAGAAATAGTCACGCACGGCTTCGAGCGCCCCGTGACGGCCACGGCGCGCGTTCTTCTTTTCCACGCCGACCAGCTCGCGCAGCGTCCGCGCCAGGTCTTTTTGAACGAAGATGTCGCCGACCTTCGGCTCCTGCCCGTTAGGCAAAAAGACGGCGCCCGAGGCCGGCCATTGCTCGTAAACCCGCCGCGTGTTGCGGATGTAGTTCACGCGCATTTCGTCAATCGGAAAGGCGTCGGCCAGTTCGATGGCCGGCTGCATCACTTCGGCCAGCTTCAGCGTGCCGTAGTTGTCGAGCGCAACGATCATCGCGTCGAGCACGCCGGGGACGGTCGCGGCAAGCGGCCCGGTCGAAGGGATCGGCGGCGGCTTCGATCCGCCGCGCCCCGCGTCGTCGCCGCTCTGGGACGCCCGCTTTTCGAAAAACTCGCGCGTCGCAAGCTCGGGCGCCTGCCCCTGCCCGTTAATTGTGATGACGGGCTTGTTCGCCGGCTTGATGATCACCGGGACTTCACCGCCGAAGCCGAAGTGCGAAAATTCGATGACCGAACCGGCCAAAACCGCCGCCACACCCGCGTCAACCGCGTTGCCGCCGCGATGCAACATTCTCAGGCCGGCTTCGGCCACGAGCGGATGGCCGCCCGCGACGACGGCGCGCACGCCACGCACCGTAGGTCGGAAAGTGTCTGAACGGTTTTGGGCGACGGCTAAAATTACAAGCGAAGCGATCAGTGACAGAGACACTGACAGGCGAAGACTTTGAGGCGTCATTTGTGATTCTCCTGGTCTTTGCGATCTGGTGTTTGTGATTCCGAAGATTATCGTCCGCGCCGATTTTCCAACAAATCGACGCGCTGCGACAAGCTCAACCAAGGCTAATTCGTGTCGCGTTGTTTGCGCCAGCGAAGTTGTGATAAATTTTTCCCTGAAAATCAGTACCGCGAGCGGTAGCGAGCGGCGCTCTAATAATCGGCCCGCTCGGGAGGACCGCTCGCCACCGCTCGCGGTACTGATGCAGTGAACCAGGAGGTAGGAAAAAAGATATGCCGATTTACGAATACACCTGTCAGAAATGCGGGCGTCATCTGGAAGTGATGCAGAAGATGAGCGACAAGCCTCTGACTCGTTGCCCTGAATGCAAAGGCAAACTGGAAAAAATCTTTTCGCAGACCAGTTTTCAACTGAAAGGCTCTGGCTGGTACGTGAGCGATTACACCAGCCGGGGCAAGGCTGAAAAATCGGAGAAAACCGATAAGAGCGATAAGAGCGATAAAAGCGATAAAAGCGATAAGAGCGATAAGAGCGATAAGAAAGAGGCCGCGACGGGGACCTGCGCGGCGACCGGCGGCGGATGCGCTACCGGGATGTGCGACAACTGAAGTCGCGGAAGTGATGGATTAAAGCGATGATAGAAGCCACAGAGAAACGTAGACACAGAGGAACAAGGAAGAGAATAACAGCGGCTTCATTGCTGCTCTGCTCATTTGTGGCCCTGTGGCTTTTCTATTTCCACGCCACCAGCGCGGCGCAATCGGGCCGCACCCCGGTGTCGGGCAGACGCGTCACCGTCGTCAGCGTCTTCGCGCATCGCGTCGATGACCCGAACAAACCCAGGTCGCTTCTCAGCGGCGACGCCCTCAAAAAAGAGGAAGAAGAAAAGATCATCCCGAAGCAGGCGCTCGAGTTTTACGACGGCGGAGTGCGGCAGGAAATTCAAGCGTTCGCGCCCGATCCGACGCCCGCCCGCGTCGTCGTGCTGATGGACAATTCGCTCACCTTGCAATCGGACACGAAGAAGCTGGCAGGGGTGCCCGCCGCCTTCGCGCCCGAAATTTACGAAGGCGACAAGGTGATGGTCATCGGTTACGACACCAAACCCGAAGTCATCACCGAGTTCACCGACGACCCGAAGCAGTTGCAGAACACCCTGTCGCTCCTCCGGAAAACCGACTCGCCCCGGCTGTTCGACGCGCTCAACGTCGTGATGGAAGACGTGCTGAGGCCCGAAGTCGGGTTTTCAAAGCGTGTGATCGTCATCGTGGGCGACGGACTCGACCGCGACAGTAAGATCAAATTCGACGAACTGCTGTCGAAGTTGCAGGACGAAAATGTCACGGTATACGCCGTCCAGGTGAAAGATCGCACGCGCGGAGCGCTCAGGAAAGACGCGCCCAAACCCGCCGAAGCCCTGAAACAATTGACCGAAGGCACTGGCGGCAAAATCTATTCGATGGACGACGAAGTTAAAGAGTCGGTCAAAAACATTTGCGACGAACTCCGCAACAACCGCTATCAACTTACCTATTACCCCGAAGGCATCAACCCGATCAACAAACGGCTGCTGCTCATCTCATCCGCAGACGCGACCATTCAGTTGCGCTATAAAGGCTGGCATCCGCCGAAGAAGATATAATCTGGCTCTCGCGGTGACAATGAAGCCATAGGAATAAGTAAAAGGTTTATGAAAACCCTGGTGGCCATCCTTCTACTGGCGCTTTTTCCTCGTATATCAGCTCTGTCTCAGGCCCCTGCTCAAAGCTGAGGAAAATTCTCCCTTGCCGGGTTAGATGATCATGAGGTCGAACAATTTTTCATCTCATTTAAAGAGGCCGTTGCCAAGAACGACAAAAAGAAAGTCGCATCTCTAATTGCGTTCCCGTTAGGGTTTTATCTGGCGTCCGGTCGTAGAATGAACATAAAGAGCGAAGCAGACCTCTTGAGCAAGTATGACCAAGTATTTGACGAGACCTTCAAGCAGGTCATTTCGCAAACCGAAGTGAAAGATTTGTGGGCAAATTGGCAAGGAGTCGCCATGCCAGGTGGAGAGATGTGGATCAATGGGATCATTAGAGACGCAAAGCGGCTGGAGAAATATACAATCAAGATCACGACTATTAATGGCCCTATACGCCCCGATCAATCACATAAGAGCAAGCCTGGGAAAAGATCGACACGATAGAACAGCGCCCACCGCGTCGTTACTCAACTATTTCCACCCGATAATCCTCGATCACCGGATTCGACAAAACGTCGTGCGCGAACTTTTCGATCTCCGCGCGGGCGCTAGCCTCGTCAACCGATTCGTCCAGTTTGATCTCGAAATATTTCCCCTGCCGCACGTCGGCGATGCCGCGATAGCCGATGGTCTCGGCGGCGTGATGGATCGCTTTGCCCTGTGGATCGAGCACTCCGTTTTTCAACGTCACGTAAACTTTAGCCAGCATCTGTTCTCTTCCTTCTATAAATGCTCGACCTGTGCAAACGATTCTGAATTTCGTCCCGGAGGCGCAGCGGAATCAAATACTTTCCTACACACGATGATTTGGTCCGCACAGGTCGAAAGTGTTTATCTCAATAACGTAAGCTATTCCGATTTCCGCGCCGGCAGCGCGCCTCTGTATTTATCCATGCCGCCGAAGACGCGGTCAAAGACGCGATCGACGTTCTTCAGCCGCGCTCGCACGTCGAAGACCATTTCTATTTGCTCAGGCGACAGCTTCGATGTAATGTCCGGGTCTTGTTTGACCAGCTCGCAGAAATCCAGCCCCTCGTCCCAGGATTTCAGCGCGTTGCGCTGCACCCAGTAGTAAGCCTCCTCTCGCTGAACGCCCGCCGCCGCCAGTTCCAGCAGCAGTTGTCCCGAAAAGACCAGCCCGCGCGTCGCGTTCAAATTCTCCAGCATCCGCTCCGGCTTGACCACTAGAGTCGAGAGCAGTGAGTCGGCCTTGGCCAGCATGTAATCGACCCCGATGCAGGCGTCGGGCAGGATGATCCGCTCGGCGGACGAATGCGAGATGTCGCGTTCGTGCCATAGCGCGTTGTTTTCGAGCGCCGCGACGGCGTAACCGCGAACTACGCGCGCCATCCCGCAGATCCGCTCTGAGAGGATCGGGTTGCGTTTGTGGGGCATCGCGGAAGAGCCTTTCTGGCCGGGCTTGAAATATTCGTGGGCCTCGCGGACTTCGGTGCGCTGCCAGTGGCGGATTTGCAGGGCCATCTTTTCGAGCGACGAGGCGACAATCGCCAGCGCGCAGACGAATTCGGCGTAGCGGTCGCGTTGGATGACCTGCGTCGAAACGCTCGCCGGGCGCAAACCCAGCAGGAAACAGACCCGCTCCTCGACCTCAGGGTCGAGGTTCCCGAAGGCCCCGACAGCGCCCGAGAGCTTGCCGTAACTCACTCCGGCCCGCGCCCTCGTCATCCGGTCGACGTTGCGCCGATTCTCTTCGAACCAGAGCGCGAAGGTTAGACCCAGCGTCGTCGGTTCGGCGTGGACGCCGTGAGTGCGCCCGATCATCGGCGTGTCTTTGAATTCGTAGGCGCGGCGTTTAAGGGTGTCGCTCAGGGTCTGGAGCCTGGCGATGATCAGGTCACCCGCCTCGACGAGCAGCAGAGCATTGGCTGTGTCTACAACGTCGGACGAGGTCAGACCGTAATGCACCCAGCGCGCTTCGGGGCCGATGTTTTCGGCCAGGTTGGTGGTGAAGGCGATTACGTCGTGATCGAGCGTCTTTTCAAGCTCGTGGATGCGCTCGACCGAAAAGGCAGCCTTCCCCCTGATGATGTCGACGACGCCAGACGGGATATTTCCGGCTTCGGCGTTGGCCTGACAGGCGGCGATTTCGACGTCTAGCCACTTGCGGAATTTATTCTCTTCAGTCCAGATGGCGCCCATTTCGGGCAATGTGTAACGTTTGATCATTACAACTTTTGATTTAGCGGTTGCGGTACTGATTATAGCGCGAGAAGCAGAGCACGCTCATGGCCGCCACGAAAATGGGGATGAGCCAGGCCGCCTTCCCCTCTTCGGGACGCCACCTGAACAGCAGCCCAGCCGTCCAGAGCAGCGCGCCGAGAGCCAACCCTATGCCGGCGCGCTTGTACGCCCTGGTCAGTCTTTCCCGATCCTCAGTAGTCATTACCTCTCACTTTTCACTTTTTCGCCTTCGGCGCCGAGCAAGTAGCTGCGTCGCGAGCGCACGGTCAGCCCAGGGCGCGCGGCCAGCACTTCGATCGACCGCTTGTCTTCCAGGCTCGGCGCGTTATCAGTAAGGAATGAGAGAGTGTATTGCGCGCCGATTTCGGCGTTGACGTTCTTGTTGGCCTTGATCAGATCTTCGTGGGTCGGCGGCAATATCATCTCTCCGCCGCTGTTTTCGGCCAATTGACTCAGTTCAGCGATCGCGAATTGCAATTGTGAAAGATGCCGGCGCAATTCCGCCGTTCGCTTGTAGAGGCGCGTGCCTGCGACTTCGTTGGAGTTCATATATCTTATGTTCAACTCGATCTCACGGCGAAGCGCCTCGGCCCAGCCGATGACGAAGACCGTGGCCCGCGTCTTCTCCAGCGCCTGAATCGCTTTCGACCTGGTGATCTTGCTGTTCGAATCAAGGCCGTCGCTGATCAAAACCACGACGCGCCGACCCTCTGGACGCGATTGTAACTTGTCGGCGGCCAGCTTCAGCGCATCGTAATAACTGGACATCATGCCGACGCGGTATTTCGAGCTGATCGAGCGCGTCGCCTGATCGCGGTCGCTCGTCCAGTCCTGAATCAACTGCGCCTTCTCGGCGTATTGAATGATCGCGATCTTGTCGTTCGGCGAAAGGCCGGAGACGAACTGGTTGGCGAACTCCCACTGCGTTGGGCCTCGGACGACTTTGTAATTCGCCCCCTTTTCCCAGATCGGGGCGTCGGGTTTGTCGAAACGTTCGGTCGCGCCGTTTTTAAACGTGCCGATTTCGTTGGCCGAGTCCAGAATCAGGACGATGTTGGCCGAGTCGCGCTTCAGGCTCGTCACCTGCCGCGCCTCTCCCTCTTCGAGCACCAGCACGTCCTTCGGCTTCAGGTCGTTGACGTAATTCCCCTCGGGACCATAGGCGATGACCGGCACAGCGACCTCGCGCGTCTCGATTCTGACCAAGGGTTTTTCCCCTGGCTGCGGCTGTTGTCCCTGAGGCTTGCGACCCGATTGGGCGAAGACCGTCAGGGACAGAAAGACGGAGAGACAGAGGGACAGAGAGATATATAGACTGGGCGACGGGGCGACGGGGCGACGGGGCGAAAAATTCCCCCCGTCGCCC
>DATCXQ010000304.1:0-13229 GCA_036565725.1 Blastocatellia bacterium
AGATGGCGGCGCGACATTCACCAGGCTCGGGAATGTGGAAGTCGCAGACGCTATCGGCTTCGGAAAGGCGGCTCCGCGCCGAGGCTATCCGGCCATCTATGCTCTTGCCCAGGTCGATGGGATTCAAGGCGTCTTCCGGTCGGACGACGCCGGGTCATCGTGGGTACGGATCAACGACGATCAGCATCAGTTCGCAACCGCAGGAGCGACCATCACGGGAGATCCTCGCGTATACGGGCGAGTCTACATAGGGACCAACGGCCGAGGGATCATCCAGGGAGACAGCCACGGACCAAACGGAGGTTGCGCAGTGACTCCGGTCGTTTACGCGAACACTCCCTGGTACAATGAGCAGGTCGTCCGCCTGGACAACAATGGAGACGTAGACATCACCGCGTTGTCGGTCACGATCAGAATCCAGCGCACCGCCGGCTTGAACCACAGTGGCCAATACAACAACGTTGGCGGCGGGCAGATATTGCAGAGCCATAGCGGCGACGCGACGACTCTGACGTATCAGTTCACCTTGGCGCCGGGGCAGACGCTGAGACCGGGGAGCGGTTTCGCGTTCGCCGCTCAAACCGGCGGCTCCGGAAACCACCACCCGATGGGCGATGACGCCTACACTGTAAACTACAAAGCGGGAGGCGCGAGTTTCACACAGACAGGGCGCTTCTAAGGCGTGCCACAGAGCCACAGAGCCACAGAGACACAGAGACACAGAGACAGGGAGAGATAGAGAGACGAAGAGAGTGATTCTAATCATCAATTTGGTCTCTCCCTGTCTCTGTGTCTCTGTGTCTCTGTGGCTAATAAGTGAAACCGAAATGGCGGTAGACGCGTTTTTGCTTGAAAGTAATAAAATCAAGAAACCAGATGATCTTATGAGAGGGAAAAATACGTTACGAATCACGATCATCGCGTCTATGTTCGCCCTTTTCTGGCTGGCGGCGCCGTGGCCTGCGCGTCAGGCGCGTCAGGCGCAGCGCGACGCCGGTTTCGAGAAATCCGTGCGACCATTCATGGCCGAGCACTGCATCGGGTGTCACAACGCGGAGATGAAGACTGGCGGCCTGAATCTCGAGGGCTATTCAACTGTCGCCTCAATCATTCAGGATCGGCAGCGATGGGAGGAGGTGGCGAAGAAGATTCGGTCGGGCGAGATGCCACCCAAAGGCATGCCGCGTCCGAATGAAACTGAAACCCAGGCGGTCATCCAATGGATTGAAAATCTATTCGAGCAAGTTGACCAAAAGGCAAAACCGGACCCGGGCCGCGTGACGGCGCGCAGGCTGAATCGTGTCGAATACGCCAACACCGTGCGCGACTTGCTCGGCATAGACTTTCGCGCTACTCAGGAATTTCCCGTGGACGATTCCGGCGACGGCTTCGATAACATCGCCGACGTCCTGACCATCTCTCCCGTGCTGATGGAGAAATACATGACCGCCGCCGAGCGGATCGCGGCCCGCGCCGTCGGCGCCGACCCGCTTCCTAAAAAGCCCCTCGAGTTCGAATACAGCCGCAAGAATATGAACCTCCGGAGGCTCAATCCAAGCGCGGTCGAAGCGACGCACCGCGTCGATTGGGACGGCGAATACGTCATTCGTTTCGGCCTGCCCGGGGAGCGCAGCGCGGACGCGAAGCCCGTGACGATGGGCTTCTGGATGGACGGCAAGCTTTTGAACACGATCCAGGTCGAGACGAAGCCCTCAAAGCTCGTTTACTTCGACCCGTACTCGGAAGAGGAAATACGGCTGTTCCTGCCCGAAGGCGATCACACTTTCCGCGTCGCATTCATCAACGACGAGTTCGCCAAGGGCCTCACGGCGAGGGACGCCTACGACAACAAGAAGAACAAGTTCATCGGTTCGATGCTCTTCATCGGGCCTTACCCGTCCCAGACCGAGAAGGCGAGCCGCAAGAAGATACTGATCTGCGACCCGAATTCCGGGCCGGCCTGCGTTGAAAAGATCGTCTCCACATTGGCGCGCCGCGCCTACCGCCGCCCTGTCACAAGGGGCGAGGTCGCGCCGCTCGTCAAGCTGGTCAACACGTCGAAGACTGAAGGGCTGAGCTTGGAGCAGGGTATACAGGTGGCCATTCAGGCGATGCTGGTGTCGCCGCATTTCCTGTTCCGCATCGAGCGCGACACAGACCCGAGCGACCCGGCCAAAGTCCACAAGATATCCGACATCGAACTGGCCTCGCGAATGAGCTACTTCCTGTGGAGTTCAATGCCGGACGATGAATTGCTGACCCTGGCCGAGGCCGGCAAGTTGCGCGCCTCGCTCGACGCGCAGGTCAAGCGCATGCTGGCCGACGAGAAAGCCGCCGAACTGGCCGAGAATTTCGCCGGTCAGTGGTTGGAAACGCGCAACCTGGACGTGGTCAAGCCCGATCCGCAGAAGTTTCCGTCATGGGGCCCGGAATTGCGCGAGGCGATGAAGACCGAGACCAGGATGTTCTTCGAGGCGATGTTGCGCGAGAATCGCCCGCTCTCGGACTTTCTCGACGCGAGGTTCACTTTCCTGAACGAACCGCTGGCGAAGCATTACGGGATCGAAGGCGTCACGGGGCCTGAGTTCCGACGAGTGGAGTTGAAGAACGACCAGCGCGGCGGAATATTGAGCCACGCGAGCGTACTGACCGTTTCGAGCTATCCGACGCGCACATCGCCGGTGATCCGAGGGAAGTATGTGTTGCAGAACATCCTCGGCGCGCCACCTCCCGCGCCGCCTCCCGACGTGCCGGTTCTGGACGAAGGGGCGGTGGGAAATACCGGCACGCTCCGGCAGCAGCTCGAAAAGCATCGCTCGAACCCTACCTGCGCCGCCTGCCACAACCGTATGGACGTGCTCGGCTTCGGCCTGGAAAATTACGACGCCATCGGACGATGGCGCACGATGGACGGAAAGTTCCAGATTGACGTGAGCGGCGCATTCCCCAACGGGAAGTCTTTCGCCACGCCGGCGGAGATGAGGGCGCTGCTCAAGGGAGAACTTCCTGATTTCGCGCGATGTTTGACCGGAAAAATGCTAACCTACGCTCTGGGCCGTGGGCTTGAGCGGTATGACAGGAGAACGGTCAACGACATCACCAGGAAATTGGAGGCGTCCGGCTATCAATTCCAGACGCTCATCTACGAGGTGACGAAGAGCCTGCCGTTCCAATCGCGGCGAGGCGAGGCCTTAGGAAAACAGGTGTCAATTGCCCGGTAACGAATAAATTCGTTACTACGTGGGAGGAGGTTATCCAACGATGATTACGCGAAAGGCGATACCAAGAAGAACGATTCTCAAAGGCATGGGGACGGCGATTGCTCTTCCTTTCCTCGACGCGATGACCCCGGCGCTGGCGTCTAGCAAGGCGCCGGGAGAGACGCCGGTGAGGATGATGTTCGTGTACGTGCCGAACGGCGTCATGATGGAGCATTGGAATACGAAATACGAAGGGAAGCTCCGTGAGCTGCCGAGGGTCCTGAAGCCGCTCGAGCCGCTCAAAGACGACATCCTCCTGCTCGGCAACCTGACGAACAACGCCGGGCGGGCCTGGCTGGACGGCCCGGGCGATCATGGGCGTTGCTGTGGCTCCTATCTGACCAGCATTCACGTGCGCAAGACCACGACCGATATTCTGTCGGGCGTATCCTGCGACCAGATCGTCGCCAGTCAAATTGGCGCCAAGACCCGCTTCCCGTCGCTCGAAGTGGGCATCGAGGATGCGCGCCAGGCGGGCGATTGCGATTCGGGCTACTCCTGCGCCTACACGAACAATCTGGCCTGGAAGAGCGAGACCCAGCCGCTGCCGCCGATTCTGAACCCGCGCCAGTTTTTCGAGCGGTTATTCGGAAGCGGCGTCGCGTTGAGCCCCGAAGAGCGCGCGCGGCAGAGCCGGATTCGGCGCAGCGTCATGGACCTGGTGGTCGCCGACACGAAGAAGCTTCAATCGACGCTCGGCCCCACCGACAAACGCAAGTTGGACGAATATCTCACCTCCATCCGCGAAATCGAGCGCCAACTGGAGAAGGCAGAGCAGGACAAGACCGAGATCAATCCGGGCATGGAGAAGCCTTACGGCATCCCGAGCGACTTCGCCGAACACTTCAAGCTGATGACCGACATGGTGACGGTGGCGTTTCAGGCCGACCTGACGCGCGTCGTGACGTTCATCGTCACGCGCGAGGGCACTTCGCGCTCCTACCGCGAGATCGGCATCCCGGACGGCCATCACCCGCTCACCCACCACCGAAACGACCCGGTCTTGACGGAGAAGGTCGCCCAGATCAATACCTATCACATTCAACAGTTCGCGACGTGGATCGCGCGATTGAAGGCGATCAAGGAAGGCGACTCGACGCTGCTCGACAACTCGATGATCGTCTACGGCGCCGGGTTGTCGGACGGCAACCGTCATACGCACGAAGACCTGCCGACGCTCATCGCCGGGCGCGGCGGAAAATCCTTCAAGACTGGCCAACGCATCGTTCACCGCAGAGAGACGCCGCTGGCGAACCTCTTCCTGACGATGATGGATCGCATGGGCGTCCGGGCGGATTATTTCGGCGACGCGACGGGGCGGCTGGACGGCTTAAACCTGAGCTGAAATGCGCTACGCGCCTGAAACCTTCGCCGTCCGACAAGAACAACGATCGAATCCCCTATCGCTGGAAAGGTGTCCTGATGGGCATTGTCAGTTGGGTATTGGGTATTGCCGTTTTAGGAGAGAAAACCTTCTTTCCTGTTTTTCGATGGCCGATATTCAATAGCCAATACCCGGCGCCATTGCGCCGCTAGGGCGCATATGCGGCCACTCACAAGAAGGCGCCTTTCCGAGTCGCGTATCTTAACCAATCAAACTTTAGATAAGGAGATCTGACGATGAGAACCAGAATCGCGTTTCTTTCCTTTTGCCTTGTAGTAACGACAATGATCTGGGCCGCCGACGCCAACGGTCATTACCGAGATGACCGCTTTGACATGGCGTTGGTTTGGTCCGGAGATGTCAGCGGCAAGTGGACAGCTCAAGTTCCCGGACGGGACGGGCAACCTCAGGAGACCACTTTTACTTTCAAGGTCGAAGGCGACAAGTTGACCGGAGCGGTGTCGGGCCGGCAGGGCGATACGCCGATCGCGGACGGGAAAATCAGCGGCGACGAAATCTCGTTTACAGTGACGCGTGAACGTCAGGGCGCCACGATCAAGCAGCTTTACAAAGGCAAAGTGTCGGGCGAAGAAATCAAATTCACCCGCAGCGTCGAGGGCGGCCAAGGGGACCGGCCTCCCGTCGAATTCACAGCCAAAAAAGCGAAATAACATTCCATCACGTCGCGTTGCGGCGCCATGAAAAAAATGAAAACCTCATCCACAAAGTCACACGAAGAGACACCAAGGAATGATTTCATCTTCGTGATACTTCGTGTGGCTTTGTGGATGATTGTCTGAGGAGACCTGACTTTATAAACGTTTCCTGGCATCAGATGGAGGCCGCAAGATGCAAAATCAAGGACAAGAGAAACCTCCCGTCGGAATCATTTTCGATTGCGGATTGGGCGACAGAATCGACGAGGCGCTGGCGCTGGCCTTGCTCTACGGCCTCGACGGTAAGAACGAGGCGCGCGTCATCTCGCTCAGCGTCAGCAAGCCCAATCTGAAGGCCGCCGCGTTTTGCGAAGCAATCGCTCGTTTCTATGGCGGGGCTTCGAGCGGGGCCTTCGGCGCGGTCGGGCGGACTTTGCCGGTCGGCCTCGCCGATGATGGCAAGTCGCCGGAGGACACGCCGATGCTCACCGTCCCACTGTCGAAGTTGAATGACGCCGGCGCGCCGCTCTACAGCCACGGCATCGAGAAGCTCACCGACACGGCCGAGGTCAGGGCGTTGATCCGCAACGCCCTGACGCAACAGCCCGATCAGAGCTGCGTCGTCGTCCTGACCGGGGCGGCGACCAACCTCGCAAGAACTCTCGATCTGCCCGGGATCAAAGAACTGATAGCGCGCAAAGCGCGGTTCCTATCGGTCGTGGGCGGCGCCTACCCGGACGGCCCGCCGCTGTCCAACGTCAAAACCGACATCTCGGCTGCGAGAAAGCTCTTCGCCGAATGGCCCGCGCCCATTGTCGCCTGCGGCGACGAGATCGGAGCGTCGCTGCTCTATCCCGCGTCGAGCATCGAAAATGATTTCGCATGGGCGCCCGCTCACCCGGTTGTCGACGCCTACCGCGCTTACAAGCCGATGCCGTACGACGCGGCGACGTGCGCTATGGCCGCGCTGCTATACGCCGTCCGACCTCAGGAAGGCTATTTCAAATTGTCCGAGCCGGGAATGATCAGCGTGCACGACGACGGCCGAACGAAGTTCACTCAGTCGCCCGGAGGCAAGCATCGCTGCCTGATCCTGGACCCTGAACAGAAGGACCGCGTCATCAAGACGTACACCGAAATCGCCAGCGCGAAACCGGCGCCGAGACAACCACGATTCCGCCGGCAGCAGCAACAACAGCAACAACAACAGCAGCAGGCGCCGCCAAAGCCGCCCACAACCAAGCCGCCGCAGGGCGGCGCGTAACGCTGATCCATAATGCGCTTTCGGCCAGGTTTTTTACCTGGACTGCTATGAAGTTCAAACCGCGCCATTTGCTGAGTGTTTTCCTTATCTTGATTACCGCGGCTGTTGCTGCGGGGTTTTGGTGGATAATTTATGGGCCGCCCATCATACGAAGTCATTATTACTGGGAGTTGGTCGGCGCCTTTCAGCGCGCGCAGAGTCAATGGGACGGTCTCCCTGATTTCCTGAGTTTGTAACCTCCCCTGACTTGGCGCCGTCTTTATAAATGGCATCCGCCGACATCGTTTTCCATTTATTGATTGGTAACCAACCTGAAAACGACTTGACACGCTCGCATCCGGGCGTCGGATGCGAGCGCCGTCTCAATTACAGGAGTCACTCATGTCGCAATGGGCGACGTCCTGAAATGATGAAAATCGCAGTTCGTAGTCCCGCCTTTAGGCGGAAGCGTCAGGTATCACTAAATAGATCTGTGGCTGACGCTTCCGCCTAAAGGCGGGACTACAAACTGATTTTCCGAGGAGAGAACCATGAAACGTTTCGCTCTTTCCATCGCGCTAGCGGCCTTTGCCTTCGGCCTGTTCATTCAGGGCGCGGACGCAGCCAAATGGACCTCTGGCATGAACGAGGGTAAGCCCGAATTCAAATCGATGGGGCCGCTGGCCTTCGGTCCTGACGGCGTTCTGTTCGTCGCCGACGCCAAAGCAGCGGCGATCACGGCCATCGCCACCGGCGACACTAAACCAGCCGCGAACGCCAAACAGCTCAATGTCGAAGCGATCAATCAAAAAATCGCGGCGTTACTGGGCGCGAGCGCCGACCAGATTCTGATCAATGACCTGGCTGTCAACCCGATTTCGCGCAACGCCTATCTGGCTGTGTCTCGCGGCCGCGGCGCCGACGCCGTTCCCGCTCTGATTCGCGTCAAAGCCGACGGCCAACCGGAACTCGTCTCGCTCGACAAGGTGAAATTCTCGCGCGCCGACCTGCCTGATCCGCCCGCCGACGCGATGGTCGGACAGGGCAATCGCCAGAGCAATCCGCGCCTCGAAGCGATAACCGACATCGGATTCCTGGACGGGCGCCTTTTCATCGCCGGATTGGCGAATGAAGAATTCGCCTCTACTCTGCGCGCGATCCCGTTCCCGTTCAAGAACGTCACCGGCGGGACCTCCGTCGAGATCTATCACGGCTCTCACGGACGATTTGAAACGCGAGCGCCGATCCGCACTTTCGCCACATTCAAGGTCGGCAAGGAAGATCACCTGCTCGCCGCTTACACTTGCACGCCGCTCGTCCAGTTCCCGGTCAGCGAACTGAAGCCAGGCGCCAAAATCAAAGGCAAAACTATCGCCGAACTTGGCAATCGCAATCGCCCACTCGATATGATCGTTTACGAGAAGGACGGCAAGACCTACCTGCTGATGGCCAACAACAGCCGTGGCGTAATGAAGATCGCCGCCGAACAGGTCGACAAGGCCGAGAGCATCACCGAGCCTGTGCCCGACAAGAAGGGACTGGCTTACGAAACAGTCGCAAACTGGACCGGCATTGACCAACTCGATCGCTTCGACGCCAATCATGTCGTCGTGCTTCGCCGCGCCGAAGGCGGCTCGCTCAAACTGGAATCGCTGCCTTTGCCGTAATTGAAGGCCAATCGTCAGGACGCAAAGACGATGTTCGGACAATTTATACAGTGAGCTTCTTTCGAACGATGCAAAAGGGAAGGAAAAAGGGAGTAGGGAGTGGGGAGTGGGGAGTGGGGACAAGGAAATTGTTTTCCCATCCCCATTCCCCACTCCCCACTCCCTACTCCCTTTTTGCCTTTTTTGTCCTCTTCGCCTTTTTCGCTTCCGCTGCGACCGGCGCCAGTGGGCCTGATTTTAATGTCGCGGCTTTGCAAGATCAGGCTTCGATTCGTTGGACGTCTGATCCGGCGGATCCTTACAAGGTCGTTGTCGAGGTCTACAGTCTGAGCGCGGATGCGATCGAGCGATTGCGGCGATCGAAGCCTTCTCTGGCCCGATGGAGGCGTCTGCTCTCTGTTTATGTTGGGCAGGAAGGGCCGATGAGCGCTTCAGACCTGCCTCCGATGGCGGGCGCCTATCGAGTCGAAGCGAACGCGCTGCGCTTCGAGCCGCAGTTCCCACTGGAGCCAGGGCTTAAGTACCGCGCCGTCTTTCGCCCCGACCAACTGCCGGGTGGAAACAAAGCGGCGCCGATCACATCCGCCTATCAATCGCCGATGCGGAGCGCAACGCCGGCGACGCTGGTGAGTCGCGTCTATCCCAGCGCCGACACGTTGCCGGAGAACCTGCTCAAGTTCTACGTCCACTTCACGGGGCCGATGAGCCGCGGGAACATTTACGACCACATTCGTCTGCGCGACGAGAACGGAAGGGACGTCGAACTGCCCTTTCTGGAGATTGACGAAGAGTTGTGGGACGCGACGACGACGCGGCTGACGCTGATCATCGATCCGGGACGCATCAAACGCGGCGTCCGACCGCTCGAAGAGATCGGCCCGGCGCTAGAAGCCGGAAAAAGCTATACGCTCGCGATCGGGCGCGAGTGGCGAGACGGGGCGGGGAATCCGCTCAAGGAGAATTTCCAGAAAGCGTTCAAGGTCGCGCCCCCTGACCGCGAACCGCCTGACCCGGCGCGATGGAAGGTCGAAGCGCCGCGAGCCGATTCGCGCGATCCGCTCGCGGTCGTTTTCCCAGAACCGATGGATCACGCTCTGTCCCTGCGCCTCATCCGCGTGGCCGGAGATCAGGGGGGGATGGTGGAAGGGAAAGTTTCATTGGAGGAACAGGAGCGCCGTTGGACATTTACTCCCGATAACGTTTGGCGCCGAGGGCGCTATCAACTTATTATCCATACCACGCTGGAGGATTTGGCGGGAAACAACATCGGTAAGCCGTTCGAGGTGGATCTGTTTGAGGGTGTCGAGCGGCGGCTTCCCACGACAACCGTTAAGCTTTCATTCGAGATTCAAGATCAACGGGGAGGAAAATGAAACGAGACAAGATCACACGACGGAAATTCGTCGCGGGGACGACCGGCGCCGCCGTCGGCGCGATGATCGTGCCGCGCCACGCGCTCGGAGGTCCGGGCTATGTTGCGCCGAGCGATAAACTAAACGTCGCGGTCGTCGGCTGCGGGGGCCAGGGCGCGTCAGACGCGTCCGAATTGGTGGTCGGCGGCGACAACATAGTCGCGCTGGCCGACGTGGATTTCGGCTACGTTGACAAGGCCGTGGCCGAGCGCACCAAGGACCGTGAAGGTAAACCGAACGAGCAGATGGTCAAGCTGCAAGAGGCTTACGGCAAGGCCAAGCGCTACGACGACTTCCGCAAGATGCTCGATCAGCAAAAAGACATTGACGCGGTACTGGTCGCCACGCCAGACCACATCCATGCCGTCGCGGCCAAGGCTGCGCTCGAGGCGGGCAAGCATGTCTATTGCGAAAAGCCGCTGACATGGTCGGTCCACGAAGCCCGTGCGTTGCGCGAGACGGCGAGGAAGAACCCAAAGCTTGTCACGCAAATGGGTAACCAGGGGCATTCGAGCCACGAAGCTCGTTTGATCAACGAATGGATCCAGGCCGGCGTCATAGGCCCTGTGCGGGAAGTCTACGTCTGGACGAACCGTCCGATATGGCCGCAAGGCGTGCCGCGTCCTGGCAAACCGGCTCCGGAACCGGCGCCTGTTCAATCCTCTGACGCAAGACAAGGCGAAGCGGGACAGGGGCTGTCCCAATCCCCGCCGCAGGCGCAAACGCCCAGGCCGCCCGCCGGGCAAAGGATGGCCAGGGGCGGTTACGGCTCCGCCGGCAGTTTCGGCAATGAGTGGACGCAGGTTCGCCTCAACAAGGATACAGCGTGGACGGTTCTCAACGATTTCTCGAAGCCGTCTACACTCAATTGGGATTTGTATCTGGGGCCTGCGCCAGAGGTCCCTTTCCATTCGATATACCATCCGTTCAACTGGCGCGGCTGGGTTGATTACGGAACCGGCGCGCTGGGCGACATGGGCGCCCACCTGATTGACCACCCGTTTTGGGCGCTGGACCTCGGGCTGCCGACGCAGGTCGAAGCCACCTCGACTCCCTGGGGGTACGACAGCAAGAACATCCCGGTCAGCCACCCGCTGGCGACGCAGGCCGTTTATCATTTCGCGGCGCGCGGCAATCAGCCGCCCGTCAAGATGGTCTGGGTCGACGGTGGGTTGATGGCTCCTCGGCCGGAGGTGCTGCCGGAAAAAGTCTCGCTTGAACGCGGCGGCGGGGTCATCATCATCGGCGAGAAGGGAATACTGATGCACGAGACTTACGGCAAGAACCCTCGCCTCTTCCCAGAATCGTTGATGGAGGCGGCGGCGAAGGTTCCCCAGAAATACGAGCGCATCGAGACCGATAAAGACAAGAACCCGCTGCATCGCCAGAACTGGGCCAAAGCCTGCAAGGGCCAGGCCAAGTCGACCTCTCCGTTCGAATACGCCTCGAAGCTCACCGAGACGATGCTGCTCGGAATCGCGGCGCTGAAAGCGGGGCAGGGCGTACCGATTCGCTATGACGGCGAGAAGGGCGAGATCACTAACGTGAAAGAGGCCAACCAGTACCTCCACCGCGAATATCGCAAGGGCTGGATTTTGTGAATAGGACTTAGGGGACTCATAGGACTTTTTGGTCCTGTGAGTCCTAAAGCTCCCATAAAACCCATAAGACTTATGAAAGCGAGAAAGCAATTAGCATTACTGGCGATTATGGCGGCGGTGTGGGTGATTGCGACTGGCTTTGCGGCGGCGCAGGAGCCGAAACCGGCCAACCCGACGGGCGCTCAGCCGGTCAGCGCGGCGAAGGCTCCTGACAAACTGGAAAGTTTGCCGGCCTCGGAGTTTTCGCGCATTGTTCGTGAATTCTCCGAAGATGGCGGTTATTTCCGCTCGGACAATTTCACGTCCAACGAGACCGCATATCTGACCGTGGTGGATACGATGAAGCGCCTCGGCGCTACCGGCGGGGCTTATCTCGGAGTGGGGCCGGAACAGAATTTCACCTACATCGCCAAGATTCGCCCGCGCATCGCCTTCATCGTGGACATCCGCCGCCAGGCAGTAATCCAGCACCTGATGTACAAGGCTGTCTTCCACCTTTCGCCAGATCGCGCCCAGTTTCTCTCGCGCCTCTTGAGCCGGCCATTGCCGAAGGACAAGGCTCTGAAAGGGGATGCGCCGATACAAGAGATCGTCGCCTATTTCAGCCAGGCCGCCGCCGATGAAAAGACGTATGCGGCCAACCTGGCCGCGGTCCGCAAGACGATCGAGGAGGAGTTTCAATTCCCGCTCTCCGAGGGCGATCTGAAGAGTTTGGATTACGTCTACAAAAGCTTCCGCGAAGACGGGCTGGACATCGCCTACAGGATGGACGACTCGCGCGGCGGTTACTTTCCCACTTTTAGAGACCTGATCTTACAACCTGACCTCAACAATAAGCTCGGCAATTTTCTCGCCGTCGCCGAAGATTATGAATTCGTGCGCAATATGCACCGCAAGAATCTGATCATCCCCGTAGTCGGCGACTTCGGCGGAAAGAAGGCTCTCCGGGCCGTGGGCGATTACCTGCGGAAGAACGGCGTCACGCTGACAGCCTTCTACACGTCGAACGTCGAGCAGTACCTGTTTCAGAACGAGATCTTCGCGGCCTTCGCCGACAACGTGCGGACGCTGCCGATCAACGATCGCAGCCTCTTCATCCGCTCGGCCACAGGGCGCTTCCCACACCCGGCGCGACTGCCCGGCCACCGCGCCTCTACGCTGCTGCAGCAGATGTCGGTCTTCCTGAAAGACTTCAGTGAGGGGCGCTACCAGAGCTACTTCGAACTGGTCACGATCAACTTCATCGGGCCTGACAAGCCATAGGACTTATAGGATTTATAGGACCTATGGGACTTAATTGTCTTTGAGAATTAATTGCAACAACGTAGGGGCAGACCTATGTGTCTGCCCCGGCCGGGAAGTGTGCGCACAAGCCGGGGCAGACACATAGGTCTGCCCCTACGTTGAATTGCGTGGTTGCGGTTAATTTTCAAAGACCATCAATTCCCATAGGTCCCATGGCGTCACTTTAACGTTTCGTGACGGTGATCGGCCCCTGGAGGCGGAAGTTTAACTGTGATTCGCTGGGGATCACCGCCGGGTCGCCGCGCGTCGCCAACACAAGACCTGTGCCGGCCCCGCCTCCTGCGCCCGCGCCGATCGCCGCGCCTTTACCGCCGCCGGCTATCGCGCCGATCGCCGCGCCGATTCCGGCGCCGATGCCGATCTTCATCGCGTCTTTCTTCTTCGTACCCTTGGCTTCCTTCGTGTAAGAGCTGGTCGAAAGATCTACAGTGCGCCCGTCGGCAAGTTGCAGGCTGCGCAGCTTGACCGTCATCGAGGCCCGCCCTTTTACTCTACCGCCAGGATCAGAGTTGACGACCACGCCCTGGACCGTCGCGCCTCGCTTGGCGATCACCCAGTCGCCGTCGACGATGGGGCGCGCCAGACTGGCCGTAAAGAGATCGCCATCCTTGACGGTCTTTGTGGAAAGCTCCTTGGCAGTGAAGATCGAAATTTGGGCGCCTGAGCGAATCGTGAAAACCCGTGGCGGCGCCGGCGGCGCG
>DATCXQ010000308.1:0-4668 GCA_036565725.1 Blastocatellia bacterium
GCGCCAAGGCCGAGATGGTCGACGGCGTGAAGCCGGGCGGCGTGGCGGTTTTGAACGCCGACGACCCCTTGGTGATCGGAATGCGGGAGCGCCGCGATGACGTCGCGATCATCAGCTTCGGCGTCGAGTCCGGCGCCAGCGTAAGCGCGCGCGCGATCGCCGTGGCGCCGTCAGGCGTCTCGCGCTTCGTTTTGGGGACGCCGGAGGGCGAGGCCGAGGTTGAAATGCCGTTGATCGGCCGCCACAACGTCTACAACGCGCTCGCAGCGGCGGCGGTCGCGAGTTACTTCGGCGCCTCGCCCGAACAGATCGCCTCCAGGCTCGCCACGTCGGAGCCGTCGAAGATGCGGGGCGAGTTGATTAGCCTCGCGAACGGCGTCACGGTGATCGACGATTCGTACAACTCGAATCCGCAAGCGCTGCTGCAATCGGTCTGCGCGATGCTCGAAGTCGCCGCCTCCCGGGCCCCCGGGCGCCGCGTCGTCGCCGCGGGCGAGATGCTCGAACTAGGGGATCATGGGCCAGATCTCCACCGCAAGTGCGGGCGAGAGATCGCCGCCCTGGGAGTTGACGTTTTGATCGGCGTGCGCGGGTTGGCTAGCGAACTGATCGCCGGCGCGGTCGAATGTCCGGGAAACGCGCCGAGGTTATCGAGTTTTTGTGAGACGCCTGAAGAGGCCGCGGAGATGTTGATCGCGGGCGCCGTCCCAGGCGATGTGATCCTGGTCAAAGGGTCGCGCGGGGTGCGGATGGAGATAGTGGTTGAAAGATTGAAAGCCGCATTCGGCTCGGCGAAAACATAAAAAAGGAAAGCGTCAGAGCGAATGTTCTATTACATTTTTTATGAAGCGCTCTTCCGAAATTACGCTTCGCAATATCCCCTGCTGAAGGCGCTGAACGTTTTCAAGTACGTCACGTTCCGCACCGCTTATGCGGCTATCACCGCGCTGGCCTTGAGTTTGATCTTCGGGCCGCTGGTGATCCGCAAACTGACCGAATTCAAATTCGGCCAGGAGATTCGTGAGGAAGGTCCCGCGTCTCACCAGGCGAAACGCGGCACCCCGACGATGGGCGGGGTGATGATCATCGGTTCTGTCTTCATTTCGACTCTGCTCTGGGGGGACCTCAAGAGTTGGTCGCTGTGGATAGCCCTGCTGGGAATGATCGGCTGCGGAACGATAGGCTTCGCCGACGATTACATCAAGATCGTCAAGAAGCGCAGCCTCGGTTTGACCGGCATGCAGAAAATCGCAGGGCAATTGCTGGTTGGCGCCGCGGTAAGCGCAATGGTTTTCACCCTGACCAGGTTCGAGCCGGTGTTGTACGTGCCGTTCTTTAAAAACCTTCAGCCCAACCTGACAGTGTTGGGTTATTCGGCTTTCATCATTCTCGTTCTTACGTCAACGTCGAACACAGTCAATCTGACCGACGGGCTGGACGGTTTGGCGATCAGCGTCACTGTCGTAGCGGCATCTGCGCTGACAGGGCTTGTATACGTGGCCGGCGACGCGAGGTTCTCCAGTTACCTGGACATCCCGCACACGCCGGGCGTGGACGAAGTGACGATCTTCGCCGGGGCGTTGGTGGGCGCGAGTCTCGGATTCCTCTGGTTCAACGCCCCGCAAGCCGAAGTCTTCATGGGCGACGTGGGCAGTTTGGGCATCGGCGGCGCGCTCGGCACGATAGCCGTTCTGATCAAACAGGAGTTGGTCTTGCCGATTCTGGGCGGCGTCTTCGTGCTCGAAGGGCTTTCAGTGATGATCCAGGTGGCCTCTTTCAAACTGCGCGGCAAGCGCGTCTTCAAAATGGCCCCGCTCCACCACCACTTCGAGTTGCTGGGGTGGAATGAGCCGAAGATAGTCTTTCGATTTTTGATCGTCGCGATTCTGTTCGCGCTGCTGAGTCTTTCAACGTTGAAGTTGCGATGATTGTGTCGGTACCGGCACGAAGTTGTTGATGAACATCGCCGGCAAAAACATTCTGGTCGTCGGGCTGGCGCGCAGTGGCGCGGCGGCGGCCGATTTTCTGCTCTCGCGCGGCGCGCGCGTCGTGGTCAACGACGCGAAGCCCGAAAGCGAATTGAAGGGTGTTGACAATCTGCGCGCGAAAGGGGCCGAGGTCGTGGCGGGTTCGCACCCGCCGGAGCTGTTTGAAAAATCGGAATTGATCGTCGTCAGCCCCGGTGTCCCGCTCGCGCTCGAAGCGTTCCGGCGCGCCCGGGCGGCGGGCGCGCTTATCATCAGCGAGGTCGAGTTGGCCGCGCGGTTTCTGCGCGGGCGTTTGATCGGCGTCACGGGCTCGAACGGCAAGACGACCACGACGACTCTCGCCGGCGAACTGCTCGCGGGCGCAGGCCTCCCCACGCAGGTCGGCGGCAACATCGGCGCGCCTCTGGTTTCGCTGGTCTCGACGTCGCGCGACGACGGCTTCACGGTGATCGAGCTGAGCAGTTTTCAACTCGAAGCGGTCGAGCGGATGCGTCTGTTCGTCTCGGTGATCATTAACATAACCCCCGATCACCTGGACCGATACGATTCGATGGACGATTACGCGGCGGCGAAGGCCAACGTATTCCGCAATCAGACCGCGGACGATTTCGCCGTGTTAAACGCCGACGACGATCGCGTGTCGAAGATGGCCTCATTGACAGGGGCGCGAACGATCTTTTTCAGCCGCCGGCGCGAACTCGACGAAGGGATCTTCCTGCGCGGCCAGGCGCTCACTTATCGCGCGTCGGGCGCCGAACGCGAGCTGATCTTGCGGGACGAGGTCACGCTGCGCGGCGATCACAACCTCGAGAACGTAATGTCGGCGCTGGCCGTCGGGATTGCCTGCGGCGCATCGACGGATTCGATGCGCGCCGGCGTCCGCAACTTCAAGGGCGTCGAGCATCGGCTGGAGTTCGTGGCCGAGATCAACGGCGTGAAGTTCTACAACGACTCGAAGGCGACCAATGTGGACGCGGCGATCAAATGCATCGAGGCCTTCGACGACGGCGTCAACGTGATCCTGGGCGGCAAGGACAAAGGCGGCGATTACTCGCCGCTCGCCCCCGTGGCGCGCGCCCGCTGCTCAAACGTGATCTTGATCGGGGCGGCGGCGGACAAGATCGCGGCGGCTTTGCAGGACACGCGCCCGCTGCTCCGCGCCTCGACGATGGAGGAAGCGGTCGAAATCGGATTGGGGGTCGGAAAACCCGGCGAGATAGTGCTGCTCGCCCCGGCCTGCGCCAGCTTCGACATGTTCGACAATTACGAACATCGAGGCAGAGTGTTCAAGGAGGCGGTGAGAAAGTTGGGGATGGGGAGTGGGGAGTAGGGAGTGGGGAATGGGGAAAAGCGATTTTCTCTCACTCCCTACTCCCCACTCCCTACTCCCCAGTCCCGAATCTTATGGCGAAACCTGAGCGTAAAAACCTGTTGCGGACCATCGAAGAGCTTCGCTGGGATTTGTGGCTCGCGGCGACGGCCATCGGCCTGACGTTGTTCGGTGTGATTATGGTCTACAGCGCTTCGGTCGGGACCAGAAATCCGAACGCGTTTTTGTACGGACAGATTCGGTGGGCGGCATTGGGATTGATCGTGATGCTCATAGTGCGGCGTATCGATTATCACAGGCTGGGGCGGCCGGGGTTCGTCTACGGGTTTCTGGGCGTATGCGTCCTTCTCTTGTTGATGGTCTTCCTGTTCCCGAAGGTCAACTACGCGCATCGCTGGATACTTTTTAAAGGCTTTTCGGCGCAGCCATCGGAATTGGCGAAACTCGCGCTGGTCATTTTCCTGGCATGGTTCTTGTCCGAGCGCGAGCGCGACGGTGAGTTGAATAATTTCTGGGCGACGGTCGCCCCCGCCAGCGTGGTAATGGGGTTGCTCTCGGTGCTTATTTTGAAAGAGCCTGATCTGGGGGCGACCTTGATGCTCGGCGTTATCTTTCTGACAATGCTCTTCGCCGCCGGGGCGTCGATGTGGCGTCTTTACCAGCTCTTGCCGGTATTGGGCGCCGCGCTCGCCTACCTCGTGGTCAAAGTCGTCTGGCGCTGGGATCGCGTGCTGGCTTTTATCGACCCCGAACGCGATCCGCAGGGCAAGGGTTATCAGATTTTGCAATCGCTGATCGCGGTCGGTTCGGGCGGCGTAAACGGCCTCGGATTCGGGCAGGGCAGGCAGAAATTGTTGTTTTTGCCTGAGCCGCAATCCGATTTTATCTTCTCGGTGATCGCCGAAGAGCTTGGATTGACGGGGGCGACGGCGCTGGCGCTTGTCTTCGGATTCTTATTGTGGCGGGGGTTGCGCGCCGGGTTCCGTGCGCCGGACAAATTGGGAATGCTGCTCGCCGTAGGGCTGACCACGAGCATCGTGATCCAGGCGTTCTTTAACATGAGCGTGACGTTGAATTTGGTCCCCGCCAAAGGCATCACACTGCCGTTCATCAGCGCGGGCGGGTCGTCGCTGGTCGCCGTGTTGGCGGCGGTCGGAGTTTTATTGAACGTGTCTGAACAAGGAGTCGAGGCGGAGCGGGGCGACGGGGCGACGGGGCGACAGGGCGACGGGGCGATAAGGCGACAAGGCGACGTGGCGACGGGGCGATGGAGAGACAGGGAGAGGGGGAGAAAATGAATTCTCGAATTTCAAACGCAAGCGCTGAAACGGAAAACTCGCCCCGTCGCCC
>DATCXQ010000331.1:0-2822 GCA_036565725.1 Blastocatellia bacterium
GTGTCTGCCCCGGCGCCGGGGCAGACACACAGGTCTGCCCCTACATGGTTGCGCTTAATTTTCAAAGACCTTTAGTCGTCACAGGACGTAACGACTAAAGTCGTCACTACGTGGCTGGCCGGCGGGCCGCTCCTTGTAAAATATTTTGAATGAAAGCTACACTACGGCGCGATGTGACGGCAAATCAACGGAAAAAATCTTTCCAACCGAGATCGAAAATATGAATCTTCCACTTCTCGCTTTGTCTTTCCTGGCGCTACTCGTCGTCGCCTATCGCCTTTACGGCGGCTGGGTGGCGCGCCAATTCGCGCTGGATGACTCGCGCGCGACACCGGCGAGCGAGCGCAACGACGGAATCGATTATGCGCCGACGCCGAAGTTCTATCTATTCGCGCAACACTTTTCGGCCATCGCCGCCGCCGGTCCGATCGCGGGGCCGATCCTGGCATGCCAGGTCTGGGGATGGGCCCCGTGTATGCTGTGGATCGGGCTCGGCGTCGTGTTGATCGGCGCGGTGCACGACTTCAGCAGTTTGACCGCTTCGGTGCGCCACGGCGCGCGCTCGGTCGCCGAGATAATGCGCGAGCACCTGGGGCCGCGCGCGGGGCGGGCGATGATGGCCTTCATCTGGATCGCGCTCGTCTACGTCATCGTCGCGTTCGCCGACATCACCGCCGCGAGCTTCACGGGCGTGACCGAGGAGCTTGCGGGAGTGCGGGCGCCATTCAACGCGGGCGGCGCGGTCGCGGCGGCGAGCATAATGTACCTGCTCCTGGCCGTCATTCTGGGGCTCGTCCAGCGCTACTTGAATCCGCCGCTGTGGCTGGTCACAGTCATCTTCGTTCCGGCGACGCTCGCGCTCTCATGGCTGGGGACGAAGATTTCGACCTGGTTGATTCTGGACGTGAAGACGTGGGGTCTGTTGATCATCGCTTACTGCTTTGTGGCCTCGATTGCGCCGGTATGGTTGCTGCTGCAACCGCGCGGTTACCTGGGCGGTTTCGTCCTTTATTTGGCGCTGGCTCTGGGCGTGATCGGGGTCTTCTTCGGCGGCTATGAGATTAAGCAGCCGATGTTCAACTCCTGGGACCTGGGGACGATGACGGGGGCGCTTTTCCCGTTCCTCTTTGTGACGATCGCGTGCGGAGCCTGCTCGGGCTTCCACGGCCTGGTCTGTTCGGGCACCACCTCCAAGCAGATCGCCCGCGAATCGCACATGCGCGCGGTGGGCTACGGAGCGATGCTGGCCGAAGGCTTCGTCGCGCTCATCGCGCTGGTGACGATCATGATAGTGACTTCGGGAGAGATCGCCGGTTTGCGGCCCGGCACGATCTACGGCAACGGCATCGGGCGTTTTATGACGTTGCTAATCGGACCGGAGAATCTGCAATTCGCCATCACCTTCGGCGCGATGGCGTTTTCGACCTTCGTCTTCGACACGCTCGACGTGTCGGCGCGGCTGGGGCGCTACATCGTGCAGGAATTGTTCGACTGGCGCACGCGCGCGAGCGCCGCCCTGGGGACTTTCCTCACGCTCTTACTGCCCGCCTTTTTGCTCTGGGTCTCACAGGAAGGGGCGTACCTTAGATTCTGGACGCTGTTCGGAGCGTCGAACCAGTTGCTGGCGGCGCTGACGTTCCTGGCCATCACGTTCTGGCTCTACAAGGCGCGGCGGCGCATCTGGTTCACTCTCTTTCCGATGCTCTTCGTGTTGACGATCACGCTCTGGTCGCTCGCGAAATTGACCGTCGCCAATTTCCGCGCCGCGCATGGGTTGGACGTGGCGATGATGAATGGATTGGCCGCCGCAGCCTTGATCCTGCTGGCGATCTTTCTGGTCGTGACGGCGCTCCTTAAAATGCGCGGTGAGCGTAAGGGGTCGCTTGTGCCGGGGGTTGCTTGAGAAATGAATCGCGTAACTAGAGCGGATTGCAATTGCATGTTAGGGAAGGCTGACCGGATCAGTACCGCGAGCGGTAGCGCGCGCGACCGGAGCCTGAAGCCCGCTCGCGGTACTGATCCGTACTGTCATCTCAGTATGGGTACATTGATTTGCAATCCGCTCTAGATACGCGCCGTCGTAAATAGTTGAAGCGTGCGCATAAATCAGATCGGCGGAGCCTTTGGGGCGCCGTTGCTCGTACTGTATCGCTCAATTATTCGTCAGTATCAAACTTGATGTTCAGGCTCTTCAGAAACTGACGGTCCTCGAAGCTGATCTCGGCCAGCCGCTGTTCAATTGAAATGTCCCTGAATTTGGGCTTCTCTTCTTCTTCGGCGGCGGGCTTCTCTTTGAACGCAATGGTCGCTTCGAGGATGAGCATCACGTCGGCGCCGGACGCGCGGATTCGTTCCATCGCCTCGTGAATCTCATCCGATTCGTTGATCGCATCGTTGATCGCTTCGCCCAGCTCGCGGATCAGTTTTTCCAGATTTTCATCCAAAACTCTACCTCGATATGTATTGCAGCGCGCCGCTGCGGCGCCGTACTAATCCCAGGGGACTTGATTTAAAATTGAAGACCAATTTAAACACAAATCGTTTCGGGATTCTATTTGCGTATGTCAACGACCAAAGCCAAAGAGCGAAAAGATAAATTCGCCACATCATCAGACGTCGAACTGAAAAATCATTTCACCCCGGAGGACGTCGCGCTCGACGTCGAACGCGACCTGGGCGCGCCCGGCGAGTTTCCGTTCACGCGCGGCGTTTATGAGACGATGTACCGGGGCCGTATGTGGACGATGAGGCAATACGCCGGATTCGCCACGGCCGAGGAATCGAACCGCCGTTACAAATACCTGCTCGAACACGGCGTGACC
>DATCXQ010000337.1:0-10214 GCA_036565725.1 Blastocatellia bacterium
CAGGGGCTTGCCAGTTTCAAGATCGAACGAGCCGTTGTGACAGGGGCACAGGAAACGCTTCTTCTCCGGCTCTGGCACTACGGCGCAGGCAAGGTGCGTGCATTCCTGGCCGAACGCGACGAAGTTGTTTTCGCCCGTGCGCACCAGCAGACACTTGTCATGCTCTTCGGGATAAGCGAAGACCAGCGATTGGCCGACCTGCAATTCGTTGAGTTTAGCAATTTGCCGGATCGGCGGCTGGCCGCTCCTCCGACGCATGAAGTTTTGCACGACGATCCAGAACTGGCCGACGACGAAAGCGAAGCTGGTCAGGACCATGAACTTCGTGAAGTCGCGACGCGCGACGTAATGGTCCTGCGGCCAGTCAATCGGGAAGTCCTGGCGCCACTTGGGTTGTTCCGCAAGCGGACGGCCGTCGGGCGGTAATGTGATCTGTTCGCGATCAGGCAACAATGCTTACTCCTCCTACTAGTAATAAAGGTAACTTACGACCAAAGCTTAATCTCTAGCGCAGGCCTGGCTCTCCTTATTATCCTCCCACAGAAACACTACGCCGATCGCCAGCCAGAATGCAGCCTTGAGCCAGTTTTGCGATTGAAGCGCTTCAAGTGTGGCCACGCCAAAGAAAAGCGCAAAAATCGCGAAATTCGCGCCTAATTTAACCCTGGTCAGAGTCATCTAAATCCTCCCCTACGACTGACAAAATGTTTAGAAAAATACTTTTGCCGATGGCCTCCTCGTCCATCGCCGCCGTCACGTCAACGTATTCAGCTTGCCCGACTTTCGGCGTCATCATATTGACCTTCGTCGTGATCGTTTGCCGGCCGAACTGAAACCGGTTGACCGGTTGCGACCGCGGGCGCAGTTGCTCGACCTGCTCGCGCGTGCCGAAGAATAGAGCGCCGCTCGGGCAGACGGTCGCGCACATCGGCTTCTTTCCGGCTGAAGTGCGGTCGTAGCACATATCGCACTTCATCATCAGTTGGAATTCCGTCTTCATCTTCGGCACGCCGAACGGGCAGGCGAGCACGCAGTTGTTGCAGGCGATACAGCGCGGCTTGCGCGCCGTCTGCACCACACCGTCGCCCGTGCGCTTGATCGCGTCCGCCGGACAGACCTCGGCGCACGTCGGCTGGTCGCAGTGCATGCAGACAACCGGCGTGGTCTGCGCCGAATGCGCGCGGTCAATGTATTCGAGGTGGATCATCGGATGTCCTTTGTGCGTGTCGCACTCGCCGCAGGCTTGCACGCAAGATTGGCATCCGATGCAGCGGTTGGGGTCAATGAAAAATTCCATGTGCGAGGGAACCGCCATCTACGCCCTCCTCCCGCCGCCAGCCCAATCAGGAGCGGTTTCGGCTTTCTTCACGCGCACGGCGCAGACCTTGTATTCGGGAATCTTCGAGATCGGGTCTTGCGCGGCGATGGTCAATTGATTCGCGCTCTTCGCGCCTGCCCAGTGATAAGGAATGAAGATCGTATCGGGCCGGATCGTCGTCACTACTTGCGCTTTCAGCGTGATCCGTCCGCGCCGCGATTCCACCATCGTCCAATCGCCGTCTTCGACGCCTAGCTTTTCAGCCAGTCGCGGATGCATCTCGATGCGCGGTTCGGGATACTGATCGACCAGCGGCCCGATGCGTCGCGTCTGCGTGCCCGATAGGAACTGGCTTACCACACGACCCGTAGTGAGGATGATCGGATACTCTTCGTCCACGTCTTCGGCCGGCGGCGTGTACTGCGCGACGTTGAAACGCGCCTTGCCGTCAGGGAAGTAGAACGGCCCGGCGCCCTTCGCAATTGGATTCCACGAGCCTTTCTCGAACAATCGTGGCGTGCCCGGATGGTCTTGATGCTGGTCGTCGCCCCCTTCTGCGCTTGGACAAGGCCAGAAGACGCCGCCCTGACGTTCGATCTTTTCGTAGGTGACGCCGGAATAATCGGCTATGTAGCCTTTCGACGCCACGCGCAGTTCGTCGAGGATTTCGCGCGGCTCGTTGAACGTGAAGCCGCGCTCGCGACCCATCGCGCGGGCGATGTCCTGAATGATGCGCCAGTCCTGCTTCGCGTCGCCCGGCGGGTCAACCGCTTTGTTGATCTTGATGACGCGGCCTTCGGTCTGCGTGACGATTCCTTCGTCCTCTTCATGCAGCGAGCCGGGCAGGACGATGTCGGCGTGATACGCCGATTCATTCAGGAAGAAATCTATCGCCACGTAAAATTCCAGTTTATCTAGCGCTCGCGCGACGAAGTCATTGTCCGGCAGCGAGACCTTCGGGTTGAAGCAGATGGAAAGCAATCCTTTGATCTCTCCGCGATCAATTTTGCGGAAGATTTCGTAGGCGTCCACGCCCGCGCCCGGCATCTCTTTTTCATCGATGCCCCAGACCTCGGCGATGTAGGCGCGGTGTTCGGGATTCGAGATGTCACGCGCGCCGGGCAATTGATCGCATTTCTGGCCGTGCTCGCGCCCGCCCTGCCCGTTGCCTTGACCCGTAATCGTCGCGTAGCCGCAGCCCTCGCGCCCGATTCGCCCCGAAGCCAGCACAATGTTGATCGCTCCTAGCACATTCTGCACTCCGTGCGAGTGATGCTCGATGCCTCGCGCGTGCAGCAGGAAGGACGATTTCGACTCGCCCCACATCTCGGCGGCCTGGCGGATCGCGCGTTCGGTTATTCCTGTGACCTCCGCCGTGCGCCGTGGCGTCCAACTCCTGACGTGTTCGGCGACGGCGTCGAAGCCGACTGTGTAGTCGTTGATGAAATCGTGATCGAGCCAATCGTTCTCGATCATCAGGTGGAGGATTCCGTTAAACAGCGCAATGTCGCGCCCGGGCTTGATGGGCAGAAACAGGTCGCATGTTCGCGCCACCGGCGTAATTCGCGGGTCAATGACGATGATCTTCGCGCCGTTCTCACGCGCCTGCCAGACATAGTTGGTCGTGATCGGCGCGCATTCGGCCACGTTCGCGCCGCTGATCCAGACGACTTCGGTTTTGAGAATGTCCGACCACGGATTGGCCGCGCGGTCAATCCCGAACGCCTTCTTGTTCCCCGCGGCCGCGCTGACCATACAGAGTCGCCCGTTGTAATCAATGTAGGCGGTCTTGAGCGCGACGCGAGCGAACTTGCCCATCAGGTAAGCCTTCTCGATCGTCAGGCTCGCGCCGCTCAAAACGGCGAAAGCATCGTTGCCGTATGCGGATTGAATGCGCTGAATCTCCGACGCCACACGGCTGATCGCCTGGTCGTAAGGAATCGGACGAAAGCCGCCTTCCGCCGATTCGTCGCGCCCGATTGCGGTCAGCAGCCGGTCAGGATGCGCTCCCTGCAAATAACGTTTGACGCCTTTCGGGCAGAGCATCCCCTGATTGAACGGGAACTCCTCCCACGGCTCGAAGCCGATCACGACGTTGTCCTTGACCTTGAGCTGAATGCCGCATTGCTGGCCGCAGAAGCAGCAATGCGTCTTGACGATTTTGTCAGGCTCGACGTTCGTCGCCAGCCGCACGCCAGTGTTGAAGGCTAGGTGCGGGCCGAAGCGTTCTGTGATGTTGTTCAACTGATCGGGTAATTTGGCCATACAATCTCAAAATCTGAATCTTAAATCTGTGATTCCCCTCGCCACATCCGCCCCTGCGCCAGAGCCAACATGGCGCGGCGGCACTTCGGACAAATCCATTGATAATGCCCGGCGCCGTTGGACATCTCGTAACGAAATCCCAGTTTCCGCTCGACCTCGATCAGATCTTCCACGTGCATTTTCGAGGCGAATGGTTTATTACAGCGGCGGCAGTGCGCCTGCTCCTCAAGCGCGCCGACGTCCTTGTAGAAGCTCACACCCAACTGCGCGGGCCGCTGGAAGATATGGAAGAACTTGCCGAAAGGCAGCCAGAGTAATGTGAAGATCACCGTGATCGAGTGCAGGATGGCCAGGAAGTCGTAGGCGTATCCTTTCATCCATGTGTAACTGGCCGTCAGCATCAACCCCGTCGCGCTGATGGCGAAGAGCAGGATCAACGGCAGGAAGTCCTCAGCGAACTGCTGCGCGGCGGCCGCGCCGTGATCTTTCATTCGCCGCCGCATCGCCAGCATCACCCCGGCGATCACCAGAATTGAAGACCAAACCAGTCCGTGGAAGATCAGAAACCCCATTATCGAATGGATGGGGAAGGCGAAAGTCGGGAATCCGAAGACGTAGGCGCGATACCAGTTCACGTCCTCAGGCAGCGTTTCAAAATGAATCCAACCGAAGACCAGGGGGAAGGTGATGGCGATCGCGATCAAGCATCCCCACATAATTAGCATATGCGCTCCCCATCGGGCGGCGCCGCGTCGCGCGATGAAATGGTTGAGCGCGAACTCGCTCGTCACTCGCGCGAACCACATCGCCACGTTGCGCGCCATGTACTTCGGGCGCAGGAAGACCTGCCAGCCGCGCTTCCAATAAACCGCGGTCGGAGGCCTTTGCAGCCACATCGCGTAACGGTACGTTACGCCGAATGCGGCGAAGAGGACCGCGAATGTGTATCCGACGAGCGCGGCGTCGAAATGCGACAGGTTGCGTGAGCCGATCACGATGAGAAGGGCGACGGTCAGAGTCACGAGCGTTCCCCAACCGGTCGCCTTGATCGCTTCTCTGGTCATCTCATTCGTCTCCTGAAGTGTTCTGTATATCTGCCCTCGCCTCCGCTCCTGAGCAATGGCCGTGCCAACTTCAGAATCGCGCTACTACAGGTCTCCGCCGATCACATCTGCGGATAATTCCCCAATCCGCTGCGAAATTTCCCGCGCCTGCTGCGGCGATTCCGGCTCTCAACGGCCGAAGCAGCGATGCTCGTTGAATTCGCCCGCGGATTTGTAGAAGCCGGGCGCGGAGGTTTCCTCCGTTTCGACGGCGCGCGGAAAGAGAACATTATTTTCGAGGTGAATGTGCTGATGCAGATCGGCCTCGAACGCGGCCAGGGTCTGACAGAGTGTCTGATAGCTGACACAGCCGTCGGGCGGCGTTGTGTACCCTTTGGTTACGCCACGCAACTGTCTCAACAGGTCGCCAGCCGTGTCATGTTCCGTCATCATCATCCGCACCGGATTTCGCACCGTGCCGAAGAACGGCGGCGGAATCTCCCGTCCTTCGCGGGCGGCCTCCTCCATCCGCGTGATGTAAGGAAAGAGAACCTGCTCCTCTTTGAGCATGTGCGGGATCAGGTCCTGTTTAAGTTGATAGAATGTCTTCTGCGCCTCGAACAGTTCCGGATGGTTTTCGCCGTGGCGCGAGCAGACCCTGTCGAAGAGATTCTCCAGACGATCAAGCTCCTGCCTGGTGAAGAAGTGGTGGGTGTCAATAATGTATTCGGTAAGCGCCGTGAGCGACTCTTGCCGCCAATCGCGCCCGGACCCGGGTTGTGGCGCGCGCCCGGCTTCTTCGAGAGAGCGCGTCAAATCTTCTACCGGTAAACCCGCCTCCCGGCAGGCGTCGGCCAGGATTCGGTGGCCGCCGCAGCAGTAATCAATGCCGAAATTCTCGAAGACGCGCGTCGCGCCCGGGACGCCGGCGGCCAGGTCTCTAACAGTAACTGTAGCTCTGATATTCATAACCCCTCCGTTGGTAGTAAAGTTTTGATTACGAGCGGAGTGTAACGCCGCTTCTCGGCGCGCGCAGTGACATAAGTCATCGCGGCAAAATAAGTTTGGCGCTAATCTTGCTGGAGAGAGGCGCGGTGGGAGGATGTCCGAATGAGTTTTGCCAAGATCCTGAAAATTCATGAGTGTCTGAACGAGCTTTTTCTGCTCCACCAGGAGTCGCTCTTACGGCTCGACCTCGAATCGGCGGCGGAGAGGCTGCGGATTTACGAACGCGAACTGCGCGCCCACATGCGGGTCGAAGAAGATCTGCTGATGCCGGTTTACGAGCGTGCGGGAAAGATCGCTGGAGGCCCACCGGAATTTTTCATCGGAGAGCATCGTCGGATGCTCGAATTCCTGGCGCGCTTCGCCGCGACGCTGGACGAGTTGAAAGGGGAAAGCGGCGACCCGACGAGGCGCGTGATCCGGCTCTTCGACGAAGAGGCGATGTTCAAGAGCCTGTGTGACCATCACGACATGCGCGAGCGCAACATCTTCTTCCCAGCGCTTGATCGTGTGACCGACGAAGCCGAGCGGCTAGAGTTGATCGGCCGCTGCTTCGCCGCCAATTCGATTGAGTATTGATGCTTTGGAGTAGTTTTCGTTATGAGTCTTAGATCCGCATTGAGACTTCCCAAAGAGCACGGCGCGTGGGTGATGCTTTACGTGCCTTTCGTCCTGGGAGTGGCCGTGGCCGGCCGCGTCAACTGGCCGGTCTTGTTATTCCTGCTTTCGGCGACGGCGGTGTTTATTTCGCGCGAATCGCTGCTGGTTTACTGGCGCGCCTGCGCTAGGGGGCGCGACGCCGCCGAAGCCGGTAGGACGCTCTTGCTCTATCTCACTCTGGCCGCGGCGTTCGGATCGCCGCTGATCCTCACGTTCAATCTCTACTTGCTGATTCCGTTGGGTCTGGCCGGCGCGGCGATGTTATTGATTAACGGCAAACAGGCTACGCGGATGGAAGAACGCTCGACGATGGGCGAGATTATGGCCATTAGCGGGTTGACGATGACCGCGCCCGCCGCCTATTACGCCGCGAGCGGACGATTTGACCTGACGGCCTTCTGGCTGTGGCTGCTGAGCGCGCTCTATATGGCGAGCAGCGTCTTTTACATCAAGTTGCGAGTATACCGCCTTAACCCGCGCAAGCAGGCCGAGCAGCGGCAGGCTTTGCGGAGTTGCGCTTTCTACCACTCGTTTCTGATCGTCGCGCTGGCTGCTCTGATCTCCGCAGGCAGTTTGAGTCTCTTCGCTTTCATCGCCTTCGCGCCACCGCTGGTCAGGACCTTCTGGGGAATGTTCACGCCGAAGACGAAGGTGAACCTTGTGCGCTCCGGAATTCTGGAGATCGCCTACTCGTTGGTCTTTTTGGTCTGCGCCGCGCTCGGATTCCGCGCGGCTTGAAAGCGGCGGCGATCAGGCGTGATCATGCCCCTGCATGATCACAGACAAAATCTCCGCGCTGAAAAAAACGCAGCTCTTCGGTGAACTCGAAGAGCCTGAGCTTCGCGCGCTGGCCGAGCGGGCGGTCGAACGCCGCCTGGCGCGAGACGAAATTCTGTTCGTCGCCGGAGACGAAGCTCTTGGCCTATACGTCATCGCAAGCGGGGCGCTGCGCGCATTCCGCGAAGGCGTTGACGGGCGCGAGCAGGTGATCCATGTCGAACGCGCCGGCGCAACAATAGCCGAGTTGCCCGTCTTCGACGACAAACCTTACCCTTCGACCGTCGCAGCCGAAGAAGAGACGGTCGTTCTTTACCTCGACAAAAATGATGTGAAGTCGCTCTGCTTGAAACATCCGCAGATTCCGATGGGCGCGTTGAAGGTGCTCGCCGGGCGATTGCGGAAATGCGCCGAGCTGGTCGAGGCGTTGTCATTGCGAGAGGTCGATCAGCGGCTGGCGCGATGGCTGATAGCCGAAGCGCGGACGCGCGGACGCCGCGCCGGCGTGGGTCTCGAAGTGACGCTGGTTTTGACCAACCAGCAGATCGCCGCCCGCATCGGCTCGGTGCGCGAAGTCGTGTCGCGGGCGCTGTCGCGATTGCAGCAAAACGGTTTGATTCAGATCGATGGACGCCGCATTACCATTTGCGATGAACAGGCCTTAGAAGTTTTTTCCGGGGGCTGACGCACGATTTTCAACTCGATTCATTCGGCCCCGAGCCTCTTCCGCAATCCGTCCCTTACCTTCGTACCCCTGGTAAAGGCTCCATCGGCCTGTTTTCGGACTGCGTCGAGATCGAATGTGCGCCATTTCACAGTTTTCGTTCCTTCTGATCATGCGCGACCTCGACCGAACAATGAGCGCGCGCGGCCACGGCGGATGAGACGCTGCCGAGTAGAAAACGATCGATTCGGCCCATTCCCCTTGCGCCAACGAAGATGCAATCGGCGCCCCAGCTTTCCGCCTCAGCTATCAACAATCGCTTCGGGTCTTCTTCCTTCACCACTACTTCAGTTCTCAACCCGGAAGCGGCTAACTTGCTGACCGCTTCGTCAATCATCTTTTTGACTCTGGCCTTCTCTTCGGCGATCCATGTGATGATCGGGCCGATCCCACGATTAGAAGTGATCTGAGGCGTCGACCAGGTGGCGTTGACAATGCGAGCTTCGCTGCCGGCGGGCCATTTGCGCCCGGCGACTGCTTCGACGGCGGCTTCAGCGCCTTTCGACCCGTCGACGCCGACGATCAATCGGACCGGCGTATCGGGTTCTTCGATGCGGCCTCGCGCCACGCGCACTGAGCGGCGCGCCTCGTGCAACACCTTCTGCGAGACGCTGCCGAAAAAGAACCGTCCGAGCGCAGTGTGGCCGTGCGACCCGACGACGATCAGATCGGCCCCCCATTCATCGGCCTTCTCGATGATCACCGTGGCCGGAGACCCCGCGCCGGATTCCGACTTCACGTCCCAGCCCGGCTCCGTCGGGACCAGGCGTATTCCGCCGCGCCGCGCCAGCGCCAGATACTCCTGATCTCTGTCGATGTGTTCGATAATCTCAAGCGCGGACGGCGGCGGCAGCCAGTTCTCGACGACCGACAGGACTTTGACCTGCGCGTCCGAGGGCAAGCCGGCCCTCCGCAGATCGTCCAGCGCGGCGTCAGCGCACTCCGAGCCGTCGTAACCGACGAGGATTTTCATTCGATTCGCCATGTCTTCCTCCTTCTATTTTTCCGCGTGTGGTTTTTGCCGCACGATCTCGACGGAGCAACTTGCATGCGTGGCGACGGCGTGTGAAACCGAGCCGAGCAGGAAGCGCTGCCACCCGCTGTAGCCGTGCGACCCAAGCACAATCAAATCGGCGCCCCATCTCTCGGCTTCGTCCAGGATCACCACTCTGGCGGAGCCGCTTATGATTTTTGTGACAATCTCAAGTCCGGAGGCCTTTCCGGACTCGATCAGCTCCACTGCGTCTTTGACCGCCGCCTCCGCCTGCCCTCTCGCCACTCTATCCAATTCCGAGTAGTAGCTATCGGGCATCACCCAGGCTTCTGTCGTGGGCGCATATGGGACCTCCATCGCCGAGATGATCTTCACTTCGCTGCCTTCGGGCCACGGGCGTTCCGCGACCGAATTGACGGCAGCCTTGCTGTAATCTGAACCGTCAGTAGCCAACAGGATTTTCATATCAGACCTCCTCACCTTTGCCGGTTGCAATCCCCCTGCCAGATTGCGCTGTTTATAACCGCAATCACATTGAAAGAAGATCATCATTGGCTTAAGTGAGCGCCGAGGAGTAATTACCGGCGCTCGAAGCGATGAATGCCGAGATGTTCAGGCTGCAAAAATCCGCTGCGAATGGGAAAAATTCCGTAATGGCTGCGTAGAAATACGCGGCGCCGAGACTGGAGGAGGCGGAGTTTAGACAGAGGCTGTTCGCGATGTGGCGATAAGAAAACCTTTTTCGACTGGCGCGAAAATTGCAGAAAAGGATGCGAACAACTTGTTCACCTCGTTTTCAAACATAAGAGCAATGCAGAAACAATCGGCCAAAAGCCGAAAAGTAAGGAGGCCTTGTTATGAAACGTATGATTCTGGCGATCCCACTTCTGTTGGCGTCGCTCGCGTTCATCAACGCGCCCGCCGCCGGAATGATCGACAAACCGCAGCGCGAAGAGGCAGTGGTCGAATTCACCGAGTTGGTGAAACTGCAGGGCGTGTTGCTGCGCGGTCAGTACCTGATCTATCACGACGACGAGATGATGGAAGGTGGCAAGCCGTGCCTCTACATCTACACTATGAAGGCGGGAAAACGCGACAGTCTCGTCATCGCGGTCCATTGTGAGCCTGTGGAGCGCGAGAAGGCGAAGCAATTCACTGTTCTTCTCACTCCGCGATACTCAGCCTATACGGTTCGTGAAGTGCGTGAGATTCAATTCGCAGGCTTCGCCAAAGCGCACAAAATTCCAAGCTAAACCGAAACGCCGCAGCACGCGTAAAAGACGGAACACGCGGAACTTTTCCCGCGTGTTCCATTACTTTCCGTCTGTTCCGCGTTTTCCTAAATCAGACAGCCCAATTTTGGGACACTGACGCAGTACCGCGCGCGTAAGCAAGCGGCTGACCGATGGGACGGCCGCTTGCTTACGC
>DATCXQ010000345.1:0-3562 GCA_036565725.1 Blastocatellia bacterium
TTTAGCCGGCAGGGCTTGGAGCCTCAGTCCTGCCGGCTAAAGCCGGGACTCTAAACGCTCTCCTTTGATGGTTGAAAATTCTTTGGATGTGTCGATATCACTTGTTCTGATTTATACAAACACCAAAAAACTTAGTTTCCAGAGTACTTATAAGACTCATAGGATCTATAAGTCTCATGACGCCACTGGGGCGATTGTCATCGCTTCCTCATTTGGAAAGGTCTACTATTGATAATCGCATTGATCAGCGCGGGCATCCGGTAATCGTCCCGCGCCGCTTCTCGCATAATCGCCCGCACGGCCGGGGCGTCATACGCTTCCAGGCCGCGTCCGAGCGCATAAGTGAGCAGTTTTTCGGTCACGGTCGTGACGAATTCGTCACGGTGGCCGGTCAAGAGAATCTTCTTCAATTCCGCAGGCCCGTTGAATTTCGTCCCGTCCGGTAACTTGCCCGAAGCGTCGATCACCGCTCCGGCGTCCTTGGCGCGCCAACGTCCGACGGCGTCGTAATTTTCCAAAGCGAACCCGATCGGGTCCATGCGTGCGTGGCAGGAGGCGCAGATGGGGTTGGCGCGATGCGCGTCCATCTGCTCGCGCATGCTCAGCAACCGGCCGTCCTTGCCGCGCGGCTTCAAATCGGGCACGTCGGGCGGTGGCGGCGGCGGCGGCGCGCCCAGCAGGTTTTCAAGAATCCATTTGCCTCTCTGCACTACAGACGTGCGGTTGGGGTAAGAGGTTACGGTCAGGATGCTGCCTTGTCCCAACAGTCCGCTCCGGTTGGGATCGCTCAGCGCCACGCGGCGAAACTGCGAACCGTAGACGCCTCGAACACCGTAATGTTCGGCCAGCCGCTGGTTCAGGAAAGTGTAGTTCGCGTCCAGCAGGTCGAAGACGCTCCGGTTCTCGCGAAGGACGCTCTCGAAGAAGAGTTCGGTCTCGCGCCGGAACGCCTGTCGCATTCCTTCGTCGAAGTTGGGGAAGATGTCGGGGTCGGGCGTGACGGTCTCCAGATTTCTGAGGTGTAGCCATTGCCCGCCGAAGTTGTTGACGAAGGATTGGGAGCGCGGGTCGTCGAGCATGCGGCGCGTCTGCCGTTGCAGGACGAGCGGGTTTTTCAATTTGCCCTGTTCGGCCAAATTCAAAAGCTCATCGTCCGGGATGCTGCTCCACAAAAAGAAGGAGAGGCGCGAGGCTAGTTCAAAATCGTTCAGGCGATAGACCGCGCCCGGCGCGGCCGCTTTCGGATCGCGCTCGACGCGGAAGAGGAAATCCGGCGAGACCAGCATCGCTTCAATTGCGCTCTGTACGCCGTAATCGAAATCTCGTTCGCGCCGCCCGCGTTCGTAAAACGTCAGCAGCGGACTCAGGTCGGCGTCCGACGCCGGACGCCGGAACGCGCGCCGAGCCAGTGTGGCCAGAATCTGTTTTGCGCAAGCTGATTCTTCCTTCTCTCGCGCGGGACGGCATATAAAAATCCTGGCGCGGCTTGGGGTCTCGCCGCGGCCCGTGGCGTTGAAAGGCCCGCTGACTGTGACGACCTCGATTGGAGTCGTGTCGGAGACTTCGAAACGCTTGATACGCGCGCCGTCGAGCCACAGGTCTAGAGGGATCTTCTGGGCAGGCGCCATCGCCGCCATTACCGGAGGCCCGGCGCGGCGTATGCCGGGCAGCGCAGGTTCGATCTTGGCGCCTTCGCGCGGGAACGTGACGCCGACCGTGCGCAATCCCGCCTTAACCGGCATGCGCATTTCATAGAATTGGGCCGGCGCGCCGATGTCTACATTGGCCGGCGTCTTGACGCGGATGAGGTACTCGCCGTCGAGAGGGAAGTAGTATTGAAACGACAGTCCGCCTCTCGAATAGAAAGGCAGGTCGTCGCTGACGCGTTCGCTGCGCCCCATCCGTCGCGGCTGGAAGCGCTCCTCGCTCGATTTGATGGCAGGGTCGCCGACGGCAAGCCGGCTCACCTTGCGCGCAACCGAGATGTACTTTTCGAGCAGGGCGGGCGAGATTGTCAGCACCTCGCCGATGTTGTCGAAGCCGTAACCGGAATCGTCCACGGGCAAAGCCGCGCCGGGTTTAATGTCGACGGCCAGCAGGTCGCGAATCGCGTTGCTGTATTCCGTTCGGTTCAATCGATGGATGGCGGGCCGTCCCGGATTGGGATCGAGACGGGCTGCGCGATCCAGCGCGCCTTCCAACCAGTTGATAAACGTCGCCGCGTCAGTCGTTTCGAGGCGCGGGGCCCCCGGCGGAGGCATCTGGCCCGTGCGCACTTTCCGCAACACCTTCTCCCAAAGCGCCGCATCCCCGCCGACGTTGTCGAAGTCCAGGGACTGGAGCGAAACGCCGGCGGTCTTCGATTTCTGGTTGTGACAGACGACGCAGTTCTCTTCAATCAATGCGCGTTGGGCGATCAGCGCATTTGCGCGCTGCGCCCGTGACGACGAAGAGGAGTAGAGAGTCGCCAGGCAGCCAATGAAAATTACAAAGCCCAATTGCAGCGAACGCCGTTTTTCCATCTTGCCATACACAAATGCGCATTACCGACTGCGCGGGTATCGGGAGCGCAGGCATTCTTGCCTGCCTCTGTTTGAATTTGGACTATTGCTTGAATCGCATGCGCATCATTAATCACTTTTCAATTCTTTTCAATACTTATTGGTTTAACCAGCAAACCGCGCCTTTTGGTTTAACCGCATGGCGTCGCGAGTGGCATGCGCTTCGGCGTCGTTGTTGAAGTAGACGTACAGATCCCTTCCCGCCCGGACCTGTTGTTCCATCCACTTGCTCCAGCTCCGCAGCGTCGGTTCAGGATAGCCGCCTCGATACTTCTCCTTCGCCCCGTGGAAGCGGACATATGCGATTGGCCCGACGGCCAATCGCGGGACGTCCAACCCGGGCAGGTCGTGCGCGCAGAAAGAGGCGCCTCGTTCCTCCAACAGTTGAAAAACCTCGTCGACCATCCAGCTTTGATCGCGGAATTCGAAGACGTGCCGCAATCCTTCAGGCAGCAGGTCCAGGAAAGATTCCAGCCGCTCCAGGTCCAAACGCCAGCGCGGCGGCAGTTGATAGAGGATCGGGCCTAGATGTTCTCGCAGGAGCCTGGAGCGATCCAGAAATCTCTTGAGCGGCGCTTTCGCGTCTTTCAGTCTTTTCATGTGGGTCAAGTATCGATTCGCCTTGACCGCATAGATGAATCCGTCCGGCGCCTGCTCGCGCCAGGCCTTGAAAGTTTGCGCGGCGGGCAGTTGATAGAAAGTATTGTTTATCTCGACCGTGTCGAAAGCCCTGGCGTATAACTCGAACCACTGCTTCGGCGGCGCTTCTTCCGGATAGAAGCGCCCGCGCCAGTGATCGTAATTCCATCCAGAGCAGCCGATGCGAATCGTTCCTCTTCTCATCTTAATCTGGCTTGCGGATTGCATATATGTCGTGAATGGGACTTATGGGACTTAGATCGATTTGCGATTGCGTATACGGTAGGGGCAGACCTACGTGTCTGCCCCGGATTGTGTTTACGAATCACCGCCGGGGCAGACACGTAGGTCTGCCCCTACAC
>DATCXQ010000348.1:0-15737 GCA_036565725.1 Blastocatellia bacterium
GCTTCTACCCGGCGGGCGGCGGCCGCTTCGAGATCGTCGTCAGTCCCGCGAAGAAACTAGAGCCGATCGAGTTGAATGAGCGCGGCAAGATACTCAACCGCCGCGCGACCGCGCTGGCGGCCCACCTGCCGCGCAACATCGCCGAACGTGAACTTGGCGTCGTTCACAGAAAACTCTCGTGGCCGCAGGAATGGCTGAAGGCGGAATCGACCACGAACTCCCCCGGCCCCGGCAACGTCATCACGCTCGAAATCCAGAGCGAAAACCTGACAGAGGTCTTCACTGGCTTCGGCGAGCGCGGCGTCGCTGCGGAAGCCGTGGCGGATCAGGCCGTGATTGCTGCGCGGCGCTACCTGGCGAGCGACGTGGCAGTGGGGGAACATCTGGCCGATCAGTTGCTGCTGCCGATTGCGCTGGCGCGGGGCGGATCGTTCACCACCGTCCCGCCGTCGCGCCACACGACAACCAACATCGAGATTATCCGCAAATTCCTCGACGTCGAAATCGGCGCCGAACAGATGACTAATCGAAGCTGGATGATCAAAGTGAAGTAGCCCCGGACGCTCAGGAAATGAGAATGACGAAAAAGGCGCCTCCGATTTGAAATGGGGAGAGTAAAAAATCCCCCGGACGGAGGAGGCGACTCACTTATACCGCCGTTTTTACTCTCGGCCCGCTCCAATTACCGGTTTTCAAGTGGTTGAATAGCCACAGAGATCATAGAGTACACAGAGGAATATTGAATCCCTTAATTGCCCTCTGTGTACTCTGTGACCTCTGTGGCTAACAGTCTTTATCCAAAAGTCTGCAACTCCGCCGTCGCGCCCGTCGTTAGATCAAACGTGACCGCTTGCCAACGCGCGCGGTACTGTACCTGTGTCCAGAAAAAATCGAACAAGCTGTTAATCCTTTCGGGCGAGAATCGTTTATCCCGGTGGGGCTACGCCTATGAAACACATCTATTCATTTTACGCCGACGCCGCGAAGATCGCGCTGCAATCCATTTTCGCGCACAAACTGCGCACCTTTCTGACTTTGATCGGGATCATCATCGGCGTCGCTTCGGTGGTGATCGTGGGCGCCTCGATCAGCGGCTTCAACACCTACGTCGTGTCCGCCGTTTCGAAGATGCTTGGCATCAACCATTTTATGATCGCCCGCTTCGCCAGCCAGGGACGGGTGACCGAGGAGCAATGGGAACGCATGCAGCGCCGCAATAAGCGGCTCTACATCGAAGATTACGAATGGCTGCGCGATCGCTGCAAATCCTGTCTCGAGATCGGCGCGCAGCTCAACGCCAGCGTCAACCTCAAACATAACGGCCATGAAACCTTCTTCACCCGCGTCCAGGGGGTGACTGCCAATATGGTCATCATCGAGGATAAGAATATCGCTGAGGGCCGCTTCATCGCTCCGCACGAGGTCGAACACGCTGCGCTGGTATGCGTGATCGGGGCGGAGGTGAGAGAAAAACTCTTCGAGGGCCTCGACCCGATCGGCCAGACGCTCAAGATCCAGGGTACGCCGATGACAGTGATCGGAATCGAGGAGAAGCGCGGCTCGTTCATGGGGCAGTCGCAAGACAACCATCTCTACATTCCGCTGATGACTTTCGGACGTCTCTTCGGCCGCCGCCAGAGCCTGCAACTGCACGGCAAGGCCGACAGCGTCGAAACGCTCCCCTCGACCATCGAAGAGGCGAGAATGGTGATGCGCAACCGCCACAAGCTGATCGGCGAAGAAGATGACACCTTCGGCGTGGTCAACACCGGCGACCTGAAGGGTCAGATCGACCAATTCACCGGAGCGATCGCGCTCGTGGTCACGCCGGTCACATTGTTGTCGCTGCTCGTCGGCGGCATCGTCGTGATGAACATCATGCTCGTTAGCGTGACGGAGCGGACTTTCGAAATCGGGCTTCGCAAAGCTGTCGGCGCAAAGCGCCGACAGATATTGGTTCAATTCCTTATCGAATCTTCATTTCTCGCCGCCGTGGGGGGGACCCTCGGGTTGCTGCTCGCGGCGGGGATTTCATGGGTCGTGCGCGCGTCTACGGCGTTCCCGATGACGATCACAATCATCTATGTTCTGTTGTCGATTGGGATGTCGGGCGGAATCGGGCTGATCGCGGGCATCTATCCGGCGTTTAAGGCGTCGCGGCTCGATCCGATTGTGGCGTTAAACAAGAACTGATATGAAACTTCGATCAATCATTCCAACCGAAACCATCGCCATGGCGCTCGGCATGGTTCGCGCGAACAAGCTCCGCAGCTTCCTCACCGTGCTCGGCATCGTTATCGGGGTCACGGTCGTGATCGCGGTCGCCTCGATCCTGACCGGCCTGCGCGGGCGCATCATATCTATGGTCGAAGAGTACGGCACGAACAACATCTACGCCTTCCACCTGTCCACCGGCCCGAGGATCGGCGACCGCGATCGCAGCGAGTACATGCGCAAGCCACTCACTCCAGAAGACGCCGAAGCGATCCGCCAGCAGGCTAGCGCGGTCGAAGACGTAGCCAGCGTCCTCTTCCTGTGGCGGCTAGACCGCACGATCAAATGCCGCGGGCGGGCTTACAAAGAAGGCTATCTGCAGGGAGTTTCGGCGAGTTACGCCGGAGTCACCAACGTAGCGTTGCAGCAGGGGCGCTTCATCTCGGAGGTTGACGAGCTGCATCGTCGCGACGTGATGGTCATCGGCGTCAACGTCGTCGAATCGCTCTTCCCGAATCAGGCCACCGTAGCCGGCGAACAGGTTGAGCTGCTCGGTCGCCCGTTTGAGATCATCGGCGTGCTCGAGAAGCGCAAGAACAGCTTCTTCGGAGAGAGCGAAGAGGACAACGCGATCTTCATCCCGTTCGAGACCGGCCGCAAACTTTCGCCTATCAGCAAGGAAATGAACCTGAACATCAAGGCCAAGACAGACAGGCTGCGCGATGGGCTGGATCAGGTCGAGCAGATTCTGCGACGCCAACGCGGCGTGAAATACAACGATCCGAACAATTTTTCTCTCACCACGGCCGACAAAATTATCGAACAGTTCGACGGAATCACGGCCGGCGTCGGCCTGTTCGCGATCGCCATCTCGGCCGTGGGCCTGCTGGTAGGCGGCATCGGCGTGATGAACATCATGCTCGTCAGCGTGACTGAACGCACGCGCGAGATCGGCATCCGCAAAGCCATCGGCGCCCGCAAACGCGACATCGTCCGCCAGTTCCTGTTCGAAGCCATGACGCTGACCTCCCTCGGCGGAATCCTCGGCGTGATCCTCTCCGTCGTGGTCAGCTACGTGATCATGTTCTTTCTGCCCCAACTCCCAGCCTCGATTCCTCTCTGGGCCGTCGCCAGCGGGATGGCCGTCTCGATCCTGGTCGGACTGGTCTTCGGCGTCTGGCCTGCGAAGAAAGCCGCCAACCTCGACCCCATCGAGTGTCTTAGGTACGAATAGACTCGCGTACGCATACAAGCCTCTTGCCTTACACGCGCATTTATGGATAATGACTTTGCGATACAAAGTAGTTTATACAACGGACTACTTAACACAGCGCACCGTAGCGCAGCCGTAAATTCAAAAAGTCGCGTAGGAGGCGTCCCGATGAAAGTCAAAATGATCTTGCCGGCGCTAACCGAAGCCAAAAGCCCGTTCTGGCGTCCAATCAAATATTCCCTGTTTCCGCCGCTGGGGCTTGCGACTCTGGCTGGTTACCTCAACGATGATGACGACGTCCGTCTGCAGGACGAGCACGTTGAAACCCTCGACCTTGACGACGAGCCTGATCTGGTCGTCATTCAGGTTTACATCACTTCCGCGAAACGCTCCTACGAAATCGCCGATCATTACCGCCGCCGTGGCGCGCACGTTTGCCTGGGAGGCTTGCATGTCACGTCATTGCCCGAAGAGGCCGCCGGGCATGCCGACACCATCTTCCTGGGTCCTGGCGAAGACACATGGCCGGCTTTCCTTCAAGACTTTCGCTCGGGGCGGCCCGGCAAGCTCTATCGCTCGGCGATCCGCACGCTCGACGGCCTGCCGAAGATTCGCCGCGATCTGATCAAGCGCCATCTTTACCTCGTGCCGAATTCGATCGTGGTCTCGCGCGGATGCCCGCACACCTGCGATTTCTGTTACAAGGAGGCGTTTTTCGAGGGCGGCAGATCTTTCTACACGCAGACTGTGGATGACGCGATTCGGGAGATCGAACGTCTGCCCGGGCGCCATCTATATTTCCTTGACGACCATTTATTCGGGAACCCCAGGTTCGCCGCGGCGTTGTTTGACGGGATGAAAGGCATGGGGCGGTTGTGGCAGGCGGCGGGCACGGTCAAATCCGTACTCGCGCCCGACCTCTTGGAGAAAGCTGTCGAATGCGGGCTGCGAAGCCTGTTCGTAGGTTTTGAAACGCTCAGCCCAACGAACCTGCGCGAACAACATAAGTACCAGAACCTGAACCGCGATTACACCGAGGCCGTCAAGCGGTTGCATGGTTTAGGCGTGATGGTCAACGGCAGTTTCGTTTTCGGCATGGATGACGATGACGAATCGGTCTTCGATCGAACGGTCGAATGGGCAATCAGTCAAGGGATCGAGACGGCGACCTTCCATATCCTCACGCCTTATCCGGGCACGGCCCTGTATCAGCGAATGGCCGCCCAGGGGCGCCTGAGCAGCGACGATTGGGATTTATTCGACACCCGCCAGGTCGTTTTCCGCCCGGCAAGGATGTCGGCGAAGAACCTGGAAGCCGGTTACTGGCGCGCTTATCGCGATTTCTACCGCTGGGGATCGATCTTCAGGGGCGCGTGGACTAAAGACGACTTCCTCGGGCGGTTGCGCCACGTCGGTTACGCTGGAGGCTGGAAGAAATTCGAGCCGCTGTGGGATTGGGTCATTCGCGCCAAACGCGCGGGGAGTATGCTGCTGGCGCTGGAAACAATCCTTTCAGGCTTCGGCAAACATTCGGCCGCGAGAAAGCCAGCGTTGGCCATTCAACCAATGCGATCATTTCAAAGCGAGGCGTAAATGACAGACAAGACAAGACTGGGGTTTTCAATATTGGCGGCGGCGTTGGCGGCCGGCGCGTTGGGCGACGGGCTGCTGCGCGCTACGCCGTGGGGGGTGAACCTGTTCGTATGGATTGCGGCGCTGGCCGCTTTGGCCGCAGGCGTCTTGATTTTGAATCGGGTCGATCTTGACGCTGGGAGCCGCCGGCTCGTGATCCCGTTATTATTCTTCGCCGTCGCGATGGCGTGGCGGGATTCGCCCGTGCTGAAGGCGCTGAGCCTGATCGGGATCGTCATCACGCTGTCGATGATTTTGATGCGATCTCGGGCGGGAAAGCTCCTGGCCGCGGGAGTGACAGATTACGCGCTCGGCGTTTTGATCTCTCTTTATGACGCTCTGACGGGCGCGGGCCGTCTGATCGGCGGAGAAATCGAGTGGAAAGAGATTCCGCGCGACGGGTGGGCGAAACACCTGGCCCCGGTCGCCAAGGGGCTGGCAATCGCCCTTCCGCTGCTGTTGATCTTTGGCAGACTGCTGGCTTCCGCCGACGCGTTTTTTTCGGACCTGATACTTCGCCTCTTCAATTGGGACGTCGAAAGCATCGTCGTTCATTGCATGGTGACGGCGATCATCGCCTGGGCGGTCGCTGGTTTTTTGCGTGGAGTTGTGACCGGCAAAGAGTTGAAGGCTGTCAACGCGAACCGACCGGAGTTTTTGTGGCTGGGAGTCACGGAGACAGTGATTATTCTCGGCCTGCTGGATGTTCTGTTTCTGAGCTTCGTCGTCGTGCAGTTTCGGTATTTCTTCGGCGGCGCGGCGAGGATTCAGGCCGTCGCCGGGCTGACCTACGCCGAATATGCGCGCAGCGGTTTTTTTGAGCTTGTCGGCGTCGCCGCGCTGGTATTGCCGCTTTTGCTGGCGGCGCACTGGTTGTTGCGCAAGGAGAAAGCGCGAGACGAGCGCGTCTTCCGCATTCTGGCCGGAACGCAGATCGCTTTGCTGTTCGTAATGATGGTTTCCGCCTTGCAGCGCATGCGGCTATATCAACGCGAATACGGGCTGACGGAATTACGTATCTATACGACGGTTTTTATGGAATGGCTGGCTGCGGTCTTTATCTGGTTCGCAATTACTGTATTGAGAGGCCGGCGCGAACGATTTACTTTCGGCGCAGTTGTGGCGGGATTTCTTGCAATCGGCGCTTTGCTCGCCGTCAATCCTGACAGGCTGATAGCGCGCGTGAACGTCGAGCATGCGATAGCCGGACGCGACTTCGACGCCGCATATGCCGCTTCTTTGAGCGCGGACGCCGTGCCGGAACTGATCTCCTCGCTGCCGAGGCTGAAAAGTTCGCAACGTTGCGCGCTGGCCTCGCAAATATTATATACCCGGCCGATCGCCGGAAGCCCCGGATGGCGCCGCTGGAATTGGTCGCGCGCAGAAGCCGCTCGCGCGATGGCTGAGGGCGGGCAAGAATTGCGGGAATCCGCTTGCCAGTAACCGGCTTCGTTCAACGTCTTTGCTGAACCGAATCCCGTCGTGCTTCAAAAATGAAAATGAAAGTTTGCCGTTTTATTATTGTTACCATGCTAACAATATCTCTTTGGCCGACTGCGGCAGGAAGCAAGCTTGGCTGTTGACCCCAGGCTCGAATCGCTTTCCCGAAGGCTGCGGTCGATTTCAGTAGCGCTGAAGCCGGAACTGAGGCGTCGGGCTAGTCAGCGGAAGCTGAAGCGGAGCGACAGGCACACGGATGTATAGCAGTGCCAGGGAGAATGCTGTTAGATACGGAGCAAGAAAATGAACATATTACGCTCAAAATACGTTCAAGCGCTTCTTTTGACTGTCTGTCAGATTATCGCCTTTATAGTTGTCTATGAAGCTTTCTGGCGATTGTACATTATCCTAGCGCCAAACTTCCGGAGAGATATCTCCTGGGGATTGAATGTGAGATACGCCGTCATGATCTTTGCGGTAATCAGTTTGATAGGGGCAATAATAGGAAACTTGCTTTTTCTGAAACGTCAGATTCTTGTGCAGTGGTTATGCATCCTCAGTTTTGCATACTTCTTCCTGGGAAATTGGTCGTATATGCCCTATCGGACAAGCTTTTTATTGGCATGCGCCGTGGTGGGCTTTTGGGGCCCCTTCTTCCTGTTAAGGAAAGGCTATAGAACTGGCCAGGGTCGGGAGATGGTCAGGACGACCTATGGCTGAAGTGACAGCTTCCATATTGAGAATTGCTGGTCTGGATCATAGACGGCGATGAAAATTTGAACATTCACCTCGTTCGCATGGGCGGTTGCTCAGCAGACACCATGTTCCTTAATAAAGGGGATAAAGCTCATGTCACGAAGGAAAAATATGAATCCTTCATCAACAAGATTCTTGAAGCGGAATCGTTAGCCAGGAAAGAGCGTCTCGGCATTTGGAGTGAGTCGAACCTCACGCCTCAAGGGCATAAAGCGCAACATTGCCAATGGCGCCATACAGTACGTCTCGCTCATACTTCATCCCGATCTTTTCTGCGACGCGAATTGAAGCGACATTTTGCGGATGGATGACAGCCACAATGCGTTTGAACCCATACTTAGCGTGACCATGCTTTATGATCGCCTCTGCCGCTTCTGTCGCAAGTCCTTTGCCCCAATACTCTCGATCCAGCAAATAAGCGATCTCGACCTCTTCCACTCCTTCAATCTGCTTACGCATCAACCTGCATCGCCCAATTAACCGATTGTTTTCTTTCAGCACAGTCGCCCACAATCCAACTCCATATTTTTCGTAATGATTGGTGATATGCGCCTGTATGTGGTTGCGTTCTTCCTCAACGGAGTCGGGAGCTTTCCCCATGAACTTTACGGTTTCGTGGTCACTGTAGATGCGATGCAAATCTGCGGCGTCTGCGAGCTCAAGAAGCCTAAGAACCAGTCTATTGGTTTCAAGTATATTCATGATGGCTTTACAGCCCTACCGCTCAATTACAGCTTTGAGCCAAGTTTGCTTTTGATCTGCTTGATGCTGAACTCTAACCAGCCGCGCTCGTTGCTGTTGCGGCAGCGCGAAAGCAGTGTCTCTAAAGCTTTCAGCTTCGCCTGCAGCGCGGGTTGATGATTCGGATCGGCGGCGAGCGCGATATCGCTCAGATGCAGCGCCTCGACGGCCTGCCCGGCCTGCGCGCGTTCCATCGCGAGTTTGGCCACGGCGTCAGGGCCGCCCGCGAGTTTTACGACGTCGGTATAGACCGATGAGGCCGGCTTTTCATACATCGTAGCCGGGTTGAGATCGAACCATCCGGCATAACCTTCGTAAATGCCCCGCACCGACCAGCTCAATTTGCCGTAGCCCTCGCCGACGTCCAGGTCGGGCGGCAGTTTGATCTCGTTCATCAAAGTCCACACGTCCTTGCCAGCGTTCATCCCTTTGACCGTCTCGTCGTGAACGTATTGGATCGCGTCGCGGTAGCGGGTGAGTTGTTTGACGATCTCGGCATTGCCGATAATTGGCGTTCCGTGGCTCGGCAGGACGATTTCCGGTTTGAGCGCGAGGACTTTGTTGAGCGAGTTGACGTAATCGAGCGCCCATCGCGGCTTGGTTCCGCGCAGCGTGTAGATGTTCGGGAACGACGTGTAGAAGTTGTCGCCGATGAAGGCAGCCTTGTATTTCGGAATCCAGACCGTCGCGTGATCCGGGGTTTCGCCCGGCGTACTGAGGACCTCGAATTTCACACCGCCCAACTCAAACTCGTACTTGTCATCGAAGAGGATCGACGGCTCGATCTTCGCGCCGTAATTCCCCGGCCACGGCCCCGGATCGGGTATGCGCAGCGAGAACTGCGCGGCGTTGCGGCGGGCGAAAAATCCGTTGAGCCGCGTCTGGTAATGCTGAAACTCCGCATGGTTTTTCTGCGCGACGATCTTCGTGTCAGGCTGTTTCCAAACGGGAACGCCGCCGGCGTGATCGCCGTGGGCATGCGTCAGAATGATGTATTTGATGGGGCCTGCGTTCTCGGCCTGCAGCAATTGTTTATGCCGAGCGGCGTTGAATGGCATCGAGGTGTCAATGATCACGTTGCCCGCTTCGGTCACGACCATGAACGTGTTGCCGAAGCCGACGGCTTGATAAATCGCTTCGCCGAACTTGAGCGCCTTCTTTTGATCCTGTCCGGCGCTGAGCGGATTGTCGGACATCTGTCCCTGCTGCGCGCTGGTCATCGGTTGAACTGACAATATCGTGGTCAAAAGGAAGGCGGCGGCGATCGCCGGGAGAGATTTTGCGCGGCTCATGGATCTTGTCCTCTTTCTTCGCGTATAGAGAATTAGAAACCGTTCCGCGCTATTCAACTGGGCGCTGTGATTAATGTCAATCGGCGCAATGTGACGCCGGAAAAATTTCAATGGATTTTTCTGGGCGATTTCCCTGGTAAACTTCCCATGCGAATTTTTCCTGGAACTTTTTCGGCGTCCCGCGTCCAACAAAGTCAAAGGCGCTGCTGATGAAAATTCGGGCTTTGCGGCGTTAATCGAATTATGGCGAAAACGCTCTCTCTTTCGAGTGATGAAGAACTACTGCGGCTGATGCTGGCCGGGGACGGAGACGCTTTTGAGGCTCTTTATGACCGAAGGCAGGGAGGGGTCTATCGATTCGCGTTGCGTATGAGCGGCTCGGCTGAAATCGCCGAGGATGTGACGCATGACGTCTTCATTGCCCTGATGCGGGACGGCCATCAATTCGATTCGGCGCGAGGGAGCGTCGCGAGTTATCTGTTCGGCATTGCGCGCCACAGCACGCTCAAGCGATTGCGGCGCGAACGTTCCTTCGTTTCGATGAGCGATGATGTGGAGGATGGAGGAAGCGCGCCAAAGGGTTTGGATGAGAGGCTGGTCGCCGATGCGGATCCGTTCGCCGATCTGACGCGGAGCGAGACAATCGACCTGGTGCGGCAAGCCATTCTGGCATTGCCCGAACATTATCGCGAGGTCGTGGCGCTATGCAGCCTGGGCGAGATGAGTTATGAGCAGGCCGCGAGCGTGATCGGTTGTCCGGTGGGCACAGTCCGCTCGCGATTGAACCGCGCGCGCGAGATCCTGGTCAGGAAGTTAAGCGCGGTTAAAGGCCCCGCGGCAAATTCCGCGCCCAATTCTGCAATGGCCGCGCGATGAGATGAGGAGCTATGTTCTGTCGAGATTTTGAAAAGATCGCTGGAGATCTATCCGCCGGGCGTTTAATGGAAGCCGGGAAGCGCGCGTTCGCGCTTCGCCATGCTTCCGAATGTTCAGCGTGCGCTTTGCGATTAAACGCCGAGCGGACGATCGAGGCGGGGCTGAGGGCGTTGGCTGAAGGCGCCGAAGAGGGCGAAGCTCCGCCTCATTTAAAACTGGCGTTGCGCGCAGCTTTCGATAGACAGGTCAAATCCGCCCCCGTTCCGGTTCCCGCGCCGGCCCACCTGCGCAATTTGGCGCTTCGATGGACGGCCGCCGCTTTGGTTCTCCTTGCCGTCGCCGTCGCGCTCTTGTCGCGCAGCGCGCCGCCGAATTCAAAGAAGGAAGATATGTCGAGCGGGGGGAACCCGGCGCCGCGGAGCTTCATTGAGCCGGACAATCGGGAACTGAAGATCGAACCACACGTCGCAAAAAAAATACCAACCAAACGCCGCGCCGCGACTGTCGCCGGTGTGGCGCGCGATAACGAAACTGTCACGGACTACATTCCGCTGACCTATCTGGCGGACGCGACCGCCATGGAGAGCGGCTGGGTGCTGCGGGTGGAGTTGCCGCCTTCGGCGCTGATCGCAATGGGGTTGCCGGCGCCGGCCGATCAAACCGATTCCCGCGTCAAAGCTGACGTGGTGGTAAGTGATGACGGCGTGGCGCGCGCCGTCCGATTTGTGCGGCAGGACTCTGCAAGGAGATGATGAACATATGAACGTCAGGAAAAATTTGATGATATCTACTATCTGGCTTTTTGCGTTGAGCGTTCTCGTGATCGCGCAAGGCCAGCCGCCACGGAAAAGGCCTCCGGGCTTCGACCCGCCGATGGGCAGCCCGGATCAGAGACCTGGCCGCCCGTTTCCACCCGATCACGCCATGAGCATCTTGTCACCCGAGATGCGCTTCGGTGGCAAAGTTGTGAAAGGCGCGCCTTATTCGGCCACCGCAATCACCGAGAGCGCGCAAACGCTCTCGAACGGAGCGCGAATCACACACAAAACATCGGCGGCGATCTACCGTGACAGTGAAGGGCGCACGCGGCGCGAGGTGACGATTGACCGTGTCGGGCCGTTTGCGACCGCAGACGAGCCGGCGCAGTTGATCCTCATTGATGACCCTGTCGCGGGCATAAACTACGTTCTCGATCAACGCAGCCACACGGCGCGCAAGATGGCGGGCCTGCCCGGGGGCGGGCCGCGGCGCCGTCCTCCGTTTGAGAGGGCGCCTGAGAGGGCGCCCGAGAAGGCGTCTGCGGAGGGCAAGACCGAATCGCCCGGCAAACAGTGGTCGGAAGGCAAGACTGAATCGCTTGGCAAACAGGTGATCGAAGGCGTCGAGGCCGAAGGCGTGCGCTCGGTCATTACGATCCCCGAGGGCCGGATAGGCAACGACCGCCCGATAGAGATCGTTTCCGAGCGCTGGGATTCCCCAGAGTTGCAGACGGTCGTCTTGAGCAAACACAACGACCCGCGATTTGGCGAGACCGTCTACCGGCTGACCAACATCAATCGCGCCGAGCCTGCGCAGACGCTGTTCGAAGTCCCGGCCGATTACAAGGTCGAAGAAGGCCACCCGGGCGCCTTTTTCGGCCCCCGGCGAATAAAGAAGCCGGGCGATCGATAATTCGTGGAACTCCGCGCGAAGCTCGCGGGCATAGCTGTTGTGACGGATAAATCGTGGGCGCGCTTCGATCGCGTGAGGTGGGGATTAACCGCGCATTCAATCTAACCCGCTGCGCGGTTGAACCGCGCGCCCACTCAAACAGGAGTAGGGAGAGGCAATAGAGCCAATAAAGGCGAAAGAGGCTAGCAAAGAAATTTCCGCCTCTTTCGCCATTTTTTTACTTAGACCGGTTGGCAAATGCGTGTAGGAGACTGTGGCGCGAGTTGTTTACTCGCGCTTCTTTCCTGAATGGACAAAGCCGCATACAGGGCGAGTAAACAACTCGCCCCACACCGTACACGCATCTGCAAACCGCCATAGGCCGTCACCTTGAGATCACTGTCAATCCGGCCTGCTTCCGTCGGCCTGAATAGGTTTGACGGAGGCAGGATAGACGCCGCTCTCGGCCATTTCCTTTTGCAGCGATGCGAATTCGCCGATCAATCGATTCGCATCCTGAATCGCTTTATCCATCGCCGCGCGGACTTCGGGAATCTGGCGGCTCTGCGTCTCGGTCGGGCGCGAGGTCGAAGCCATGACGCCGCTCTTCAACTGGCCGATCCGGGAGCGGAGCGCGCGGGCGAAGCTCTCGAAGTCGCCAGTTACCGTCGGGTCGCTCATCCCGACGCCGAACTGTCTAGCGACAGGCTGGAACTTCTTGGCGAATTCTTCGACTCCTGTCTTCAACGCGGCGGGCGCGTCTTTATTGTCTTTCACAGCCTGTTGCATCGCGGTCAATCGCTGGTTGAGCGCGCCTACGCTGTCCGAAGCTTCGTTGAAAGTCCTCTGCATTCGATGCAGCTCCATCGCGGCGTCGAACGCGGCGCGGCTGTCGGCTTCGGCGATAGTGATTTCAGGATCGCCCTGTACGCTGAACGTGTTCGTGGCCACTTCTTTGCCGTCGACTATCAACGTGACCTGATACTGCCCAGGCGGTACGAACGGCCCGTTCAGGCCTCCGCCGCCAAATCCGCCGCCTCCTCCTCCACCGCCGCCGGGGCCTTGCTGTTGAACGCGCGGTTGGGGAAGCGGCTCCACACGCAGGTCCCAGAGCGCGGTGTTGACGCCCGCGTCGGTCTTGCCCTTCAGCGCGTCTCCCGAAAGTTCGCGCGCCACCTTGCCGGATGAGTCTTTCACGACTAATGACAGGCTCTTGGCCGGCGTCTTGAGGAAGTAATTGAACGACGCCGCGACCTCAGGGTTTTTGCCGAGGAACTGCATGTCGCCCTCGAAATCGCGGGTGCGGTCGTTGGCTGGATTGATTTGCGTTGCCGCGCGCATGTCGAAGAGGAACGCGTCTTTCGACCGCGCCACGGCGAATAGTTGGAAAGGCGTCAGGTCGTCGAGAATCCAGACGCCGCGCCCATGCGTGGCCAGGATCATCGCGTTGTCGCGCGGGTGCAGCGTAATTTCGTAGATCGGCACGGTCGGCAGGTTAGCCTTGACGCGCGCCCACTGCTTGCCTCGGTCGAATGTGACGTAGAGTCCGCGCTCCGTGCCCAGGTAGAGAACGTCCGGGTTCCTCAAATCCTCAGTGATCGTGCGCGCGACCTCCCCCTTCGGCAGGTCGCCGGCGATCGCTTGCCACGTCTGGCCGTAATCGCGGCTGGCGTAGACGTAGACGTTGAAGTCGTTCAGGCGGTGCCCGTCGAAGGTCGCGTAGACCGTGGCGTCGTCGAAGCGCGAGGCGGTGAGCTTCGATACGTAGGTGTTCGCGGGCAGTCCCGGTATCTTCGCCGTGACGTTGGCCCAGTTCGCGCCGTCGTCGCGCGAGACGCTCACCACGCCGTCGTCGGAGCCTGCGTAATACGCCCCGGCCTTCTTCGGCGATTCGGCGAAGCTCACCAGGTTGCCGTAGGAGCCGACGCCGTCGTTCCTGGCAATGGTTATATCCTTGCCTTTGACGCCCATAAGTTCGAGCGCGTCGCGGTCAGTATTGGCGGTCAGATCGGGACTGATCGCCTTCCACGAATGTCCGCGATCCGTAGATTTCAGGACGCGGTTGGCGCAGACGAAGACCGTCGCGGGGTTGTGCGGCGAGATCAGCATCGGCGTGTCCCAGTTCCACCGGAACGGCTTCTCGCCTTCGGGCGGTTCGGGGCGGATCGTTTTGCGTTCATTGGTAACGCGGTCGACGCGGTTCATCCGGCCGTCCTGCGATTCGGAGTACATGACGCGGCTGTCGGAAGGATCGATCAGCGCGACGAAGCCGTCGCCGCCGCCGATGATCCACCAGTCGTCGTTGGCGATGCCCGACGCCGACCTGACCGCGCTCGGCCCGCACCAGGTGTAGTTGTCCTGCAATCCGCCGCAGACGGTGTACGGCGTCTTGAAGTCGTAACTGACATGGTAGAACTGCGAGAGGTTCGTGTTGCGCAGAAAGACATAGGTCTTGCTGCGGTCGTAAGAGAGGCTCACGCCGCCATCGCCGCCGAGGATAATGTGATTCGAGTTGTTCGGATTGATCCACATCGCGTGAAAGTCGACGTGAATCTTCTGCGCGCCGTCGTTGCGGAACGTCTTGCCGCCGTCGTCCGAAACGTGAAGTTGCACGCCGAGAACGTAGATTCGCTGGTCGTTATTCGGGTCAATGCGAATTTGGGAAAAATACATCGGGCGTGGATTCACATTCGACATCTTCGTCCACGTCGCGCCCGCGTCTTCCGAGCGGTAGACGCCGCCCTCTTTCTGGTGTTCGACGCGCGCATAGACGACGTTCGGGTCGCGGCGATAGACGTCCATCCCGATGCGGCCCATCGGCCCTTCGGGCAAGCCTTTAGTGAGCTTCGTCCACGTTCGCCCGGCGTCGGTAGACTTCCAGATCGCGCTTCCCTGCCCTCCACCATTCATCCCCCACGTCGAACGGCGGCGCTGATAGGTCGCCGCGTAGAGCGTCTTGTTGTTCGACGGGTCCAGCGCCAGCTCGGTCGCGCCGGTGTTTTCGTCAACCGCCAGAACGCGGCTCCACGTCTCGCCGCCGTCGGCGGTTTTGTAAACTCCGCGATCCCCGCCCGGCCCCCACAGGCTGCCCAGCGCCGCGACGTAAACGACGTCGTGATCTACAGGATCGACGATGATGCGGGCGATATGCTTCGAATCGCGCAGCCCCATGTTCTTCCACTTCTTGCCGCCGTCCGTAGATTTGTAGACGCCGGCGCCCCAGGACGAACTCTGGCGGTTGTTATTTTCGCCCGTTCCGACCCAGACGAGGTTCGCGTCGTTGGGCGCGATGGCCACGTCGCCGATTGACGAAGTGGCCTCGTTGTCGAAAACCGATTCGAACGTCGTCCCGTTGTTGACGGTCTTCAACAACCCGCCGGTCGCCGTGGCCACGTAAAAGACCGCCGGATTGCTTTCGAGCGCGGCGAAATCGTCGATCCGGCCTCCGACCGTGGCCGGGCCTATTTCACGAAACCGCAATTTATCGAACGGGGTAGAAGTCGATGAGGCGCCGTTCTGCGTGTGGCCGGCCGGACTCCAGACCAGAAGCGGCGCGACTAGCGCGACCAGAAAAGACGCGCGAGCGAATATGCGTGTAGATGTCATGTTATCTTCCTCCTGAAGGCCTACTGAAAGCCTACTGAATGGTGGATAAGTGTGTGATGAGTAGGATTGCGCCGTGAATTTTACCGATGGCAAGGACGGAATGGAACGGAAGCGCGTTGCCGTTTTTTCGAGCTTTACGGCTATCGGACCGCATATCGGAGTTGTCTTCTCATCGTCCTCTGGCTTATACTCGCTTTTACTTACCGATCGGTAGGTAATTATGCTGGTCGTTTTATTGTCTGGCAATAGAAGATCGGTACAGTACCGCGCGCGTAAACAAGCGGCCGCCTCATAAGCCGGCCGCTTGTTTACGCGCG
>DATCXQ010000350.1:0-4728 GCA_036565725.1 Blastocatellia bacterium
CCGGCATCGCTGAGGCTCCGAGCCCTGCCGGCTAAAGCCGGGAATCTAAACACTCTCTCCCAAGGTTTGTAGTTAAACTGGATAACGCTAATTGACATCCGGCCTAGGATCGAGGATCGAGCGGGTGGAGTGAGCTTCAATTCTCGATTTTCGATCTTTTATCCTCGATCCTCGATCCTCGACCTTCTGTCATTACTGTCTCGTTATCCTCACGTCGTCGACGGCCGCCTCGACAAGGCTTGCGGTGCTGGCGTCCGCCGCCTCGATCAGGATTCGGATCGTCTGTCCAGCGAACTGGCTGAGATTCACCGTGGCGGTGGTAAAGGCGGCGTCGTCGTTCTCAGTGCCGCCGAGTTCCTGGAATACCGTGGTCACGGTATTGCCGACCACTATCCTCACGCGGAAGAAGTCGGCGGTCGAGGAGTTGGTCCCGTGGGCCAGGTAATAGGAGAGGGTCAACGTGAAGTTGGTTCCTCCTCCTAAGGTGATCGCCGGCGAGATGATGGATGTGACGCCGCCGTCTATGTCATTTACGCCAGCCGAGGCTCCGGCCAGGGGGCCCGTAACCAGGTCATTCACCCCGCTGACAGTGGTTCCTTGCTGTTTGGTTCCGCTCGATGTCGTAGTCTCGGGGTTGGCGCGCGCCCATTGTCCCGTCGTCGCCGTGTCGGTCCCATTCGGGTTGGTCGTCCATCCCAGGTTAGTCTCGAAGTTGTCGAAGAAGATCGTCGTCACCCCGCCGCCGTTGCAATCCTGCGGGATGTCGGTTGCGGCGACGTGCGTTGTGCCGTTATTTCCCTGGGCAGAGACTCCCATCCCGTGACGCGCGAAGACTCGCCAGATGTCGCATCTGTTCGCCCCGCCGTTGAGGTTCTGATCGGCCATCAAGATGCCATCGCGAGCATTGAGGAAGGACGGACTGCAGGGGGTAAACTTCATGCCTTGCAGGACCAGACTGTCGGCGATGGCGGCTCCCAGCGTTTGTCGTAAATCCCACAATGCCGCGGCCCAGACTTCGCCGTCGCTATGGACCTCAAAGCCTCCGACTCCCAGGTCGGCGTAGGAATCGTGAACCGTATTCGAGGGAACTGTGTAGGCTGCGCGGCGAATGCCGCGAGTCAAATTGTTGGTGACATATTCGCCGATGACGCCATTATTATAGAATGTGGCCGCCCAGTAATCGGACCAGCCTTCGCCCATAGCGCCCGCTTGCGTTCCGCCCAAACAGCTCGTGTTTGCCGGCCCGCCGACCAGACGATTCGAAATTCCATGTCCATACTCGTGCAAGACAACGTCACCGTCTCTGTCGCCGTCGATGTCATCAGTCGGAATAGTCGTTCCACGAGTGAAGAGGAACATCTGCATACGCGGGCGCTGTCCTTCAGGCGGCGTCCCAAAGTTGGCGTTGTTAGTCCCCGATCCATCCTGCGCTTCCGCTCTGACCGAATCATTGCCGGTTCCCCCACGCCCGAAGTTGTTCGTCTGGAAGTTGCCTGCCGATTCGGTGAACCCGAGCCGGTAAGCGAAATCATGCATGATGTTGTTGAAATAGAAGAGATTGGCCACCGCGGACGCCCTTTGGGTCCGCGGATCAACGCCCGGAGTGAATGGGAAGCTAAAGTCCTGTATGGACGAGAAGGCGCGTCCGTTTTGAAGATCGGCGGCATTAACCGCATCCGGTTGGTTATCCGCATTCGAGTCCAGATAAGCATCGACGTTATTGCCTGTCGTCACTGTCGAGGTACCCATCCAGCCGGCGGCCGTGTTGATCGTCGTATCCCCGACGAAAGATTCGAGCGTACGTTGACCGAGCCCATTCTCTCGGAAGACCGTTCCCTGGGCGACGTCCGCGTAGATGTTGTAGCGATAGAGCAGAGCCCCCGTATACGCGTCGACGAGCATTTCGTACCATTCGTTCGGCGCGACATCCACGTATGAATGCCAGGCGAGTACGGCTCGCGGCCCTACGCGCATAATTCTCATCTCAGAGAGAATATTCTCGCGACTCTCGCCGAGCGGGTTCTGATAAACGGCGCGGTCGCCTTTGGCCGACCGGAACTCCATCATCTGGAACGACGCAGGCGCCTGTCTGCCCGCAAACTGAAAAGCTCTCTGCATTCCTTCGGTCTCGGAAAGCCTTGGATTGGTATTGATTCCGGCGTCAGGAATCACCAGCCCTTCGTTGATTGAGATCACCTGCCCTTTGGCGTTGACGGCGACTTGAACCTGCCCTTGAAATACAGCGACGCCGTCGATCATTTGTTCGTAATTTAAGAAACTCGTGCCCAGGTCGTTATCCTCGTTCATCAGTTTCATCTCGAGGATTTGGTTTCTGCTGAGTCGGAACATACCCGGATGATCGGCGAGAAAGTCGCGCGCGATCGAATCCGGCTGGCCTGCTTGGGGAGCAGAGAGCGGCTCCTTAGTATTGATAACCATTTTCGGCAGACCGACATCGTTCATCACCACACGTAAATTTTCACGCGCCTCCGGAGAAAATCGCTCACGGAAAGATTCAATAGCATTCTGCATCGCCTGTGAATCGGTGGCGGCGACCGCCACGCCCAATTGATTCATGATGCTTGGCGCTGCGGCGCGAATCTCATTGCGAATATCGTAGTTGCGCAGGGTCGCCTGGTTGATCGGTTGCTGTTCGGCAGCGCGTTGATTCGACGCCCCGGTCACCGAAGCCTGCCAGATCGCCGAGAAAAATATCGCTGCAGCCAGCAAAAGGTAGAGTATGTTACGCTTCATTTTGACCTCCTGATTATCGAACTGTGATGGGTACCTTAGCCACTTTCACATTCCGAGTGGCGTGTTTGAGCGCAGTCGGCGCTTACGAATCCTCCCTCCTGTCTGTGTCACAGCCTTGACTTGATCGCTCGCGACCAAGACCTGCCCGCGACATCTGCGGGCCCGCACGATGAAAGCGCCGCTCGAATAGGGCGCAAGCCCCGTCACCGTAAAGTTGGTCACAGACGTTAAAGGGAACGTAGGGAAGAGCGGGTTGGTATAACGAACGCGGGAATATTATAGCTATGAAGATAAATAAACAAGAGTTATGGAACCATAAATAAAAATCTAATAGCTCTCTACAGGACAAAATATGACTGACTGCGGCCTCGGGATTGGGTCCAGAGCATAGACTCTCGCGCCATGATTCATAAATCCGAAGCCTGGACCGGCGTCGTTTGCAGGCGCAACCCGAGTCGGCCAAGCAATGCCTGGTCGCGATTGCGCTCTGGATTGGGCGTGGTTAGCAGCCGGTCGCCCATGAAGATCGAATTGGCGCCGGCCAGAAAACAGAGCGCCTGCGCTTCGTCCGAGAGCGCGAGCCGGCCGGCGCTTAACCTCACCATAGAGGCCGGCATCAGGATGCGCGCGGTCGCGATCATCCTCACCATTTCTAAAGGATCGGCGTCAGGTTGTTCAGCCAGCGGCGTGCCCGCGACACGCACCAACAGATTGATCGGCACACTTTCGGGATGCGGGCGCTGGTTGGCGAGTTGCTGCAGCAGGCCGTAACGATCCTCGCAAGACTCGCCCATCCCGATGATGCCGCCACAGCACACGGTGACGCCGGCGCGTCGCACACGCGCTAGTGTCGCCAGGCGGTCTTCGTAAGCGCGCGTGGTGATGATCGAGCCATAGAATTCAGGCGCGGTGTCAAGGTTATGGTTGTAGGCGGTCAGCCCCGCCCGGGCCAATGCTTCGGCTTGCTCATCAGTCAACATGCCGAGCGTGCAGCATGCCTCCATCCCCAAAGCGCGCACGCCGCGCACCATCTCTAGCACACGATCGAACTCCTTGCCTTGTGGCGCGTCGCGCCACGCCGCGCCCATACAGAAGCGCGTCGCGCCTTGCTCGCGCGCCTGCCGGGCCGCATCCAGCGTCTCGTTTACGCTCATAAGCGTCTGGCGCGCAACGCCGGTTTGATAATGAGCTGATTGCGGGCAGTAGGCGCAATCCTCAGGGCAGCCGCCGGTCTTAATACTGAGCAGTGTGCAACCTTGTACCTCTGCCGGATTGTGATGGCGGCGGTGCGCTATCTGCGCCTGAAAGATCAGATCGGGCAAGGGTAGGTTGTGGATGATTTCGATCTCACCGATTGTCCAGTCGTGGCGCAACGCGGCGATGTCGCTTGGAACCATGTGGAATATTTCTCCTTGATCGATATTCGACTTTGCCAAACGGCCCGCTTCATTATCAGAGTCACTCCGAAAAATGTCCACAGTATCGTTCGAGCAGATTGAGGACGCCTCCGGAGGATCGGTAGTAAATCGAAATTCTTCCAAGTAAATTTGATCTCGATCACGGAGCAGATAGCGGGGCGGAAGTTGAATTGAGCTGGACGAGTATGCAGTCGCAATAATATCTGCCAAATGAGCTTGACTGATGCTCATTTGATTGGTAAATGAGCATACTATCTGCCGAAAAACTAAGAATAAATGCATGCTGTTTGACTGGACTTGTTGATGACCGGTCACTGGTCTGCATTGAAGTTACCCGTTTATCACGTCGCGCTGTCCTGATCTTGGCTTAGTGTCATTGCATTGAAAAGTTAACCCTCGCTGGATCAGCGCCGCGAGCGGTAGCGGGCGTGGCTCTCGCAGGACTAACCTATATGAGCGGCACACCAAGATCTGGATCGGCGGCGCGATAGCGTAGGGGCAGACCTATGTGTCTGCCCCGGTCTGGCAATTGCGCCGCTGCGGGGCAGACACATAG
>DATCXQ010000357.1:0-4845 GCA_036565725.1 Blastocatellia bacterium
GAGAACAGGGACGGGCACGGCCTCGTCGATGGCGGCCTTGATCGTCCACCGGCCCTCGCCCGAATCCGAGACACGGCCGGTGAACGCCGAGAGATTGGGGTCCCTAACCAGCGCGGTCGCTGTCAGGTCCAGCAGCCAGGATGCGATCACGCTGCCGCGCCGCCACACTTCCGCGATGTCGCGGAGATTCAGGTCATATTGGTAAAGCTCAGGGTCACGCAGCGGCGTCGTCTCCGCGTCGATGGCATGACCTTGTTTGCCGATGTTGGCGTTGCGCAGGACGCCCAGACCTTCGGCGTAAGCCGCCATGACGCCGTACTCGATTCCGTTGTGGACCATCTTGACGAAGTGGCCGGCGCCATTTGGACCGCAGTGCAGATAACCCAATTCGGCCGTACCGTCGAGCTTTTCGCGTCCCGGCGTGCGCGGGATGTCGCCTTGCCCTGGAGCCAGGCTCTTGAAGATCGGATCGAGATGCTTGACCACGTCCGCCTCGCCCCCGATCATCAGACAGTAACCTCGTTCCAGACCCCAGACGCCGCCGCTCGTCCCCACGTCCACATAGTGAATTCCCTTCGGCGCGACTTCCTTTGCGCGCCGGATATCATCGATGTAGTAGGAATTGCCGCCGTCGATCAAGATGTCGCCTGACTCCAGATTCGGTACGAGGTCGGCAATGACCTTGTCCACGGCCGCCGCAGGAACCATTAACCAGATCGCCCGCGGTTTCTCCAGCTTGCTCGCCAGATCCCGCAGATCGGCGGCCCCTATCGCCTTCTCTTTGACCAACTCTTCCACCGGCTTCGGCGATCTGTTGAAGACCACAACGCGATGCCCGCCCTTTAGAAGCCGGCGCGCCATGTTGGCGCCCATCCTGCCAAGACCAACCATTCCAATTTGCATAAGAACTTCCTCTCCCGGAAAAAATAGTTGACCACGTTTGGGTCAGCGCGTTCCATTGATAATCGCGGCGCGCAGCCGATCCATGGCGGCGCTTATCCCCTCGCTTGCGGCAAAGATCGCCGATCCGGCCACGAGCACGTTCGCTCCTGCATCCACCGCTAACGGAGCCGTCGCTTCATTGATACCTCCGTCCACCGCTAAGGCGCATCCGGGCTTGATTCGCTCAATCATCTGGCAAACACGCCGGAGCTTTGGCAGCGTCGTGTGGAGGAAAGTCTGGCGCCCGAAACCCGGATCAACAGTCATTACCAGAACCTGGTCTACATCCAGCAGGATTTCTTCCAGCACAGCCGCCGGGGTCGCCGGATTGATGACCACTCCGGCGCTTTTCCCCAGCGCCTTGATGCGACGCACTGTGCGATGCAGATTGTTATTGCCTTCCCAGTGGACTAGGAACGAGTCAGAGCCGGCATCTACGAATTCTTCCAGGAAAAAGTCCGGGTCCGAAATCATCAGGTGCGTCACCAATGCCAGACGAGTGATCCGCCTGAGTGACTGGACAATCGGCGCGCCCATCGAAATATTGCGCACGAAGTGACCGTCCATCACATCAACGTGAATGCGGTCGGCCCCGGCCCTCTCCACTTCGGCCACCTGCTCTCCCAGGCGGGCAAAGTCGGCGTCGAGGATCGAAGGGGCCAGCTTCACTGCATCGTTTCCCATTCCGCTAATCTCTCCTTCACGCGGCGCGAGTCCGGGCGCGGACGTTTTCAAAAATGTCCACAAACTTGCGGTATCGGCGCGCAATCTCGGCCACGGCGTCCTCGCGCGTGATCTTCTTTGCCCGCAAGTCAACGAGAGGATTCCAGAAGATGGTTCGGCCCACGGCGAAACCAATGAACCCAGGAACGCCGGCCGCAGTCGTCAGCCATTCTTGCGCCTTTTCGTCATCTTCGCCTCGGCCCAGAACAATGCAGCTGACTTTATTCCTGTCGCCGCGCCGCGCCGCATCCACAATCTTCCCGCAGTCCTCACGGTGGTCGAGTCCCTCGACCTTCCACACATCCGGTTCAACCCCCGCGTCCTGCAACTCGTGAATGGCCCGGACCATCAGTCGAGGGCGAAGCTCCAGGTCGTACTTTTTCTTTTCTCCATTGACCCGATCGAGCTGCGCCTTCTCCGCCGGGACCAGCAGTTCAAACATAAACAGGCTGCGACTCCCGGTGTGCAGGAATTCGGACAAACGTTTCAGGCGCGTCGCTTGTCGCAGGTTCAAAGCCCTGTCGCCGTCGGGGTTGTAGCGGACCAGCACCTTGCAGAAGGTGGGATTGAAGGCCTCGAGGTGTTTGGCGAAGTCATCGCCGTATTCGAATTCGAACTCCTCCTGACCGCTCTCCTCGACGGGATACGCGAACGTGTAACCGCTCGCGGCCGCATCGCGAAGGATGTCGGCGCCGAACTGCTCGTCCACCAGGATGCCGGCCTTCTCCTTGGGCACGCCTGCTTCGACCGCGGCTTTGAAGCCGTCATAGATGACCTGCTTGACGGCGACGATCTCCGCCGTCTGCTCCGGGGTCAGATCCTCCCCCCATCCGAACATCTTCAGCTCGAACGAGGATCGATGATCAAAAGGAAGTATGTACAAGGGATTGTCATAGCCGAGATTCTTCATAAGGACTCCTTTAGCTTCCTATAGCGACGGATCAGCTCATTGGTTCGGCGCCCTCCGAATAAGGAAAATAAGCCCCATTGCTTTCCCTGTCGGTACGCAGACGAACTGAGGCGCCGAACCGCCACAAACCGGCGACCTTTTTGTTCGCAGGCGAATCCCTTCCCCTTTACGGGGCCTGATGTATTGGTCTATGCGCCCACTAAGGACATCGTTGGCGCATTTGGCGGATCAGCGATGGAGCCCGTCGTTCAGGCTTCGTGCGATTACGGACGGATCGAAAACGCCTGCCAAAGTAAACTTCGTCTCTCCATCGTTTCAATCCTGAAGGCGATTAGGGAATAGAAGTCAGAACTTTAATATAAAGCGATTTTCAATTAACCTAATGGACAAAATTCAGGTAAGCATATGTCGCAATATCAGAAGAGTCCGGAAATCGTATCTCGTCTTTCTCAAGAGCAGTACCAGGTGACGCAGTGTGACGGGACAGAACCGCCGTTTGATAACGCCTATTGGGACAACAAAGAGCCGGGTATTTACGTGGACGTCGTGACTGGCGAGCCGCTGTTTGCTTCGGTTAACAAGTTTGACAGTAACTCTGGCTGGCCGAGCTTCACCAGTCCGCTAGAGCCTGAAAATGTGGTCGAGAAGACTGACACCAGCCATGGCATGATTAGGACCGAGGTTCGCTCCAGCCATGGCGACAGTCATCTTGGCCATGTCTTCCACGATGGCCCGTCCGAGCAAGGCGGCTTACGCTATTGCATCAATTCCGCCTCCCTACGCTTCATTCCCCTTGATCAGCTTGAGAGCGAGGGCTATGGCGACTACCGCAAGCTGTTCGATGCTCAGGAGAATGAGTAATCAATCCATCACGCTCCGCGGAGGTGTTTTGCGAGGAAGTCGCCGATGTATCTTGCGATCAAGTCGCCGTCCTCTTCGAGCGCGAAGTGACCGGTGTCGAGCAGATGGAACTCCAAGTTCTTCAAATCACGCTTGTAGGTTTCGGCCCCCTCCGCAGGAAAAATGGAATCGTTTTTTCCCCACACGACCAGCGTCGGCGGCTGGTACTTGCGGAAGTACGCTTGCCACTTCGGGTAGAGCGGAGGATTTGAGCTGTAGTCGTAGAAGAGTTGCAATTGAATCTCGTCTGCGCCGGGGCGATCGAGCAGATACTGGTCGGCCGTCCACGCGTCGGGGCTGATATACTCGACGTTTCGTACGCCGTTCGTATACTGCCACTTCGTCGATTCGTAGGTGAGAAGCTTTCTCAGCGGCTCGGCGTTCTGAGCCGAGCGGTCTTTCCAGTACTTCTTGAACGGAATCCAGAAGTCGCGCAGACCTTCTTCGTAGGCGTTGCCGTTTTGCACTATCAGGGCTTGTACTCGCTCCGGGTGTTTTACCGCGAGGCGGTAGCCGACAGGCGCGCCATAATCTTGAACGTAGAGGCTGTAGCGTTCGAGCTTCAAAATCTGCGCGAATTCGTCGATCACGTCCGCCAGGTGGTCGAATGTGTAATTGAACTTGTCGACCGGCGGCGCCGAGCTATTGCCGAAGCCCGGGTAATCGGGCGCGACGAGATGGTAACGGTCGGCGAGTTGTGGGATTAGATTGCGGAACATCTGTGACGAAGTTGGGAAGCCATGTAGCAACAGCAGGGTCGGATTCGTGGGAGAACCGGCCTCGCGGTAGAAGATGTCGAGTCCTTTAACGTTGGCGGTCTTGTACAAAACGCGCTCGCCCGCCCGGTTGTCGAGCCGCCTGGTAGTTGTGCTGCTCATAAATCTTCCTTCATCGGTTTCCTATTACAGCGGTTTTCATGTGGGTGAATAGCCACAGAGAGCGCAGAGAAATCATTATGCTCTCTGCGCTCTCTGCGCTCTCTGTGGCTAAGATTTTTCACCAGGCCTCCTTCAGCAGTTTCCGCGCCGAAAATGTCCAACAACGAGAAAGCCTAGCGCTTTGTGTGCGAATGCGTCAGTACATGGCCGCACAGAGAAAGGAATTTTTGGCAGGCAGTGGCGTAAAGCCCTCGGTCCGAGATTACAGGGCGTCGCCCACAAAATCCGTTAATACCAGTATTTTTCAATGACCATTAGTCTTTACGACAAGTGACGACCAAGGTCGTCACTACTTTGCGCGTTCTCATTGTTTCAGGGTTGGCGGCGCGACCTGTAATAACTTCCTGGAAATAGGTCGATTTTGGTGTATAGTGGCGCGCTGGCCGGTGGCTGCAACTCGTTGAAAATGTTGATAGAGTCAGCAGTTTACGG
>DATCXQ010000387.1:0-11504 GCA_036565725.1 Blastocatellia bacterium
CCGCCGCCGCCGCCGAGCGGACGGTTCAGTTTACATCCGGGGGCACGGGCGAGTCGAAAATCGTTCCGCGCACTTCGGCTCATCTCGCCGATGAACTGGACAGCTTCGCTTCGCGCGTAAACTATGGGCCCGACGATACGATCGTCTGTCCGGTCCCATTGTTTCATACCTACGGGTTGATCAATGGGCTCTTGCTGCCACTGTTCACCGGCGCCCGGATCGCTCTCCTGGAGCGCTTTCTCCCGGCTGACGTGGCCGACACCGTGCGCCAGTTCCGGGCAACCGTCCTTATCGGCGTCCCTGCGATGTATCGGGGGCTGTCGCAGTCATTCTCCGCCGCGCGCAGCGACTTCGCGAGCCTGCGAATCTGTTTTAGCGCGGGTTCGGAGCTACTGCCGTCCCAATTCGAGGAGTTCCGATCGCGCTTCGGATTGCGCATCAACCAGCAATACGGATCGACGGAAACGGGCGCCATCGCGATCAATCTTCTTGACGAGGGCGCCGATCCACTGGCCGTCGGCGTACCGCTGCCGCGGCGCGAGATTCGCCTCGGGACTTCCGCCGACGCCGAGGAAATCGCGGTGCGCAGTCCAGGCTCAGCGGTGGGGTATCTGCACGAACCGGAATTGACGGCGAGACATTTCCTTTCCGGTTGGTACCTTACGGGAGATGTGGGGTTTTTGAGCGAAGACGGCGTTCTCACGATCAAGGGCCGTCGAACGGCGTTCATTAATGTCGGCGGATACAAAGTCGATCCGTCTGAAATAGAAAATGTTTTGCGGGGGTCGGCCGCAGTTGCGGACTGCGCCGTTCTCGGCATTCCGGACGATTCGAACGGCGGCCAGTATGTGCGCGCATACGTCGTCGCGCGGGCCGTCGTCACTCCATCCGATCTCGTCGCCTACTGCAAACAGCGCCTAGCGGCCTACAAGGTGCCGCGCCAGGTGTGTCTGGTTTCATCTCTGCCGAGGACCGCGTCGGGAAAGATTCTTGCGAAAGATCTGCTCCATCTCTGACCGCGTCCCGTCTTTTCGAGGAAATTATGTCGCACGCTCTATATCGAAATCGCGAACTCGAGCCGAATCGGAAGCATTTCATAAACAGCTATCCGCCATTCAACATCGCACGGCAAAGTTGCGAATCGGGGCTCCAACGGAAACGTGATCTCGCTTTGTACGTTCATATTCCGTTCTGTCCCACCATTTGCACGTACTGCTTCTACAAAACGTTCAGGAGCCCGGCAGAGTCGGAGGTCGACGTCTACCTCTCGTATCTGGAGCGCGAGCTCGAGCTCTTCAGCCGGCAGCCCGGCGCGCAGGAACGCCGTGTGCGGACGTTGTACATCGGAGGGGGAACGCCCACGGTACTCAATCCGGATCAACTGCGGCGGCTGGTCTCGGCTCTGCGCAGCGCGCTCGACTTCAGCGCGTTGGAAGAGTTTTGCTGCGAGGTGATGCCGCACGAAAAGACGGCCAATTACGAAAAGCTCGAGACGCTGAAGGAACTCGGCGTTCATCGCATCAGCTTCGGCGTCGAGAGCTTCAACCAGGAAATCCTGCGCGACCACAATCGCCACTGCACGCCGCAGCTTTACGACCGCACCTACGCCATGGTTTGCGATCTGGGCTTCGAAAAGATCAACATCGACCTCATGTCCGGTTTGCCCGGCGAAACCTGGAGTAACTGGCGCGCCACGATTGACAAGGTGCTCGACTGGCGCCCTCCCAGCGTCTCTATCTACAAGACGGAAGTCTTCTACAACACGAACGTGTTCACCAAACTGCGCAACGGGAAGACCATCGCGCCGATGATGAGCGATGAAGAGGAGATCGAGCACATCCGGTATGCGCACGACGCGCTCAAAACGCGCGGAGCGTATATCGTTGCGAACTGTCTTCACCTGGTTCGCGATATGAGCTACAACACGCTTCACTACACGCATATTTGGGACGGCATGGAGATGAAGGGCCTCGGGCTCAGCGCGCACTCCTGCTACGGCGGAGCGCTGCACCAGAATTCTTCCGAGATAACCGACTACTACGGCTATCTCGATTCGGAACGTCTCCCCGTCAAACGCGCCCACGAGATGTCGGTTCGCGATTTCATCTCGCAAGCCATGGTGTACGGGATCAAGAATCTCGCCATCAGCCGCGCCCGCTTCGTCGAGCGCTTCGGCGTCGATCTGGCCCTTATTTACACGGACGTGATCCATCGGCTCCTCGATGCGGGCGCCGTCACGCTCGACGACGAGTGGCTGCGAGTCACGCCGCAGTATTACATCTTCGCCGACGACGTGGCGCGGATGTTCTTTCTTCCCGAGTACGAAAACATGATGCTCTCGCACATGGAGCGGCCGGCTCGGGAAACCCCGTCGCTAATCGCCGCAAGCTGATCGGAATCAAGCACGTGGAATCAAGGAGCAGCTTATGGATAGAGGATCCATCAAAAGCAGTCTAGTTAATATCCTGACCTCGCCGCAGTTCAACTCCCTTCAAGTGGACGGATCGCAATTGAACGAAGACACGTCGTTATTAAATGACATCACGTTGGATTCGCTTCAATTGCTCGAGTTTATCGTGGCGATGGAAAACGAGTTCGAGTTCGCAATCAACACGAAGAAGCTGAATGTCGATGTCTTCGACCGATTTGGCGATGTCGTTGATTTTGTCGTGGCCAACGCGCCGCGGACAGAGGAGGAGGGCATCCATGCAACCCAAACTGCTTGAAGGAACGATCGTATCGGGCGGCGTCGTCACCGGCGACGTGCGCGTGGTGACAGACCCGCACGACGCCATCAAAGTGCTTCCCGGCGAGATCATGGTCGTCCCCTGTAGTCATCCGGAGTTCGCGGTCGGAGTGATGCAGGCGGCCGGGCTGGTGTGCGAGCAGGGTGGCATCATCAGCCACATCTGCACGGTGGCGCTCGAGATCGGCATACCGTGCGTCACGGAAGTCAACGACGCCGTGTGCGCGCTGCGGGACCAGCCGCGCGTCACACTCGATGGAGACACAGGAACAGTCTATGCAGCCTAGAAGCGACGCCGAGCGCATTCAACTCTATCGCGAGTCGATCAGTCGAGCTTGGGGCTATGGCGATGCCAACACCTGGCCCGTGAAGCTGAACGCCGCCTTTCACCTGTTTCTAAAGGAGTTTGGCGAGGAACTGATTGCCGATATCATCCATCTCGAAGCCGAGGGAAAGTCCCTGGCCGAGATTGCGCAGCCATTTTATAACCCCGCGCGGCTGTATCGGATCATCGATTCGACCATATATAGCATGCGGCGAAATCGCTACAATGTGGCGGACCAGCGCGCCATCGTGCAGAAGCTTCTGGCGATGACGCGCGCGCTCAAGCATGGGTCGGAATTCAATGAGGATGGCGCGAACCGGATCTATTCTCCCGCCGAACAGCAGCGCATCGCCGAGAGGCGATTGAGCTCCGCGGTGGACTCGCCGGCGACATCTCAAATCGTGCACCGATTTTGCGGCGTCATGTGGGCTTATACGGAGGCTATCTTTTTCCGCGCGCATGACGTGACGAAGGAAATTCACGGGCCGTACACGCTGGACGACGATCGCCAGTTCATCGTGCAGGAGTACCTGAATCTGCGTCCGGCCGAGTTGTGGCCGGGTTTTCCGCTGCTGCCATGCCGGACAATCCGAGTTTACAAGCAGTACAGCCGGAGTGTGCGCATCAGCATCGACGCCCTGAATCATCTGTATCACGAAGGCGGCCAGCTGGTTCCGAGCCTGACGGCATATTCGGTCGAAGTCGACGGTGAAGAGCACGACGTCGGGATTCTGAATGAGTATTTGAAGATCGTGCAGCAGACCGTGATGGCCATTTCGCGCCACATCGATAGCATCAGCTGGAACGAGCGCGTGCTCAAATATTCGGACATCTTCTGGTTCCGCAAGAAACCCCTGCGCGATCAGCGCGGCCTCGATTGGCGCGTGCCCGCCAGCGTGCGAAGCGCGATTCTCGCCGGCCACGAAAACGAAAGACGCCGCACTCCGTTGTCCAATGAAGCAAGCGCGCGGCTGGCCATGCTAACGATCTGATGTTATGACGACAGAAACTTCCACCGTTGCGGCGGCGCCGGCGTGGCTCCTTGCCGCGCTGGCTTGTCCGATCTGTAAGGGATCTCTGGCGTGCTGGGACGTCGGCCTGGCCTGCGGCGCATGCGGCGGGAAATTCGGCCGGCTCGCCGCAAGCGAAGCGCCCGTGCTGCTGCCCACGCGCAACTTCGTGTATGAGCCTGAAGGCGCGGCCCGGGACATCAAGTCTCACGTGCAGGACCGCTTCGCGATGATCGACCGATCGCTTCCGCAACCATATGGTAGCTTTGCGACGTTTCTGAACCTCGGCTACGTTGCTGACGCCAGCCCGCAATTCGCCACGCGCGGCCCGACTCGGCCGGCCTTCGGCCGCTACTGTGTCAAGCTGCTGTTCGAGGTTCTCGGCGCGTGCGAAATCGACGGGGGATTCCTCGTCGAGATGGGCTGCGGGCGCGGCGGCAACCTGGCGCTGATCGATCGGCATTACGAGTCCACGAGACTGTTGGGCATCGACCTGTGCACGGCCAACATCGACTTTTGTCAACAGCGCCACATGCTGAGCAACGGCGGCTTCGCGGTCGGCGATGTCGAATACGCGCCGCTACGCTCGGCCTGCTGCGACGTCGTGCTCAATCTCGAATCGTCGCATTATTATCCGGATCGCGCGAGATTCTTCCGTGAAGTCTTCAGGGTCTTGAAGCCAGGCGGAGACTTCCTTTATGCGGACATCCTGGGCGCCGAAGAGTTTCGCGACGCTGAGCTTAGCTGCCGCGACGCCGGTTTCCTCAGCGTGCTCGATCGCGATATTAGCGCGAATGTGCTGCTGTCGTGCGAGGAGATCGCGAAGATCAAGGAGGCTCAGCGGAGTGTGGGAATCTACGACACGTTCCTGGTCGTCCCCGGCAGCCTTGAATTTGAGCGTCTCAGCAGAGGCGAAACGCGGTACAAGATCCTGCATTACCGCAAGCCGGGCGGGAAATTGTCATGAATCGCGCGCGACCTTGAGTTCCGCGGCGGCATATCCACTAGCATGCTCCAAGAACTTCTGCCGGCTTCCGTTGCGGTCGCCGAAGGCGAAATCGCTTCGGCCGTGGGCGAATTGTATCCGGATGAAGCCTTGGCGATTCGATTCGCCGTGGAAAAGCGTCGCCGGGAGTTTCAAGCCGGCCGCGCCTTCGCCCGTACGGCCCTGTCGGCTCTGGGATGGCCTCCGCACAGCCTTCCCGTGAAGCGCGATCGAACGCCCGCGTGGCCATCCGGAATCGTCGGATCGATCACGCACTCCGACCGTTATTGTGCGGCCGCAGTGGCCCGCGCGGCCCATGTCGCTTCGATCGGTATCGATATCGAAGAAACCGCGCGTTTCGACACGGGGATGATCAGGTTGATTTGCACGGAGGCGGAACAGAGCGCTCTGGAAGCGGTTCCCGCGGCCGAACAGCAAGTTCTCGGCACGATCGTGTTCAGCGCGAAGGAGTCGTTTTTCAAGTGCCAGTACAGCGTCACAAAGACGTTCCTGGACTTCCGGGCTGTCGAAGTTCGGCTCGATCCGCCCGCGGGCGAGTTCGTCGTCGTCCCCAGGACCGCGGAGGCGATGCGGTTTCCCCGGATGATCGGGCGGTATAGAGCCGAGCCGGGAACGGTCTGCACGGCGATCTTGCTATGGCCTGATGGGGGTGAAGCAGACGGCCGCCCGGCCGGAGTCTCTCCCATCTAATATGCCCTTTCCGAACCAGGCTGACTCGAGCCGCGCCGACAGCGCCCAGACAGAGTGGCTGGAGCACGTTCGCCCGCTTCCTTTCGTCAGAAGCCGTCTCTTCTGTCTCCCGCACGCCGGAGGCGACGCGTCGCAATACGTGAGCTGGCAACAGTATTTCGGGCTCGGTATCCAGGTTTGTCCTGTTCAGCTTCCCGGCCGCGGGAGGCGGATCCATCAGCCGCCCTACCGTTCGGCGCGGGCGGCCGCCGAAACAGCCTACGAACATCTCGGCCGCTATTTCGATTTGCCTGCTGTTCTTTTCGGGCACAGCATGGGCGCGCTGATTGTCTATGAGCTGGCATGCATTCTGGAAGATCACGGAACTCCTCCGCAAATGCTTGTGGTTGCAGGGAAAGCGGCGCCGCACTTGCCTCCCGCGCGCGCGCGCAACTCCCTTGGCGACGAGGAACTGATCGCCGATTTGCGTGCGCTCGGCGGGACGCCGCACGAATTGCTGGAAGACCGCTCCGCGCTTCAGTTCTATCTTCCCTTGATCCGCTCTGATTTGGCTGTCGTTGACGACTACATCCACCGCCGCGAGGCTCCACTCTCCTGTCCGATCCTCTGCCTGGGAGGAATGGCGGACTCGACGACGGGGCCGGAATCTCTGGCCGCATGGTCGCGTTATACTCGCGCCGAATTTGATTTACGCATATTTCCGGGCGATCATTTCTTCGTTCGAAGCGAAACGCCGCTCGTCTGCGAAGCCATCGTGCGAATGCTGCGCAATGACAGCGGCCGGAATGATCACGGAGGCGATATATGAACGACGTCCGACAAGTGTTGGAACAATTGAACCAGGCGTGGAAGAGCCGCAAATTCGAGGAGTTGCATCAATACTTCGATGACAACATCGTCATGCTGGGCCCCGGACTGAAGGAGTTGGTTCGTGGACGCGAAGGGCTGGTCCAAAGCTATGTGGACTTCATGACCAAGTCGCAGGTGACTGAATACCGCGAATTCAACCACTTCACGCATGATTTCCAAACGTCGGCTGTTACCGGGTACGATTGGTCGATGACGTGGACGGCGGGCGATAAGACGGAGAGCCAGTCGGGCCAGGACATGTTCGTCTTCGAGCAGCGCGGTTCGCGATGGGTTGCCGTCCTTCGTTTGATGCTCTACTAGCCAGTTCTCTGCCCCGCCAGTCAGACGCCCCCAGCGGAGCGGGTGGCTTGATGAGCGGCGGGCGATCCCTGCCGGGAACGTCTCTGGCGGCGGAAACCGCGCTTTTTTGACACTTGGTGGCGGTGTTTTTCCGGCAACTCTCTGGAGACGCTGGAAGAACATGTACACCTGGGCATTCGCGAGGTTCCTGTAGAGTGATGTATTGGCGCGCCTGCTCCAGTTCGAACCCCACGGGCGATACGGCGTAACCGTGAGCCCAGAAGCGCTCGCCGCTGAAATTCCGCTGCTTGCAGCACAGGCGGGCGATGGCGATCGCGCTCTTCCCTTGAGAACTCCGATTACGCGAAGATTCATCGCGACTATCTGTTTCTGGAGCCGCCTGATTTTGTGGCATCCGTGAGAAACCTGCTGAACTTGCCCGATTTCAAATCGATTCTCGATCCTTATTGAAAGGAAAACATCATGACGAAACTTTTAGCCCTGCTCCTGGTCTGCGCATCGTTGTGCGTCGCGTCCTGCAAAACAGACGATTACTCGCCCGACAAGATCATCGCGATGGAAAAGGCAGCCCTCGATCGCTGGGGCAAGGGAGATCCGCAAGGTTACCTGGAAATCATGGATGCGGACCTCACCTACTTCGATCCGTTTAAGGAAAAGCGCCTGGACGGGCTCGACACGATGAAGGAGGCTATCAAACCGATCACCGGCAAGATCAAGGTGGACCGGTTCGACATGCTGAATCCGAAAGTGCAGCGCGACGGCGACATGGCGCTGCTGACTTTCAATCTGCTCAACTACGTCAAGCAGCCCGACGGAACAGAGAAGGTCGTCGCGCGGTGGAATTCAAGCGAGGTGTATCGAAAGATCGACAGCGAGTGGAAGATCATCCACTCGCACTGGTCGTTCATCAAACCGGAAATAAAGAAGGCGGAAGAGCTTCCCCCTTCTCCTTGAGCGCCGAAACTTCAGCTATTGAAAGGTTTTAGCGGTAGCCGGAATAGATGCTGGGCCGTTAGCGTTACATTTTTCTTGTACCATTTCTATGCACCTACTCTGGGAACGGTCAAACCTTTTCAAGTCTCACTGGTCGTAATTAACCATCTAACATCCGAGGCCGTAGGCCGGTTGATCGAGACTCGCCGGCGATGGTCGCGGACGAGCCCTTTGCAACCAACCCACTGAACCAACCCACTGATCGATGAAGGCTTTCTTTTTCCAATTGACTCTTCTTCCGAACGGCGCCTGATCGGAGCGGGCCTCCATCAAGCAAGCCCAGCAGAACGAGGACAAATTGGCCAGTCAAGTCGAACCAGTGGATTACCCATCGAGTTAATGCCTTTATCGGGAGGAAACGATCATGGAAAACAGCTCACAACCACTGATACGGATGGAAAACGTAGGCAAAGTATTCGTCACGGACGAAGTGGAGACCCACGCTCTTTCGGGAGTCCACTTCGAACTGCACAAAGGAGAATACCTGGCGATCGCCGGGCCGTCGGGCTGCGGTAAGTCGACTCTGTTGGCGATTTTGGGCCTGCTCGATACGCCCACCGAAGGCGACTACTATCTGAACGGCAGTCCCATAACGGGACTGAAGCTTTCGGATCGGGCGCGCATTCGCAACCGCGAGATCGGGTTCATCTTCCAGGCATTTAACCTGATCGGTGACTTGACCGTGTACGAGAACGTAGAGCTTCCGTTGACGTACAGTGGGATGCCAGCCGCGGAGCGGAAGCGCCGCGTGCAGCAAGCGCTGGAGCGTGTGGGGTTGTCGCACCGCACGAAGCATTACCCTTCGCAGCTTTCGGGCGGTCAGCAGCAGCGCGTTGCCGTGGCGCGCGCGCTGAGCGGCGACCCCCTGATCCTGCTCGCCGACGAGCCAACCGGAAACCTGGACTCGGCGAACGGCGAGGCCGTGATGAACCTGCTGCGCGAGTTGCACCAGTCGGGCTCGACAATCTGCATGGTGACGCACGATCCGCGCTACGCCCAGTTGGCCGACCGCACCATCCGGCTCTTCGACGGGCGGATCGTCGAAGAGAGTTTCGAGGCAGAAGCCTTCGTTTCTGGCAGACGGACTGACGTCATCGCGGGCAAGTTGGCATGCGCCGTCCATTGAGGCGCCGGCTGGACCAATGAGACCCTGACGACTGCGCGTTGCAGTCTAAGATCTGTCTGTTCCCTTCCCGCGACGGCGCCGACCAGCGCCGGCGCAACCACTCCCGCAATGACGGAATACCCGCTCAGCTATCAACAGCAGGCGATGTGGTTTCTCACGCAAACGACGCGATTGGAAGATCAGTGCGCGTTCGATTTGTGCTACCGCGTGCGCGTGGCGGGAGCAATCGACGCGGCAAAACTGCGCGCGTCGATTGACCGCCTCGTAGAGCGGCATGCGGCGCTCGGCGCGGGCATCGTTTTCGAAAACGGACAACTGTGGCACAGACAGGCGAGCGCGGTTCCGCTGGCGGTGTTCGACCTGCCGAATACCGCGGCCGCGCGAAGCAGCGCGGAAGACAGGGCCGCCGCCGAGGCTCGCAGGGCCTTTCAAATTGACGGCGGACCACTGGCGGTGTTCACTCTGATACGATTCGCCGGGAACGAAAGCTGGGTGCTCCTGAATGTGCACCATCTGATCGCCGATGGAACCTCGATTCATATTCTCAGGCGCGATCTTGCGGCGCTGTATTCGGAGGCGGATCTTGGCATCCCGGCCAATCTTCCACAGTCCGGCTATGGGTACGCCGATTTTGTAGAGCTGCAACGGCGGCGCCTGGAAGGCGGCGACCTGAAGATATGCGAACAATTCTGGCGCGCTACACTGCCGGCCAACGCGACTCCGCTCGAGTTTCCGCTCGATGGATCGCGCCCGGCCGTGAGGAGTTATCGGGGCGCGATCCATAGCATAACGCTCGACAGTTCCCTGGCGCGGCTCTGCGGCCGGCTGAGCGTTCGCCGGCAGGTTCCGGTTTCGTCCTGCCTGCTCGCCGCATATGTCGCCCTGCTTTCCCGGGTCACGGGCGAGCGCCGGGTACTGATCGGGACCAGCTTTGCGGGCCGGCGCGAGCATCCGTCGTTCCGCCATTGCGCCGGCCTGTTCATCAACACCGTCCCGCTGTATTGCGATCTAACGCGGATCGAGACCTGGGAGGCATTGATTCAAAACGTCAGTCGCGTCTTTGCCTCAGCGTACGACCACCAGGAGTATCCGCTGCAGTTGCTGATCGAAGAGCATGGCGCTAAACGCGACCTTCGCAAGCCGGCGTTGTTCCAGACCGCCTTCAACTATCAGGCCGCGGCGCCCGAAAGTCCGAAGTGGGGGGCGTGCGATGAGTTGGAGTTCGAGCGCGTTTTTTCGCCGACCATTATTTTCGATCTCGTCCTGCACGTGATGGGGCTAGGGGACCACATTACGCTGCGCTTCGATTACTGCACGGACCTGTATTCGCCGCGGAGCGTCAAGAAGCTTGCGGAAGACTACGTCGACAGCCTGGAACAAATGATTTCGGCAATCGTGTCCCCGTCGATCCGCTCGCGGCGTCTCCCGCCGCACAGCGTTCGTGAATACCTGGTTGGAGAGTTGGATGAATAGCACTTCCAGGCCGGAGCGCGCGGCGACCAAATTCGCGGCGCAGGACCGGCAGAGTTCGATCGCGCGGATCCTCAGGGCGCACGCAGAGCGGACGCCCGGAAGGATCGCATTCTCGTTTCTCTCAGGGCGAACCAAACAGCAAACCGATCTCACGTTCGGCTCTCTGGATCGCGACGCGGCGCGCATTGCGGGATTTTTGCGCGGCCGCGGTGTAACGGAGCGCGAACCCATCGCGCTGACGTTTCCGCCCGGTCTAGAATTCATCCGCGCGTTGTTCGGATGTCTTTACGCGGGCGCGATCGCGGTTCCGACCACCGATCCGTATCGCCGCACCCGGACGGCAACGAGGCTCAATTCGATTCTCAGCGATGTGGGGCCGCGCTTCGGCCTGACTGTGGATGCGATTGCGCCCAAGGTGAACGAACAACTGTGGCCGGAACACCGCAGGATCCAATGGTTCGCAACCAATCTGATGGATTCACCGGATCCGCCGCACGAAATCCCGGACGTCGCAGCAGACTCGCCTGCGTTATTGCAGTATACGTCGGGTTCGACAGCCAGCCCGAAAGGCGTCGTGCTCACGCATCGGAACCTCATCGCGAACCAGCTAAGCATCGCGGAGACGGCGCGGCAGACCAGCGAATCCGTTTTCGTCGGATGGCTTCCGCCTTACCACGACATGGGACTCATCGGCCTGATCCTGCATCCTGTGTATCTCGGGGCCCGATCCGTGCTGATGTCGACGTTCGAGTTTCTCCAACGTCCATTCCGCTGGCTGGAAGCAATTTCTCAATTCAGGGGCACGGCAAGCGCGGCGCCGAATTTCGCCTACGACCTCTGCGTCGATCGTATCAGCGACGCCGACGCGAGCGCGCTCGCTTTGGACAGCATCGAGGTCTTGATCAATGGCGCCGAGCCGGTGCGCCCGGAAACGGTCGAGCGATTCGAGCGGAAGTTTGCGGCGG
>DATCXQ010000145.1:0-3339 GCA_036565725.1 Blastocatellia bacterium
CGCAGGTGAACAGAGCCTTCGCGTTGACGTCACGCAGCCGCGACGAGACGGCCGACGATCCGTAGCCTGAAAATAACGGCACGGCGATTCCACCGATGCGGTTGATTGCCATCAGCGCGATCACTGTTTCGGGAAGCATCGGCAAATGAATGCCGACGGCGTCGCCGCGGCCGAAACCGCAGGCGCGCAACCCAGCGGCGCAGCGTTCGACCTCGAACAGCAGATCGGCGTAATCCAGCTCGCGCGTCACGCCCTCCTCACCTTCCCAGATGACGGCGGGCATGCGCGCCGTCGGCGTGTCTTCCCAGCGATCCAGACAGCTTCTGACGATGTTGAGCCGCCCGCCCACACACCACCGCGGCCATTCCACTCCTCGCGCAAGGTCAACGATTCGGTCGTAAGCTTTGTCGAATTGGATGTCGAGGAAGCGAAGGACCTGTTCGGTAAACCACTCGACGTCGGCGACCGAGCGATTATAGAGTTCATCGAACGTAGTGAGGCCGCAGAAGGATATGAAGCGCGTCAATTGCGCGCCCGCAATCACATCGTCGGTCGGGCGCCAGGCCATGGCGTCGTCATCACGTAATCGCTCGATCATTTTTCAAATTCCATTTTCCATTTGTCATATTACATTTGTCATTTGTCATTTGTCATTTTCGGAATCGCGCGGCCAACAGCGATGACAAATGAAAAACGTAATATGACAAATGGAAAATGAAAGCTCCTCACGTTCTTTCAAGCCGCTTTGAGAATATCGGCCCGCTTCCGAACAGGATGCAGCCAGCGCCGATATTCCGGCCTTCTTCCGGCGACAATTTCGAAGAACGTCTTCTGGATCGCTTCGGTGACAGGGCCGCGCGCGCCGGCCCCGATTGCGCGACCATCGACTTCGCGAATCGGCGTGATCTCGATCGCCGTGCCGGTCAGGAACGCCTCGTCGGCGTCGAGCAACTCGTCGAGTTTCAGGGCGCGGACTTCGACTTCGTAACCCAGGTCGCGCGCGATCTGCATCGCCGAATCGCGCGTGATGCCGAGCAGGATCGAAGAGTTCTGGTCATTGGTCAGCAACCGCCCGTTCTTGACTAGAAAGATGTTCTCGACCGCGCCTTCGGCCAGATTGCCATGCATGTCTAGCAGGATCGCCTCGTCGTAGCCGCGCGACGAGGCCTCGCGCACGGCCAAAATCGAATTCAGATAATTGCCCGTGGCCTTCGCCGTGGTCGGGATCATGCTCGAATGGAATTTTTTGTAGGGCGAGACCGTGACGCGCATCCCACAGGCTAGTTTCTCGGCGCCGAAATCGTTCGGCCATTCCCAGGTCAGGATGTTGACGCCGACCGGACAGACGGCGCGGATGCCCAGGCTGCCGCTGTCGAAATAGGCCGTCGGACGAATATAGCAGCTTTTGAAGTCATTCCGGCGAATCGTTTCGCAGATCGCCTCGTAAAATTCCTCCCGCGAGTACGGGATATCGAGCTGATAGACTTGCGCCGACGCGTAGAGGCGGTCCATGTGTTCTTTCAGCCGAAAGACGGCCGGGCCTTCAGCCGTTTCATAACAGCGAATGCCCTCAAAGACTCCCGCGCCGTAATGAAGCCCGAAGGCCGATGAATGAATCTTCGCTTCGTCCCATAGTAAAAACTTTCCATCCTGCCAAACCCACTTCGTCTTCTCGAACGACATTCTTTTGAACCCTCCAAAAAATCCGTTGACCGGACATATGATTCGCTTGAAATCCCCCTGAAGACTGATGATAGAGCTTGAATGGAGGCGCGATGAAGACGAGGTTTTCGATATTCAGCCGCGCCGGACTAAGCAAATATGTTTTACGGGCCTGTAAGCCTAAAGATATTTTCCTGCCCCGATCATTCGCCGACGATGGTCACGCTGTTCATCTTGTCGCCCACTCGAATCTGCCGCACGACGTCCAGGCCTTCGGTCACGCGGCCGAAGACCGCGTAATTCCCGTCGAGGAACGGGGTCGGCGAGAGCGTGATGTAAAATTGCGAACTCGCGCTGTTCGGGTCGGAAGACCGCGCCATCGCCACGGCGCCCGCCTCGCCATGCTTCAAATTCGGAGAGACCTCGAGCGGAATGTGCTTGCCCGATCCGCCCGTGCCTGTGCCATGAGGGCATCCGCCCTGGATGACGAAGTTCGGTTCGACGCGATGGAATTTCAGCCCGTCGTAAAAATTGCGCTGGGCGAGTTCGATGAAGTTCGCGGTCGTAATCGGGGCGAGGTCTTCGTGAAGGATGAATTTGATCGTGCCTTTATCTGTCTCTATTACTGCAGTGCGATTGTTGTTTTGTGACATTATTTCCTCTCCGAAAAAGTGGGGCGGTCTTTAGTCTTCCCATGAGCAGGACGGGCTAAAGTCCCCCCCACTCCTTCATTGTTTACTGGCGTCGCTCATTGCGACATGAACGATTCCATTTGAAATTAGATGTTGTCAGAAGAGCGCGACGAATTATGACGACAGGCGGGCGATTTGCAAACCGCCTGATCAACCCATTAAGGGCGCAGTCCGCGCGCGCCAGCAAAAAGTAGCGACGCAATTGCGGCGCGCGAGGCGAGACGAATGAAGCGCGCCACACGGCGCGCGGCCTAAGAAACAAGAGGCGACGCTCTGGTACATGGATTGATGCTAGCGCTAAAGAGGAAAGTTTTATTGAGAGCTGAATGGCGTTAGGTTCTGGCAATGTTACAACTGTCGCCGTTTATTGCACAGGCCAGTTCGTTCAGTCAGGCCGAACGTCATTTCAGCGCTTTCGATCTTTCTTCAATTGATTACCCACCACGACATTTGAGCGCATCCACATGCGCCGCGCATGTGGATCACACTTCCCCAGATCATCCCGGCGCCGCCGAGGGCAGACGATTATTTTGATTCATTTCAGGCAAGGAGGGAGCAGATATGACAATTCTTGAGCCAATCATCAATGAAGTTTCAGAGCAATTCGGATTGAGAGGAAAAGCCGGCCCGACAATGAACGCGCTACTCATAATCATGAGCAACGAACGTACCGGAGGGTTGCAAGGGTTCCTGGATCAATTCAGGCGCGCTGGTCTAGGCGAGACCGTCTCGTCCTGGGTCAGCCGCGGCTCGAACACTCCGATAACGACAGAGCAACTCGAAAGGGCGATCGGCAACGATACGGTAAATCGTGTAATGTCTAACGTCGGCGTCGCGCGCGCCGCCGGCGCTTCGGCGTTAGCCTACATGATCCCGAGAGTGGTAGATCTTCTCACGCCTGAGGGCGTAGTTCCCTCACGGCTGCCGGCATGGGTAAACTCGTACTTGAGCGGCGTCACTGCAAGGCCCGAGCCAGTCAGGGGCG
>DATCXQ010000398.1:0-60378 GCA_036565725.1 Blastocatellia bacterium
CCACAAATCGGCCGTGGCCGTGAATGACGCGTCCGGCGCGGGCGCCTGATATTGATTGTCGGGTTCGAGCAGCAGTATCACGCCCCAGTCGCGCCGCTCATAGTCCGCCATCAGCCAGCAGTCTTCAAATTCCTCTCTAGAGTAGACAGTCAACCCGGCCGCCGGATCCGCGATGTAAACACGATCGCCGCGAATACGATGGACGACTACATAGTGTCCATACGGCCAGAAGACGATGCACGGTAAAGGGGCCTTTTGCTTGAGGTCGTTGAACGAAATCTTGACGCTCAGGGTACGAAACCCCAGGCGCTCCGCCCCATGGGCGATGGCCGAAAGCGAACTGCCCTGCCGGTCGTGTGGACATACCTCGCGGATAAACTGCCGCGGAAACTCTCGCCCGTGATACCGCGCGATCATGTCGAGACACGCCAAACCGCAATCCATCTTGTCAAGCTGATAGCTTATGGGAAAACGTTTTCGCCAAAACATAGCTTTTTCTGACCTACGCGGAGATTACCTCGGCGCCCTGGCTTCCTGGTTCTTTCCACTTGGCGGTATAAGGATCATAGGAACATTTTGCAGGCTTCGAATAGGGGTTCCCGCTTTCACGCGTGTAAGCCCTGCAATCCGTACAGACATAACGGAACTCGCAATCACGACAGACTTCCACCTGATCCTTGGTAATCCGACTCATCTGCACCAATCGCGGATCATTCACCGCCCTCGCCAGACTGGTATGGCGGATGTTACCCAATGAATCTTTCATTGACGGACAGTGTCGGATTTCTCCGTCAGCGGCGACGCTGATCTTTTTGTTGAGACAGGTATTGAATTGCAGAGCCTCGGTGAAGTGCTCCAGGCAAGGCGAAAAAAAGGCCGGAGATACTTCGCCGCACGAATTCGGAGTCACGCGATAAGTATCAAAGACAACCGGAATCGGAAGTGATCCGGCCAGGCTCTGAGATCGGTGCGGGCTGGAATGGACGATAACCTGGGATACCACTTGATGGCGCCGGCAGAATTCGATCAGCGAATCTGTCGTCAGTTCCGCCTGATATCCGATTATCATTTCAAGGTGGCGCAACCGCCCACTCTCCGCGGCAAGCAAGATTGTCTCCAGTTGCTCGAATGACAGCGGGTCATAGGCGCGCACCTGTACGGCCTGACATCCCAGATCTTCGAGCTGAGAGAAGATGTCCTGATAACTGTGATTTGAGCGGCTGGTGACATCGATAATCGCATTGGTCACGGCCTCAGGTCTTCTCCACGAAAGATCCAGTTCAGGGAAAAGCTCGGGATCTTCAAACCAATCTCCATAGCCTCGCTCAACGAGCAGGTTAAAATACTCATCGATGATCTCGCCGCACTGCGGCGTGAAATGCCGTTTAATCTCCGGCGCCGGCAGCCCCTTATATTCCGTGAGAATTTTGAAGAGATCATTCGGGATCAGTTGTATTCGCCAGTTCTGAAGGTCACAGATCGAGCTTCTGCGAGAACCTTTTACTGGTATGCAGTTGGCGTATAGCATGAAGATATCATCTCTTTCCTTCATCCGGCTTGGCCTCCATTTTTCCCAGCGGCAAGGGCCTCGAGATATGTTTGTAGAAAGTGAAGCACCCATAAAAGTCCGAGCGTGCGGCGGCGCTTTTGCGAAACCTGGTTGAATATTCGGGCCGTGGCGCCTCCTCCATCATCATCATGTGCATGGGAAGCTGCGCTTCTTCGGCGAAGTGTTTAGCTCGTGGGTTTTTCTGTTTCATAAAGACGGTCGGCCAGGGCTCTGGCCACTTTCTCTTCAAGAAAATAGTTACAGGGTTCCGAAACCATTCCGAATTGACCAACCGGATTGACTTCGAGAAAGACGTCGCGCCCGTCCACGGTACGAATCATGTCGATTGATCCGGTATCGAGACGTAGAGCTTTCATCAACGACCTCAACCTGTCTTCGACCTGCGGCTGTAGTCGATAAGGGACAGTTCTCGTAGGACGATCGTATGAATATTTCCTGAAATCTGTCTGCGTCATGACGTTGTCTTGGGTAAACATCGCCATGCTGTAGCATTCGCCGTCCAGGTAGAAAATGCGAATCTCATATTTCTTACGGAGTTTTTCCTGAAACAGCGAGGGGAAAGTTCCTTGCCAAGCCTCATTTACTAAAAACTCCTCCGACACGGAAGAAGTGTAGTTGGCATAGAGCTTTCCATCGAAATTACACATGAGCATCTCGGAAATCGACTTGGTGATGATCTCTCCATGTCTGGCGGCAAATCTACGCGCCTCTTCCATGCTGGTGGTCACGATCGTCTCCGGAATGTCCAACCCCATCTCCGCAGCCAGCTTCAGCACCTGCAGTTTGTTAACGGAGGCATTCGCCGGATCACTCAACCATTTTGCGGAAGCCATGCGCGAGAAGAGAAAGTGGCTGACCCCCTGTAACTCTCGAAAGACGTGTAAATAGGTCGAGTAGATATTGGTTGCGGTCGAGTGCCCGTGATCTCTAAAGAGGTCAGCACTCCGGTATGAGTTTCTATACGCCCAGCGGCGATACCAGACCACTCTTATTTCATCAGTTACCATGGTTACACCGTCAATCGCCAGACGATCTTTCACACCTGTATTGCCGATTGAAATTAACATGCCGCCACGGCTGTCAATATCTGACCCGTTGATCCGAATAAAGGGGACTTTCCATGACCGGAGCCAGTCCATCACCTCCTCAGTGGAGGTCTCTACCTGAGAATGACTTAAAATACAGATCATAAGCGCTCATGACGATTGCTTCTCGCCGCCCTGCGCCACACTGATATGCGCCGGCGACGCGGTTTGAAAAATAATGCAGGGTCGCTACCTCTTTATGTTGAAATGAAAATGTTACCCGGCGCCTTGGTTTAGCGCCCCTAAAGCTTCTTCTATCACTTCAATTTCGTATATATTCGGTTCAATTGTGACGAGACCTTCTCCGCGACGACACACGTATCTGCCGTCATCATCCTTAGTGAACCCGGCCTGAAGGAATAAGTGTCGACAGGGTTCGTTATAGTGGGTCTCGACAATACGGCCCCAGACATCACACTTTGCCCAGCGACAATGACGTAAGACTGACACGAGGAAGACCGTCTCTACTTTGAGGCCAAGCACCCGGCAGCTCATCACGAAAGTGTCAATCTCTCCCGCTCTAATCAGGCATACGCCGACCAGTCCATAATTGGTGAATTTATCGGCCACTTCCATTGTGTAGAGTTCTGTGTCTGGAGAAGATAAGAAGGCGCGTATCGCGCTGACATCGTAAGAGGTTTGAGTAGTGTTGAATTGATGCGTCCTCCGGATTAGCTCGGCGACGCGATCCAGTTTAGCCCCAGCTCGGACAAGCGTGACACGTACTTTGATTCGCAAACTTTGTAGAAACGATCGCTCGTCGATACTCGTCCGACGTTCCTCCTCGCGACGAAGTTGCGCTTTGGTCATCGTAGTGCGCGATTGCGCTTCTTGGGTAAGAGATACCACCTCCATGCGCGGGTCAGACAGGAGGTTATAGCGCGTGGTTGTCGAACGCGAGTCTAAGACCGTCATCTCCGGGTGAAATTGCTTAACCTCCTCGCGCTCTACAGGGTGATCATCTATGAAGATAAAGGAATCCTTCGTAAAGCCCAGCATCGATATGATCTCTCGAACGTTTTCTGATTTTCGTTCCCAATTAATCTTATGAATGACAAAGTCGTCCGGTTCGAGAATGTAATTAAAGCCATAAGATTTGGCGGACGTTGCCAATTCGGCCCAAGGACCAATAACATTTTCCTGAGTGTTCTTACTGCATGACGCCAATAGGATTCCTTTCTCTTTTGCAAGTTTCAGCGCCTCATGCAATCCTCCGAATTCCGACATGGCCATCTCCAAAACATTAATTTGCTGCTTCCCATTTCCGATCTCTCCCGGCCAAAGTGTGTTATCTAAATCGGTGATGATGCACTTAATCCTTCCTCGCCCAGTCCACATCCTGAAGATATCGAGATATTCCATGGCCATCACCACTAACGGTTTGTGATTTAACGGAGACCGTTCAGTGGTCAGGTTGTAAGGCTGAGCGCCCATGTAGTTCACATAAGCCCCCGGGGAGTAATCCAGCAGTTGTCGCTTACCCAAGTTAGCGAATATCCGTTCTTCGTCGATGAAGAATGCGTTGGGGTTATCGCGAATCAGATTGCAGATGTGCTCGTTAACCTCAAATAGTATCCGCCTATAACTTACTTCCGAACGAAATTCCATTCTCCCACGGGGAAGGAGGGGTGGGCCGGCAAGTCCCTGTACAAGTATGAGACGCCCCGAAGACTTTGACAGAGCTGCTTGAATCGTAACAGTCAGATAGTCTTTAATCGCTTCGACTCGTTCTAAACGAGACGCCTCATCAATGACGGCCGAGGTATCCCAAAGTGGATTCAGTACGTTAATATTCCATGGGTACAGGATAATGATATCGGATGAATGTTGATCTATAACGTCTAAATCCTTCGCGGTAACAGCGACTCCATCTACCGTTATTCCCTGCGAGGAAGCAACCTTCTTCAACACCTCCAATCGACGCGCCGCAAGGCAATCGGCGAGCATCACCACACAGAGAGAATAATTATCGGCGCCCGATATTTTGTCTGTTTTGGCGGTCATTCTAGTTTGTCCCCAATGCGGAGGTTTTGAAGTAACTGCCGCGTTGTAACCTTTCGACCGGCAATGATTAGTGAAAAGCCGTACCATGCGATTATTAGCTCGCGGCCGTCGCTGAGGTATGTCATAGCTGCGTCAGCGGCGATTTAGCGGTCAATTCGGCCGTCTCTGACCACGATTATCAATTGCGCACCCTGATCTTTACGATCAGGATGCGCATATGATAGCTAGGGGAACATCAATTAGAACTCGTAATCGACGTCCGCATCCACCTGCGGGTTGAAACCGCCGTTATCGTTGGTGGCGACGAAACTACTGGCGCTCCCGCTGAGTTTGGGCTTTCCTCCGACGATCCATGAAGCATCTTCCAGATCAAAGGAGTTGAACATCTCACTATTAATACTTTCGAGTTCTCCGCGATTTACTGTTTCTTTCTCTTTCATGTGATTTCCTTTCATTTGTTGACGGCCGGCAAAAAGCCGCGCCATGCGATTACCCCGGCGCCAGAGCAGAAGTCAGTGACATCCTATGTCGCTGACACCCTGCAGTCGGAAAAACTCTGACCAACAGGTAGGCCTCATTTTCTACGACTAACACCGGGCCTTGATTACTGAGGCGCATTCACTTTATAGCACTGACTCATTCTGATTTCCTTGATAAATCGCAACCCCGCGCTTGATAAATAGCAAGCCCTGACTACTCTCCAGCTTCCTGAAGTAGCTTCTCGAGGTTAGTTACTATAATCCACCCGCGCTCTTGCTCAATTACCTCTTTCTTTGCCAGCTCTGCCAGGAGCCGGCTTAATTGCTCGGGCCGGACTGCCAAAAGACCGGCTATATCGGTCTTCTTGAGAGGAATATGTATTCTGATTTTGCCATTCGAATGCGGAATACGCGGTGAAATGTGTCTTAACAGGTAGCTGGCGAGACGTTGGCGAGATGAGGCCGCCCCGAGCCAGGCGTGCCGTATAACCTGCTCACATGAGTATTTGCTGACGAGTCTAAGTAGGGATTTCGTTAAATCAGGCTCTTGCTCAACGAGTGTAAGAAACAGGCGCGTGTTCAAACTAATCGCAGAACATGTTGTAAGTGTAGTAGCAGTGACGGTGGCCGGGAGCTGGCTTAAAACTGACGTTATTCCCAAAATTTGTACGGCCTCGGCGATTTCGATAACTACCTCGTTGCCACAATATTCCGTGCGAGCCATCTTTACCTTGCCTTCTTCCAGCAAGTATACGCCTCCAATTATCTGCTCCTGTCGGAATATTTCTATATTAGGCGGAAATGTATGTAACACGCCGTGTGACCGTATAATATCAAAAGCGGTGTGGCTGTTTTCCTGGGTAGGCATACCTTCTTTCATCAATTTTCAAATGTCCCTTTGTTTACCGCCATTTTATTAACCCGACTTTTCTCTATGGTTGGTAAACCGGTCTAAACTGTTTTGCCACATTTTCGGAATCGTCGGATCATGCCCTGCGTTTTCATGCAAGTTCACTCTCAGTCGGTTCGCATCCAGGCCGTACATAATTGTTCAATGCTTCTTGAAATCTTAAGGCGCCGTCAGGGGCAACCACGGTGTACTGAGCCAGGCGAATGTCCGCTCCACCACCCGGCGTCGGGCTAACATAAGAAAGCCTTTCATGCCTCCCGGGCGTTTGACGATCTCCAAATCGATCTGTGAGGTTGATGTAAAAGATGGCGTTAATGGTCAGACGCATATCAGTTTGATGCTTCCGTCCTTCGGGTTTCGCGGCTGAGATCAGGCCGTTGATATACTTCCGTTCTGGGTCGGTCAGGTCGCTCAAGTAAAGTTGGTGGCTAACCCCGCTATACTATCAAGGCCGACCGAGACTTCTAAAACACGCTCTAGACAGTTAAGTTATCGAAACCGGCGGCATATTACCGGCGGCGGGCGCGAGCTTTCAAAAAATTCTTCTCGGCGCCGCTTCATAGCCTTTTCCCCGATTGGTTAACCGTAGTGTCCAGTGCCGTAGTGTCCAGTGCCGTAGTGTCCAGTGATTGATGTAGGCTGGGTCAGCGCTCCCGCCCCGCAAAGGTGTCAGGATCTGGGGCCACGCCAATGGCAAAGCGGTGCGCCACGTCCGTGACGAGAACTTGCGGCGGGTCCGATCAAGATTCAAATTGTAAGGCGCAGCCCCGGCGGTTTTGGGCAGCGAGACGCTCCGGCTGTAAGCAATCCCGACCACTAAGAGCGCCAAGTTCCCCAGGCGCAACTTAAGCCCTTTACTCGACCTGGTATTGCTCGTGATAGTCCGACGCCGCTTCGCTCAATATTATTTCCCCGCAGATGGCTCACATGCATGATATTATCCCGCCGTGCGGTAACGGCCACCATCTGCCTGCTTAGTCTCTTAACCTTCGGCGATTTCCTCGACCACCGTCGGCTCGATGCCAGGCGAGTCAATCCGTTTTTGCATGCCCGATGTCATACTCATACACTAATACAGGCGTCGTTTATTATCCGAAATGCTAACGCAGATGAAATATTCTTTGGTACAACTCTGGGACAGACGAAGGTGATTAAGGGGTAGATGTAGAGTTTCTTGGCCTGTGTCAGTTTTTTTCGTCTGTTCGGTAATCCTCTTGCCTCCCTGGCTAAAAAGTATTTGGGCTTTTTACTCGGATCAGGCGACACTGGATGGTTTTATGTCAGTTTCCTCCCCACAGGAGATCACGCAACTGCTAGTCGCCTGGAACAAAGGCGATCTGAAGGCTCTGGAACAGCTCACGCCTTTGATCCACACAGAACTTCATCGCCTGGCCAAACGCCATATGGCGGGCGAACGCCCCGGTCATATCCTGCAAACCACGGCGTTGGTCAATGAGGCCTACCTGCGGTTGATTAACTGGCGGAACGTCGAATGGCGGGACCGCGCCCATTTCTTCGGCCTGGCGGCTCAAATCATGCGGCGCATCCTGGTCGATTTCGCCCGCGCCCGGCGGCGCGAAAAACGCGGCGGCGAGGCCTTGCGCGTTCCGCTGTCGGAAGCGGACAAAGTCGGTTACGAGAGGAACGCCGACCTTGTGGCGCTGGATGACGCGTTGCAGGCGTTGGAGAAGCTAAATCGAACCACACAAGATTGGGACACGGTACAGTACCGCGCGCGTAAGCAAGCGGTTGACCGCGTGATGCGCCGCTTGCTTACGCGCGCGGTACTGTACCAATCGTACGTGGCTTGATTTAGACGCGCGACAGGCCCGCGTGGTGGAACTGCGATTCTTAGCCGGACTTAGCTATGAAGAGACGGCCGAAGCGCTCGAGGTCTCTGTCGGCACGGCGCGCCGTGATTGGAGCATCGCTCAGGCGTGGCTCTTCCGCGAGTTGAGCAAGGGGGGAAGTGATGACGCCTGAGAGGCGCCGCAAAATCTGCGATCTCTATCACTCGGCTTCGGAGCTCGCGCCCGCCGAGGGCTCGGCCTTCCTTGACGAGGCCTGCGGCGGCGATAGGGCAAGCGCCATTGTGAGCATAGCAATCAGCCAGTGTCAGGAGTCCTTCTGCGCCATTCGCACGCCCTCATCAATCATCTTCACCAACTTCTCGACCGAGGTCGCTTCGCAATAAATCCTCAACAGAGGCTCGGTACCCGATTGCCTGAAGAGGATCCAGCTATCGTCCTCGAAGATCAGCTTCGTCCCGTCGAGCGCCGCGACGCTCGCGACCTTGTGTCCGGCGAAGCTGCCCGGCGTATTCTCTCGCAAGTCGCTGACCAGCTTCTGGCCCGCTTCGATGGGCACATGCAGATCGCGCCGCTCGAAATGGAATTCGCCGAACTCGCGCCAGATGTCGCGCACGATCTCGGAAGGCTTCTTGCCGGCGGCCAGCACGGCTTCGAGCAGGAGCAGGCAGTTAAGGATTCCGTCGCGTTCGGGAATGTGACCGCGCACGCCTATTCCGCCCGACTCTTCGCCCCCGACCAGGAAGTCGTTGGCCGGGTCGAGCATGATCTCGCCGATGTGTTTGAAGCCGATCGGCGTCTCGAAGAGCCGGAATCCGTAGCTCTCGGCAATGCGGCGCACAATCACCGATTGCGAAAAAGTACGCGCGACCGAGCCCTTCCACCCTTTTCGCCTGACCAGGTGCAGCAAGAGAATCATCAGGATCTGATGCGTGTTGACGTATTCGCCGCGCTCGTCCATCGCCCCCACGCGGTCGGCGTCGCCGTCGGTTATCAAAGCCAGCAGCGCGCCGCGCTCGCGGATCACGCGCGAGGTCAGTTCCAGGCTCCACGGCATGGGCTCGGGCAACACTCCGCCGAAGAGCGGGTCGCGATCGGCGCGGATGGTTTCGACGCGGATCTTGCCGCCGGCGAGCATCGATTCGATCCAACGGCCACCCGAGCCGTGCATCGGATCAGCGATGACCAGCGCATCGGCTTTGCGAAGATCATTGATCGCCACCAGGCTCTCGACATGGCTCCGATAATCACCGTCGGCTTCAATGACCTTGGCCAACCCCTTCCCCTGCGCTTCGTCGAAAGGCAGGCGCCGGGGCGCGGTCGCGCCGAGGAGTTTCTCGATCTGGTCGGTGATCGCGGGAGTGGCCGAACCGCCGTAAGGGGCCTTGAATTTGAAGCCATTGAAATCGGGCGGATTGTGCGACGCCGTGATCATCACGCCGCCGTCCAGCCCGCGCCGCTTGACTTCGAATGAGACCAACGGCGTCGGGACGTCGCTCGCAAACAGATCGACGGCGACGCCATTGCCGGCAAAAACCTCCGCCGCGCGCCGCGCAAACAATTCAGAAGCGAACCGGCGATCGTAACCAACGACCGTTCGCAGTTCGCCGCCCGCGTTTTGAGTCCTCAGATAATCGACCAGCGCCTGCGTAACGACCTCGACATTCGCAAACGTGAAGTCTTCGGCGATACGGGCGCGCCATCCATCAGTGCCAAATTTGATCACAGTCATACTTCATTCATAACAGAAAAAGTGGGACAGACTAATAGTGTTTGAGAATTAAATACAACCATGGGTGTAGGGGCGGGTTTTCCCCGCCCTGGTTCGTGCCCCGAGCGATAGAGGCGGGGAAAAGGGCGCCCCTACGTTGGATAGCGTGGTTACGTTTAATTTTCAAAGGCCATAAGGCTGTCCGTCCTCAATTCACGCTACGGGCAGACTAAAGTCTGTCCCACCCCGAGTCGTTTCGATTTAGCTTCTTCTTCATCCCAGATCAGGGTGTCAGCGGGTTTATTCAGGATGAGTTTGAGCGCGGCCTCCGCGTGCAGATGGGCCAGAGGCGGAGGAAAGCATTTTACAAATATCGGACCATCCACGCTCCTGGCTAGTGAAAGGAGCCGCTCCGTAGGTTGAGCGCGCTCCAGAAATTGTTGGCGCTTTTTCGTCCAGAGGTAGGCTACATTGTGCGACAGAATAAGCAGCAAAATAACGGGCGGCGCCCATTTGTAATTCTTCGCGCAGCGCTCCTTCATAATGACGATCGCGGCGCCCACCAACCAGGCCAGCCCCGCGCTGGCCAGATAAGTTTGCCTGCTCGGTATTCTGCGCATGTAATCGACGAACATGTATGGAATAAAACCGATCCCCATCCAGATAAACGAGACGAAGATCAAGGATCGAAGGTCGAGGGTCGAAAATTGCGGATTGCGGATTGATAGCCGGCGCCCTATCTCGCGCAAGAGGCGACGCAATAAAAGCAGGATTCTCGGAACCGATGAATCCGCAATCTGCAATCCGCAATCCGCAATCCGCTCCGGACCGCGCTCATTGCGGACTGAACGACTCCACAAAAACACCGAGGCCGCGGCCAAAATCCCCCAGAACCACAACATCCTTCCATAACTATTAGTCCAGGTCTCCCAGAACGGCGCCGACAGGACAAAACTCCTGTCCTGGAATCGGAACGAGTGCGAACGGGTCATAAAAATCGCTGACACGTATGGACCGCAGATAAGAATATGGGGGAGCAGATAAGGCGCCTGTCTCAATTTGGGTCTCGGAAAGAACAGGGGCAGCGCGAACAAGGCGATGAAAATAACGGCCGATTCCTTCGACAGGAGCGCGGGGATAAAGAAGAAGAATGACAGCGCCAGCCATCGCAACGCTGCGGTCTCTCGCTCCAGGAAGACCAGCCAGAATATGAACGAGAGGAACCCGAAGAAAAACATCAGTGGTTCATTACACGCTGAAAACCACATGATCGCTTCCGAGTGCCCTTCATAGACGGCGAAGAACGCGGCCGCCCAGAAGCTCGCCCGGTAGCCGACCGCGCGCCAGCGGCCCGCCGCGAACAGCAGCCAGCAGTTCAAGACGTGGAGGAGGATGTTTGCGGAATAGAACGCCGAAGGGCGCGGCCCGAAGAGACCGTGGATCGCATACGAAATGATGAAGGTGGTCGCCCGCGGACGTTGGACCGAATCCTTCGCCATCGCCTCCCAACCTGAAATCGGGCCATAGACGAGCGCAAGTCCGATGTTCGGATAATCGTCCGAGATGAAGGGCTGGGTGATAGTGGGAAGATAAGCGCCGACGGCGAGGACGGCCAGAACGAACAACGGCGCCGCTTTCTCTTTGATGAAGGGTCCGGCCATTCAAACGATCGTGTAATCGGTCAGCGAGGTCTTGTCGCCGAGCGTGGCGTTAGTGACTTTCGCGTTGCGGCCGATGAGGCAGCTTTTGCCGACGACCGAATCGCTGATTTCGGCGGCCTTCCCGACGCGCGCGCCAGCCAGCAGCACGGAGTTCTCTATACGCGCGCGTTCCTCGACGACGCAGTTCGGGCCGAGCGCCGAGTTGATTATTTCGACGCCAGGTTTGAAGACGCAACTCGGGTCGATCACCGAGCGCGCGTCGACCTTGATCGTATCGGCGTCGGCCTTGTTTATGGGCAAAACGGGCCGCGCCACATCGAAAGATTTCAGCCGCCCGTTGATCAGGTCTTTGTTGGCCTGCAGGTAGCGGTGCGGCGCGCCGATGTCTATCCAGTAACCGTGCCAGGTGTAAGCGTAGAATTGCTCGTCGGCCGCCAGCAGAGCGGGAAAGAGCTGGTACTCGAACGAGAACTTCTCACCTGCCGGAATGTAGTTGAGGACGCTGGGCTCCAAAACGTAGACGCCTGCGTTGATCGTCTTACAGGTGACCTCTTCAGGCTTCGGCTTCTCGACGAAGCGACGCGCCCTGCCGTCCGGGCCCGCCTCGACCAGGCCATATGCGCTTGGGTTATCGACCGGGACCGCCGCGACGGTCGCAACCGCGCTCTTTTCGCGGTGATACGCGACGAGATCGGCGATGTCGATGTCGGTCAGGATGTCGCCGTTGAAGACTATGGTCGTCTGATTCAGGCGCTCCTGCGCGTATTTGTAAGCCCCGGCGGTGCCCATCGGCGTGGCCTCGACGACATAGCGAATGTGCAATCCGAGGTCCTCGCCTGCCCCGAAAATGCTCTCGATCTTATTGGGTTGATACGAAAGCGAAAGCGTGATGTCTTTGATCCCAGCCTGTTTGAGCAGTTCGAGCTGATAAAAAAGAAAAGGGCGATTGGCGAGCGGGACTACCGGTTTAGGCGTATGAATTGTCAAAGGCCGCAGGCGCGCGCCTTCTCCACCTGCCAGAATTAACGCTTGCATTAGAACTGATACTCTTCCTCCTATTCCTTGAACCTGTCCCGTGAAATGGGGGAGTATAGCGCGTAGCGCCGAGAAATCAAAACTGATAAGCTCGCAACTGAATCCTTAACTGCAAAACACTATGACTCAAGTCATTCTGATTCTCCTGTTCATTTTCGGCGGCGCGCTCTCATCACAGCCTCAAACCAAAACGCCGAGCCGCGCGATGGCCGTCACGATTGACGACCTGCCTTACGTCAATCCGGCTAAACTGGAATACTTGCCGAACGCGCGGCGCGCGACCGACGACATTCTGCTCGCGCTGAAATCGCATCGCGCCCCGGCCGTCGGCTTCGTCAACGAGGGCAAACTGCAAGCCGCGGGCGAGCTCGAGGCCAGGACGGCGTTCTTAAAACAATGGGTTGACGCCGGGATGACGCTCGGCAACCACACCTATTCACACGCCGATTTCAATGCGCTGACGGTCGAGAAATTCCAGGACGAAATCGTCAAAGGCGAGGTCGTTACGCGGAAATTGATGGAGTCGCGCAAGCCTTATCAGCTCTACTTCCGCCACCCAATGACGCGCACCGGCGACACGAAGGAGAAGAAAGAGGCGATCGAGAAATTCCTCGCGGAGCGCGGTTACCGCGTCGCGCCGCACACGATCGAAAACAGCGACTTCGTCTTCAACGTCCCCTACGCCCGCGCGCGGCGCGACAAGGACGAGGCCCTGGCGAAGCGGCTGCGCGAGGCCTACCTGGATTACACCGTCGCGGCGACCGAATTCGCCGAACGCGCCGCGTCGCAAATCTTCGGGCGTGACATTCCCCAGACACTGCTCATTCATACCAACGACATCACCGCCGACTGCCTCGACGAAATGTTGAAACGGTTCGAAGCGCGCGGGTACCGCTTCATCACGCTCGACGAAGCGATGAAGGATGCGGCGTATCAGACGAAGGACACGGACGTCTCGAAATACGGGCCGACGTGGCTGTGGCGCTGGATGAAGAGCCTGGGGATGAACCTGAGCTTCAAAGACGACCCCGAGCCTCCGAAATGGGTGATGGATTTATACAACCAAAGATAGATGGAAACACAGCGACTCTCCCCTCCTCAGGCCTCGACCAATAACAGCCAAGCCGACATGCGCGACCTGGGCTTCGGCTCGGTGGTGGCGCGAGAAAGCCGCCAGCGGCTGCTCAACCGCGACGGCGGCTTCAACGTGATGCGCGCAGGGCTGGGTTTTCTGGCCTCGCTCAGCCCCTACCACGCGTTGCTGACGATGTCGTGGTGGAGGTTCTTCGGCCTGACCGCGCTCTTCTATTTCGGCGCGAATCTTCTCTTCGCCGCCGCATACATGCTCTGCGGCCCTGGATCGCTGTCAGTGCCGGAGTCCGCAGGCATCGAAAGCCGATTCCTGCAGGCATTCTTCTTCAGCATACACACGCTGGCGACCATCGGCTATGGCACGATCAGCCCGGTCGGGTTTGCGGCCAACGTCATCGTTTCGATCGAATCGTTCATCGGACTGTTCGGATTGGCGCTCTGCACCAGCCTGCTCTTCGCGCGGTTCTCGCGCCCGACGGCCAGAATTCTCTTCAGCGACCGCGCAGTCATCGCGCCTTACCGCGGGGTGACGGCTTTCGAATTCCGCATCGCCAACGCCCGCCGCAACCAGATCATCGAACTTGAGGCCAAGGTGCTCTTCGCCCGCTTCGAAGAGGTGAACGGGCGGCCATTGCGCCGCTTCTACCCGCTGAAGCTGGAGCGCGACAGGGTGGTTTTCTTCCCTCTGAGCTGGACGATCGTGCATCCGATTGACGGGACGAGTCCCTTTTACGGCATGTCTCCCGAAGATTTGTCCAAGACCAGAGGCGAGTTTCTGGTCCTCCTCACAGGCTTCGACGAGACCTTCTCGCAGACGGTCCACGCGCGTTCTTCTTACATGGCCGATGAGGTGGTCTGGAACGCCCGATTCGCCGACATCTTCAACCGTCCGGCGGATGACGGCCTCTTGACGATTGACGTGCGCAAATTGCACAGTATCGAGTCAGTCAACACGGAATGAGGTTGAGTATGAAGATTGAAGACTCCACGGAAAATTGTGAAGCTGACGTGATCGAAGCCGCCGGAGGCATACTCTGGCGCGAGACCGAGCGCGGGCGCGAGCTGGCTTTGATTCATCGCGGGCGCTACGATGATTGGACGTTGCCGAAGGGCAAGCTCGAAGAAGGCGAACGATGGCAGGAGGCCGCGCTGCGGGAAGTCAGAGAAGAAACCGGCTGCGACGCTGAGCTTGAGAGCTTCGCCGGCGCGGTTAGTTACAAGGTCAACGGCGTCGCCAAAGTCGTGCTCTTCTGGAATATGAGTTCCTCCGGCCAGTGCCGGTTTCAGCCGTCGGAAGAGGTGATTGAAATGATCTGGGCGCCGCTTCCGGAAGCGCTGGAGAAGATGTCACATCAAATCGAGAAGGAGTTGCTGAATGTCATCCGATAACCCTCCCGCCCCTCAAATCCGATGGCGCCATTCGAGCGAACGCGCAATCGAAACCGTCGCCCCCTCATCAAAATCCTGAACATATCTCTGATGGAAAAGAGTCATAGTCGCTCTCAAGCCGTCCGTCGCAACGCGGTCCCTCTTATCATCAACGGCGACGATTTCGGTTATTCCGAGGGCGTCAACCGCGCGATCATCATGGCGCACCGCGAAGGCGTATTGACGAGTTGCAGCCTGATGGTCAATGAGCGCGCCGCCTCTCACGCCGTCGAGTTGGCGAGATCGAATCCCGGCCTCGCGGTCGGTCTTCACCTGGCGTTGGTTCTGGGCCGCGCCGCATTGCCCCACGCCGAAATCCCTCACATCACCAACTCGAATGGCGATTTCACCGCCAGCCCGTTCCGAGCGGGAGTTCAATACTATTTCAGCCCCGCCGCGCGACGTGAACTCCGTCGCGAGATGCGGGCGCAGTTTGAGCGGTTCGCCGCGACGGGGCTCCGCTTCTCACACGTCGACGGTCACACGCACTTGCACCAGCACCCGGTGATCTTCGACGAGCTGATAAAACTGTGTGAAGAATTCGGCGTCCGGCGCGTGCGCGTGGTGAAGGGCGAGGTGCGGTTGAGTTTAAAGCTCGGCGGAAAAAATCTGCCGGGCAAGCTGCTCCTGGGAACGGTCTATAATCTGCTCGGGCGCTGGTGCGAGCGCAGGCTGCGCGGGCGAGGCTTCGTCCGGCCTCATAAAGTTTATGGTTTGCTGCAATCGGGCGATATGAATGAAGATTATTTGCTAGGTCTGATCCGATTGATCGGGCGGCCCGGTCAATTTGACGCCGCGAGCGGCGAAATATACGCTCACCCGCTCGCCTTCGACGCCGACGAGGCGGCGAAACGCGAAAACCCCGGCGGCGAGCGTGAATTGAAAGCTCTGATCAGCGCCCGCGTTAGGAGCGCTATCGAGACCGCCGGTTTCAGGCCGGCGACTTACGAAACCCTGCGGAATGCGGAATGCGGAATGCGGAATGCGGACTTATAAGTCCGTTCGATTGCACAGGTGAAATCGAGATTGAAAGTTTTATAAATCCGCATTCCGCATTCCGCATTCCGCATTCCGTTGATCCGCAATTATGAAGACTTTTATCGTATTATTCGTCGCCATCTGCGTTCAGACGCTCGGCGACGTCTTTTTGACCAAAGGGATGAAATCTGTCGGCGAAGTCAACACGCTCGACCCGGTCGAGTTGTTCAACATTGGGCTGCAGGTCTTCACGAATCCGCTGATCTGGCTGGGCATCCTCCTTCTCGGCTTATTTTTCGGACTCTATCTGGCCGCGCTCTCGTGGGCCGATTTGAGCTTTGTGCTGCCGGTCACCTCGTTCGGTTACGCGATGAACGCGTTCATGTCGTGGCGGTTGCTCGGCGAACACGTGTCGCTCACGCGGTGGATCGGGACGATAATCATCTGCGTGGGCGTGGCCACCGTCTCCCGCACCGAGCAAAGAACCACCAGCCCCGAGCCGGGAGGCGCCGCTTTATGAAGACCTTTCTGCTTCTGTGCAGCCTGGTCGTGGGCAGTTCGTTCGGTGAAATACTTTCGGCCAAAGGCATGCGGAAGGTAGGCGACGTTTCATTCCGCCCTAGGGCGCTCATCGGCGCGCTGGGCCGTATGTTCCGCAGTCCTTACCTCTTCGGCGGCGTCGCCTGTCTGGCGGTCGCCTTCTTTTCATTCATCAGCCTGCTCAGTTACGCCGACCTCAGCTTCGTCGCGCCGCTGACCGCCGTCACATACATTACCAACACTCTGGGCGCGCGATTCTTTCTGAAAGAGCGAATCTCGAAATCGAGGTGGATAGGGACAATGCTCGTTGCGATCGGGGTCGCGGTTATTTCGCTCGACAAACACATCGAAGTCTTTTTTAAGACCCGCGCGGTTGAATGGCTGGGGCTGCTCTACTCGGAGATTGCGCCGGACGAGATGGTCAATCAGGCGGCGGCGCCCGTCGCGTTCTGGGCGCTGTTCGCGCTGCGCGCCGGTCTGCTCGCCTGCGCGGTCGCCGCGATCGTCTACTACATAATCGCGTTCGTGGCCGGACTGCTCTGGTTCGCCGACCGGCGCCGGCAGCGCGCGCTGGGTTTGAACTACACTCCGCCCGCGACTATCTTCAAGCCGGCGCGCGGGGCCGACGCTGAGGCCTATGAAAATTTCGCCAGTTTCCTCCGGCAGGATTATCCCGAATACCAGATCATCTTCGGCCTCCGCGATGAGAGCGACCCGGCCGCGCCGATCATCCGCCGTTTGATCGCCGATTTCCCAGAGCGCGATGTCGAACTCGTCATCTCGTCGGAAGAGTTCGGCCACAACGCCAAGGTCTCGAACCTGCAGAACATGTACGCGAAGGCGAAACACGACTTGTTGCTGATAGCCGACAGCGACATTCGCGTCGGGCCCGATTACCTGCGCCGCGTCGTGGCCCCGCTGCGTCCACGATCCAACTCGCAAGCCGGCCTACAAGTCGAGAGGCCGCAGGTCGGTATGGTGACCTGCCTCTACCGCGGGACGAATGCGAAGACCTTCGCCGGATTGCTCGAAAACATCGGCGTCTCGTCGACGTTCGGCCCCGACGTCTGTTCGGCGCGCGCGCTACAGGGCGTCAAGTTCGCGTTCGGTTCGACCATCGCGATGCGGCGCGAGACGCTTGAACGGATAGGCGGCTTCCCCGCCCTGGCCGATTACCTGGCAGACGACTTCCTGCTCGGCAGTCACGCCGCGAAAGAAGGGCTGGAGGTAGTCCTTTCGGATTGCGTGGTCGAACACGTCTCCGCGCCCGACACGTTCGCGGCGATGTTGAGACATCAACTGCGATGGGCCCGGACGGTGCGCGTCTCGCGCCCGTGGGGCTATCGCGGAATGATCCTGACTCACGGCGTGGCGACGGCGCTCGCGGCGACGCTGGCCTGTGGCTTTTCGGGCTTCGCATTGTGGTTGTTGGCCGTGACGATCCTTGCCCGGTTCATGCCTCTTTTCGCCATCGGCGTGTACGGTTTGAAAGACCGCGCGCTGGCGAGATACTTCTGGCTCGCGCCGGTTCGTGATCTGATCGCGTTCGGCGTCTGGGCGGCCGGCCTGGTCGGAGATGAGGTCGAATGGCGCGGCGCGAGATTTCGCGTGGCGCCGGGCGGAAAGCTGGCGCCGGTTGATGTAGAATGACGCCTCACTGACCGACATTTCCCGCGCGTGTTGAAATGAAAACCAACAAAGCGGCATTTAACTGGGAGAGAACAATGAAAAACAAGTTTCTGATCTATTCCTTATTGATTTTTGGCCTGATCGGTTCGGCTTGCAGTTCCACAAAACCCGAATCCAAGAGCCCAACGGCTTCGGCCTCGGCCCAGAAGTTCGAAGTCAAAGGCAAGGTCGTTTCCGTGGACAAGGCAAAGCACGAAGTGACGATCGCGCACGAAGAGATCAAAGGGTACATGGAAGCGATGACCATGCCGTTCACGCTGCTCGATGATTATGTCTACTCGGAGTTGAAACCCGGATCGCAGATTCTGGCCACGCTGGTCGTCGATCAGGGGCGCACGTGGCTCGAAGACGCGGTCGTCTCCAACGCCGATCCGAACCAGGTCGTCAGAACCGAAGATACCGGGGTCGAACCCGCCGCCGGGGCGGAGACGCCCGATTTCGCGCTGGTAAATCAGGACGGCAAGAAGATCAGCGTCAAACAATATCGCGGGAAGGCGCTGATTATGACCTTCATCTACACGCGATGCCCGCTGCCCGATTATTGCCCGCTGATGACCAAGAACTTCATGACGATCAACAGCGAATTACAGAACAAGCCTGCGCTGCGCGACAAGACGCATCTGCTCAGCGTCACCGTCGATCCTGATTACGACAAACCGAACGTGCTGCGCGACTATGGCGCGAGCGCCGCCAAATTGGACAACGACGGGTTCAAGCGATGGGAGTTCGCCACCGGCAGCCCCGAGCAAATCAAGAGCGTCGCGCAGTTTTTCGGATTGAACTACTGGAAGGATGATAAGGATAAGAATCAGGTCATCCACGGATTGCGCACCGTCATCATCACCCCCGACGGCAAGGTCGCAAAAGTCTATCGCCACAATGACTGGAAGCCGGAAGACCTGGTGAAGGATTTGGAGAAGCTCCGGATTTAACCGCCAAGTCGCCAAGATCGCCAAGAGAGGAGTAGAAGGATGAGTTGCTATCATTTACTACTCCATTCTTGGCGATCTTGGCGTCTTGGCGGTTAATTTAATCCCAGTCTTGGGTTGAGCAAAAATAACCACGGGGATCCCGTGGTCCCCGTGGTTGGGCCTCTTCTGAGTTCAACTCAAGACTGGAGTTAATTTACGTCCTCATCCCTTGAACAAGTTCTTCAACACGAACCAGACGTTCGCCGGCCGCTCGGCCAAACGGCGCATGAAATATGGGTACCAGTATTCGCCGTACGGCACGTAGATGCGCATTCGATAGCCCTCCCGCGCGAGCTTCAATTGCAGATCGCGCCGTATGCCGTAAAGCATCTGGAATTCGAACGCGTCTCTCGAAACGCCCTCGGCGGCGGCGAATTCTTTGGTCGCGGCGATCATCTTCTCGTCGTGCGTGGCGACGCCGTGGTATATGCCGCTCTTGAGGAGTTTCTTCATCAGCCTGACGAAATTCGCGTCCACGTCGCTCTTTTCTGGAAAAGCCACATCTTCGCGCTCCTTGTAAGCGCCCTTGCACAACCGGACGCGCGCGCCCATGGCCAGCGCGTCGTCGACGTCCTTCTCGGTGCGGTAAAGGTAGGCCTGCAGCACAATGCCGACATTGCCCTGTTCGCCGTAAAGCCGTTTGAATATGCGCAGCGTGGCGTCGGTCTTCGACGAATCCTCCATGTCGATCCGCACGAAGTTGTTGTGGCGTTTGGCCGCCTCGACTATCCGGCGCGCATTCCGCAAACAATAATCTTCGTCAATGTCCAATCCCAATTGGGTCAGCTTGACCGAAACGTTGGAATTGACGCCGGCGTCCTCGATGTGATCCAGAACGCGCAGGTATTCGCGCACGTCGGATTCGGCTTCGGCGCTCGACGTCGTGCTTTCACCCAAGTGGTCGAAGGTCGCCGCCATACCCGCGCGGTTGAGTTCCAGAATCGCCACGATCGCGTCATCGATGTTTTCGCCGGCGATAAAGCGGCGCGTGACATGGCCAAATCCCGGGAGTTTTGAAAAAAAGCCCTTCAGCTCGGTTTTTTGTGAGAGATATAAAAGGGCGGCTCTGGATATCATGCATAGCTCCGTCATTCGTAAATTATCATTCCGTCCGGGGCTTGCCTCTGAAACGAACTGTATCACACGGCCTCCGGTCTCCATCAACCGATGGTCAAAACGGGAAATCCGGCGCTATAATCGTCGCCGTAATATTCCTGAGCGAAATACAACCGCGGGATACAATGATGGTTATACTACTGGTGATTGCCCTGACGCTCTACCTGGCTGGCGCGTTCTATTCAATCTATACGTTCGCCACAAGATCCAGGCGGTCCGACCGCGACCTGAAGCTCATCATTGGGCTTGGTTTTGCGGCCCACACGGCCGCGATCGTGGGGGCCTGGCGGGATGCCGGCCATTTTCCGGTGATCAGCCCGAAAGAGGTGAGTTCGTTTATCGGGTGGGCGATTGCGGGCTATTACCTGGCCGTAAGTCGACGCTATAATACGCGGGCGTTGCCGGCCTTCCTCCTTCCCCTGATTTACTTGTTCATGTTCATATCGCTGCTGCTGCCGGCGCGGGCCGAGGCCGTGCCACTAATGTTGGAGAGCGCGATTTCGGCAGGCCCATTGACGCAGATAATCTTCCCCGTTCACGTCACGCTGGTCATCGCCTCTTACGCGGCCTTCGCCGTCACTTTCGTTTGCGGCTTGATGTATTTGATCCAGGAGCGCGAATTGAAGGCCAAGCGCTTCGGCGCAAGCTCCGAGCGGTTGCCGGCGCTGAACACTTGCGACGAGATCGGCTACCGCAGCGTGACGATCGGATTCGTATTGCTGACGCTGGGCGTCGCCACGGGCATCTTCTGGAGCAACCAGCGCGACGGACGTTTCTGGCACAACGATCCGAAAGAAGTAATGGCGCTCATCACCTGGATTGTTTACCTCTTCCCAATCCACTACCGGTTGACCGCCGGCTGGCGCGGCCGCCGCGCGGCTTTGATGTCGATCGCCGGATTCGTGGTCGTAATTCTGACCTGGCTCGGCGCGCGAGCGCTGGGCGGCTACCACGTCTTTGGATGATTGCGGATTGCGGACTGCGGATTGAAAGACAGCGGCGACGCGCTTCAATCCGCAATCCGCAATCCGCAATCCGCAATCCGCAATCGTATGGGTATCGTTCTAGTCGGAACCAGTCATAAAACGGCCCCGGTCGAAGTGCGCGAGCGTCTGGCGTTCGCCGAGTCGCGACTCGCGGGCGCGCTGCGCGATCTGGTCGACCGTGAAATGATCAGCGAGGGGCTGATCGTTTCCACCTGCAATCGCGTCGAACTGATCGCCGCGACCCCGAACGGCGCCGGGCAGACGGAGAACGCCGTTTCGCGCCTCTACGATTTCCTGAGCCGCTTCCATCAATACGATCTTTCGCCGCTGCGCAAACATCTTTACGACCTCGCGGGCCGGGCCGCGATCAAACACGTCTTCCGCGTCACGTCGTCACTCGATTCGATGGTCGTGGGCGAGCCTCAGATCACCGGACAGGTCAAAGAAGCTTTCCAGCGCGCGCAGGACGCCGCCGTCGTGGGTCACGAGTTAACGCGGTTGATGAACCGCGCCTTCGCCGTCGCCAAGCGCGTCCGCAACGAAACTGGCGTCGGGTCGAGCGCGGTCTCGATCAGCTTCGTCGCCGTCGAACTGGCGCGCAAAGTCTTCGAGGACCTGAAAGGGAGCGCGGTGATGCTGCTGGGCGCGGGCGAGATGGCGGAGCTCGCCGCCAAACACCTTTTAAATTACGGCGCGAGTCGCCTGTTGATCGTCAACCGCACGTTCGAGAACGCGGTCGCGCTGGCAGGCGAATTGAACGGCGAGCCCGTGCCCTTCGAGGAATTCGAGAAGCGTTTGCCGGAGGCCGAAATTCTGATCTGTTCAACGGGCGCGCCGGACTACCTGATACGCCCCGACCACGTCCGCCGCGCGCTCGAACGTCGCCGCAACCGCCCTGTGCTGCTCGTCGACATCTCGGTTCCGCGCAACATCGATCCGGCGATCGGGCGGCTCGACAACGCCTTCCTCTTCGACGTCGACGACCTGGAGGCGGTCGCCGAGGCCAACCGCGCCGAACGTAAGCGCGAGGCGTCTCGCGCCGAGGAGATCATCGAAGCCGAGGCCGAACAGTTCTTCCGCGCCCTGGCCGAAGGCGACCTCAACGCCGTCATCGGAGAGTTCCGCCAACAAGTTTACGAAATGGCCTTTTCCGAGCTCGAGCGCAGCCGCAAACGCCTCGGAGATTTGAGTGAGGGTCAGGAAGAGGCATTGCGCGTCCTGATCAACGCCATCGTCAACAAATTTACCCACCCGGTGATTAAACAACTGCGCGAATCCGAAGACGGTCACTCGCCTTACCTCTCGGCCTGGCGCGATCTTTATCACCGCGACCGGAGCGACTAGCATGCGACCTTAAGGCTTGGGGCCTTCGGATCGCATCATTCCCTTCAACCGCCTGCGCCGGCCGACTGAAGCCGATAAAATACCGACCTGCGAGGAGAGAAAAGTAACGAGTGAAAATACTGGACATTGGTTGCGGCAACAATAAGATGAAAGGGGCCATCGGCATTGACCGCGCGCCTCTGCCTAACGTGGACATAGTTCATGACCTGAATTCATTCCCTTATCCGTTTGAGCGCGACGCTTTCGATGAGATTTACGCCACCCACATCATCGAGCACCTGGACTCGATCACCCGGACTATGGAAGAACTGCACAGGATAGCGAAGCCGGACGCGAAAGTGACCATCATCACCCCGCACTACTCGGACTTTCAGTCGTGGAATGATCCTACACACAAATGGCATCTGACCACATACTCCTTCAGGTATTTCGAGCGCGAGTACGAATCCAACTATTACTCAACCGCCAGGTTCGAGGTCGAGTCCATACAGATTGATATGGCGCGCCTCTGGCGGGGGCTTGGGGTCGAAGCCCTGATCAATTATTCTCTGCGCCACGATTCGCTGAGATCGTTGAGGAAATTCTGGGAAGGATATTTAAGTTTTATTTTCAGGGCAGGCGCTATGACATTTGTTATGAAAGCTCTGAAATAGAGATGGCGCCTGTTTCGTCAGTGTACGGGTTAATAGAACGCGGATGACGCGGATAGAGCGGATTGACGCTGAACTTATTTGGTTTTATCCGCGATGATCCGCGCCCGTCCGCGTCATCCGCGTTCTATTGACGCCTTCTTTGCCTCTAACCAATTGCTGCCCGTATACGCAATTGAAAACCGATATAGACGTCGCGGCTCTTCCCGTCGGCCATCAAAGATTATCATTGGGGAAGAGAGGCTAAGATGACGATGTCGGATTCATACAATCACAATACTTTCCGCAACCACCTGCTGGCAGTGATCCCGCCCCGAGAGGTCGAACGGCTGAAGCCACATTTGGAGCTGTTTGATTTAACTAAAGGGAAAGTCATTTATAACTCAGGCGACACGATCAATTACGTCTATTTTCCTGAGCGGGGAATGGTTTCAATCTTTTCGACCACGAGCGGGGGCGATACGATTGAAGTCGGCGCTGTCGGTTTTGAGGGAATGATCGGCGGCGCGCTCGCCTTGAAGGGCAGACAGATTCCATTCCGCGTGGTAGTGCAAATCCCGGGACAGGCCTGGCGCATCCGCGCCGAAATCTTGCGTGAAGAGTTCGGGCATTGCGGCGCGACGCATGACTTAATGCTTCTGTACACGAACGCGGTACTGACGCAGTTGACTCAATCAGCCGTCTGCAATCACTTCCACACCTCTCTGCAACGCCTCTGCCGCTGGTTGCTGGTCAGCCTCGATCACAGCGAAGAGGACACTCTGCCGCTTACTCAGGAATACATTTCGATGATACTCGGCATACAACGCTCGCGCGTGGCTACGCTCACAAGCGGCTTGCAGCGGGAGGGGCTGATCTGTTACCGCTGGGGTCGCCTGAAAATTCTCGACCGCGCAGGGCTGGAGGCCGCTTCCTGCGAATGTTACCGTGTCGACAAAGCCACTACGATTACGTCCCTGCAGAATTATATTTCTCAATTTGTCCATGCCTAGACAGATTTCGAACACGACGGATGTCAACATCATGTTATGTTGGTCTTGGCTTCATTTTTATGATGACTGAAGTCTATGAATGAAGACTGAGGATGCGCGTTGAAGTATTGCGCGCGTCCAGAGTTATTTGTCCGCAGAATCGTTGCGGGAGTACTTCAATGAAATATTGGAAGTATGGAATTGAAGGCAGGCTAGTCATCTGGTTTGCGCTGGCGTCCTTGATCGTTGTCCTGATGTTTGCGCTCTCTTATCTCAGCACGCGACGGTTGCAGGAGAGCGAATTCTTCTGGGTGGAGCACGGCTATCAAATCATAGCCGAGCTTGAAGCGTCATACGCCACGCTTAAAGAAGCTGAGAGTGGACAGCGCACATATCTTTTTACAAGCGACGAGAGAGCCCTGGGCTCGCTTAAAACCGCTGCGGACAAATTCAGGGCGCAGCTCGATCATCTCAATTCTTTAACGGCGGATAATCCGATTCAGCAGGCGCGCCTTGAACGGTTGGAGGCGCTGGGGATCGAGCGGATCAATGTCCTTTGGTATCGCGTCCGGCTGAAGCAGGAGCGCGGCGCAGAGGCGGCGAGGCAAGAAGTTATAGCGGAGTCGGGCAGGCGGGAGATGTCTGAAATTTACTCCTTGATGGATGAAATCAGACGAGAGGAACAGTATTTACTCGCGCAGCGCAGGGCCAATTCGGAAGAGAGCGCGCGCAACGCGATGTGGAGCCTTGCCGCGCTGGGCGCCGCAGTGGTAGCGAATTTGGCGATAGCTTACGCGTTTGTCAGCCGCGAGATGGCCGGGCGCAGGCGGACGGAAGAAGAATTACGAAAGCTGAACGAAGAACTGGAAGATCGCGTCGCGCGCCGAACGGCCGAAATCGAGGCCTCCAACAAGGAGTTGGAGGCCTTCTCCTACTCGGTCTCGCACGACCTGCGCGCGCCGCTGCGCCACATCGCCAGTTTCGCCAATCTGCTGCGGGAGCATGCGACCGTTTCTCTCGACGAGACCGGAGAAAAATACCTGCGGCGCATCGTCGAGGCGGCAAACGGCATGGGTCGTCTGATTGACGGCCTGTTGGTCTTCTCGCGGCTGGGGCGAATGGAGATGAGCCACGAGCCGGTCAACCTCACACAACTGACGGAAGAGGCGCTGCAGGAACTGCAACCCGAAATCGAAGGGCGCGAGATCGAATGGCGCATTAGCGAACTGCCCGTGGTCGAGGGCAACCGCGAGATGCTGCGCACGGTGGTGGTCAACCTGCTTTCGAACGCGATCAAGTTTACGCGCCCCCGGCGCCCGGCCCAAATCGAGGTCGGCTGTCGGGGCGCGCGCGGCGGCGAGGCGGTCTGTTTCGTTCGCGACAACGGCGTCGGATTCGACATGCGGTACGCGAGCAAACTCTTCGGCGTCTTCCAGCGCCTGCACCGCGCCAGGGACTTCGAGGGCACGGGAATCGGCCTGGCAAACGTGCAGCGCATCATCCTGCGTCACTGGGGCCAAGTATGGGCCGAGAGCGAGATCGGGCGCGGCGCTACATTCTATTTCTCTCTTCCCTTGCGCGAGGAGCCTCTCAGGGCGTCGTAACGAAACCCTGAATCAATCAAGATCGGCGGGAAGGTTGGATGACGTTCGAAAATCAAATGCATTAGCCCTCAGTTTGGGGAGGTGAGCAAGTCATGATTGAACCGAAAAAGATTTTAGTTGCGGAAGATGACGAGAACGACGCCGAACTGATCCTCAAAGCGTTGGAGAAATACAACATCGCCAACGGGGTGATCATAGTAGAGGACGGCGCGGAGGCGCTCGATTACCTGCACAGGCGCGGCGATTACGAGACGCGCGCGGACGGCAACCCCGTCCTGGTGTTGCTCGACATCAAGATGCCCAGAGTGGACGGCCTGGAAGTTCTTCGAGAGATCAGGGCCGACGACAGGCTGAAGATTATCCCGGCGGTGATGCTCACCTCTTCGCGGGAGGAGGGCGACCTGCTCGTCAGCTATCAACTCGGCGTCAACGCCTACGTCGTCAAGCCGGTGGACTTCAACGAATTCCTCGAGACGGTCCGAGAGCTTGGCGTTTTTTGGCTGATGGTCAACGAGCCGCCCCCGGGCAGCGTGCCGGGCAATGTTAAAGATCGGGGCGGAGGTTTCGGCTGAACTGGTAGAGGCGATTTAATAAGGCGGTAAGCAATGAATTCATCGATGCGCATTTTGTATCTTGAAGACAACCCAGCCGATGTCGAACTCTCGCGAGCCGTCCTCGAAAAGGACGGACTGAAGTACGAAATGACGGTCGTGGACACGCGCGAGGATTACGTCGCCGCGCTCGAAGCGGGCGGCTATGACCTGATCCTCGCCGATTACCATTTGCCGTCATTCGACGGGATGGGGGCCCTGGAAATCGCGCGGGAGAAATATTCGTGGCTACCCTTCATCTTCGTTTCAGGCATGATGGGCGAAGAGATTGCGACCGAATCGCTCAAGCGCGGCGCGACCGATTACGTGCTCAAAGAGCGGCTGGCGCGCCTGCCGGGTTCAATGCGGCGGGCGCTGGTCGAGGCCGAAGAGCGTCGCAGGCTCAGGAACGCGGAGGCCGAGCGCGAAAGGTTGCTCGAAGAGCTGTCGGTTCAACATCAACAACTCACGGAAGTGGTGCGGCAGATGCCCGCCGGAGTGATCATCGTCGATGCGCCTTCGGGCAAACTCATTATGGGAAATGGGCAGGTGGCGCAAATCTGGCGTCACGAATTTTCGCCTTCGATCAACCTCGAGGAGTTTAAAGCCGGGAGGGGATTTCATCCTGACGGGCGGCCCTATCAGTCGCAGGAATGGCCGCTGGCGCGCTCCATCAGGGCAGGCGAGATGGTGACGAACGAGGAGATCGAAATACGGCGCGGCGACGACACGCGCGGCGCATTGAGTATCAACTCCGCCCCGATACGCGACTGCGAGGGGCGTATCGTCGCGGGCGTGGTGACTTTCTTCGACATCACGGAACGCAAGCAGGTGGAAAGAAAGTTGCGTGAACAGGCGGAGATGCTTGATCTGGCGCACGACGCCATCTTCGCCTGGGAGATGGACGGGGCAATCAGTTACTGGAATCGCGCGGCGGAAGACATTTACGGTTATGCGCGAGAGGAGGCCGTCGGGCGCGTCTCGCACGAGTTGCTGGAGACTGAGGCTGTCGAGGACATGGACGCCATCCTGGATTCGCTCAGGCTCAGCGGACGGTGGCAGGGCGAGTTGCGCCACCGCACAAAGGACGGGCGCGAGATCGTAGTCGAGAGTCGCATGACGCTCGTCGAACGCAACGGACACAGGTTGGTGTTAGAGACGAACCGGGACATCACCGAACGCAAGCGGGCCGAGCAGGAGCGCGAACGGCTCCTCGAAAGTGAAAATGCGGCGCGCCGCGAGGCGGAGCATGCGAACCACGCGAAGGACGAGTTTCTGGCCCTGCTCTCTCACGAGCTTCGCACGCCGCTCACGCCGATGCTGGGATGGATCCGTATCCTGCGCAGGCGGCAGGTCAGGCCGGAAGATCATGACTCGGCCCTTGAAAAGATCGAGCGCTCAGTCGAGTCAGAGATCAAACTCGTCAGCGACCTGCTCGACGTTTCGCGGGTAATCACCGGCAAGATGACGCTCAACATCCAGACGCTCGATTTCAGCGGGATCGTCAGCGCGGCGGTCGAGGTGGCGCGTTCGTCGGCTGAGGCGAAAGAGATATCCCTGGTTGTCGTAACCGACAAGCGCGAAGCTCTTGTTTCAGGCGACCCCGACCGGTTGCAGCAGGTGGTCTTGAACCTGGTCTCGAACGCGATCAAATTCACCCCGCCGGGCGGGCGCGTGGAGACGCGGCTGGGGCGCGACGGCGCCCAACTGGAACTAATCGTCAAAGACACCGGTCAGGGAATCAGCCCGGAGTTTCTGCCCCACGTTTTCGAGCGCTTTCGCCAGGCCGATTCTTCGATCGCGCGCGCGCATGGCGGGCTTGGACTTGGACTCTCGATTACCAAGCGCCTGGTGGAGTTGCACCAGGGGAGCATCCACGCGGAGAGCGAAGGTGAAGGCCGAGGCTCGACGTTTACCGTCAAACTCCCATTCGCGGTCAATCATCGGGCGCCGTCCGCCTCTGCGCGCCAGATCTATTCCGGCGACTATCGCACGCGCGAGTTCGGCGCCGTCAGCCTCGAAGGGGCCAGAATTCTTATGGTGGATGACGACGCCAGCACACTGGAGATGATGAAGGTGATGCTCGAACAGGTTGGCGCGGACGTTGTGACGGCCGCGTCGGCCAGTGAAGCTCTCACGAAGTTGCAGCCGGGCAGGTACGACGCGATGCTGGCCGACATCGGGATGGCTGAAGTGAACGGCTATGAACTCATCGCCAGGGTGAGGGCGCTCGGGCCGGAAAAGGGCGGCGACGTGCCGGCCATAGCGATCACGGCCTTCGCTGGAAAGGAAGACCGCCTTCGCGCCATCACCTCAGGTTTCCAATATCACATGTCGAAGCCGGTCGAACCGGGAGAGTTGGTGGGAGCAATCGCGGCTCTCATCAGGGGCGGGGCATGAGTTCCTACGCCTGCCCGGCTCTGTGACTCCGCGCCACCCCTGGTCGGTTCGCGTTTCCCGATCTAGCCTGCTTAGATTTATATCGGTATGCAGTTCAGTGTAGGGATGTTTGTACTCCCGCCTTTAGGCGGAAAGGCTCAAGAGCCAGACGATTCCGGCTAAAGCCGGTACTACGAACCGTACCTGCAATCGCAACACGCTCTAGCCCGCAGCATATTCACCGGAGGGCCGAGCGCGATGTCGCCATCGCAAGAGGTTCATCCCTGTCTGCTAAATGTCATATACCAATTCCATTCCCACGTCGCTCCGTTGTCGGGCCAGAACGCCTGGCTCCAAACCGGACTATCAGGATTCGTTTTGTCCCACTGAAACACTACGGTGATAGGTTTTCCTTCAAAAACGTCTTTTGCGTAAAATCTTCCGACGTCGCCGTCGAAGGAACCGACCTGGGGAACATCAAGTACGACCACATTGCTATCCGCCCAATAAATACTCCAGAGCCTGGTCCTCGGATTGAACAGGCGAAATGACGCGCCTTGAAAAGGGATTCCATCAAATTCAGTGATGAATTGGTCGGTATTCCCGAAGCCGTTCAGGATTTTATGGCAGGAGCCCGTCGCATCAAACTCAAGCCATTCCGCACAATTATTGAGTCTTGTCTTGAGTTTTTTGTTGCGGATTTTCCACTCGCCGACGAGAAAATCGAAATCGTTGTTAGAGGAGGTTTTCGACGGAATGACTTCCAAATCGCCAGTTGGGGTGAATGATAGTTGTGACATAATTTTCGTCCAAGATCGGTTGGCAAATGGGTGTACGGGGCTCCGGGCGCGAGTTGTTTACTCGCGCTCTTTTCCTGATCTGACAAAGCCACAAACAGGGCGATTAAACAAATCGCCCCCCGCCGTACAAGCATTTGCTAACCGACATATTTTTCCGCGACTTCGCGAAGTTGGTTGATGATCGTTTCGGAGATGTCGTCCGGCGAATGAGATTGATTGATCGGGGTGTGAATCGAGGCCTGGCGGTAGAGCGCCAACCGCCTCTCGTATCGCGCCCTGGCCGTCAATTCATCCGGCGCCAGGGGGCGCGTCGCGCCGTCATTTTGAATTCTCCGCCAGCATAACTCGAATGGCGCGTCGAGCCAGACGGTGACTCCGAGGCGCGACATCAGTTCGCGGTTTTCTTCCCGCGTGATCGCCCCGCCTCCCGGAGCGATGATCACTCCGCCCTGCGACGCGGCCTCGCGCAACGTTTCAGTTTCAAGCTCTCTGAACCGTTCTTCGCCTTCGCGTTCAATCAACTCGACGATCGCGCAACCGACTTTGGCCTCGATCACGCGGTCGAGATCAATGAATCGGCGGCCGAGTCTCGCGGCGAGTACTGGGCCGACTGTAGATTTGCCGGAAGCCATGAATCCCACCAGGAAGATTGCCGATTGTTGATTGCCGATTGCGGATTCCATAATGCGGGGGCTACTTCTGAATGCTCGCTCCGCTTGTAGCCAGCAGTTGGTAAAACTCCGGCAACGACACCGAGGCCGCGTCCGCGCGAGCGATCTCAGTCTCGCCCTCGGCGATCAGGCCGGCGACGGAGAACGACATCGCGACGCGGTGGTCGTCGAATGAGTCTACAGAAGCTCCTCGCAATCGTTGTTTGCCATTCAAGCGCAACCCGTCGTCGAACTCTTCAACTTCAACCCCCATCCGACGCAGGTTATCGACGATGGAGCGTATCCGGTCGCTCTCTTTGACGCGCAACTCGCGCGCGTCGCGGACGGTCAACGTCCCGTCCGTCCGCGCGCCGGCGATCGCAAGGATCGGAATCTCGTCGATCAGGTTGGCGATGATCGAGCCGGAGAGTTCCAGGTCGCCTTTCAGATCTGACGACCGGACGTGGATGTCGGCCACCGGCTCGCCGTGCGCGACGCGCGGGTTTTCAATCTCGACGCGCGCGCCGATAGTTCTCAGCGCGTCGATCAGCGCCGTGCGCGATGAGTTGATTCCTATGTGGCGCAGGCGCAATTCGGCGTCGGGGACGAGCAGCGCCGCGACGATGAAGAACGACGCCGACGAGAGGTCGCCCGCGACGGTGTAGCGCCCGAGCGCGCCGAGCGGTTTCCGCCCCGCGACCGAGATTCTTTCGCCGGCTTCGGTCTTCGTGACCTCGATCGCCGCGCCGCATTCGCGCATCATCACCTCGGTGTGATTGCGGGTCGGCGTCTTTTCGATCACCGTCGTGACCCCGTCTGCGAACAACCCGGCCAGCAGCGCGCATGATTTGACCTGAGCGCTCGCTACCGGCGGCTCGTATTCGATCGCTTTCAGACCGCCCCCGCGAATCTTCAACGGCGCGAACCCCCCTTCGCGAGCTTCGATGCGCGCGCCCATCAGGCTGAGCGGGTCAATAACGCGCTTCATCGGGCGGCGACGAATGCTTTCGTCGCCCGTAATCTCGGTCGTGAAATTCTGCCCGGCGAGAATGCCCGACAGCATCCTTATCGTCGAGCCCGAGTTGCCCACGTCCAGGGCGCGCGTCGCTTCGAGCAATCCGTCGAGCCCCATGCCTTCAATCACAATTAATTCAGGTTCGCGTCTGACCTTTACCCCCAAGGCTTCGAGGCAATCGAGCGTGCTCTGGCAATCGCGCGCCGATGAGTAATTGCTCAATCTCGAAACGCCTTCGCCGATGGCGGCGAACATCGCGCTGCGATGCGATATGGATTTGTCTCCAGGCAATTGGAAATCTCCGCGCAACCTTGCGACGGGCGCAATCCGGACTATGCTCGCGGATGAATTTTTCGGTTCGGACATCTGAATTATTATTTGCTTTGGAACTTTTGCGATGTACGCGGCGTAGCGCATGACGCCAACCATCTGATCGTCTTGCGGAACGCCCGTCTTGACAGCGCTTTTTACGCTATGTTACACAGGGCCGCGCTTGATCGTAATCGTCGAAGTCTACAGACTCGCGAGCATCTTAACAGATCGAATTGGCGGATCAAATTTAGCCTAAAAAGGAACTCCCGGCTTATGATGCTAGCCGAAAACGTGGTCGAATTGACCATCGCCAGTCAGCTTGAATACATCGACCTGGTCACGACTCTTACGGACAACATCACGAGTATGATCGGCTTCGATGAGGAATCGGCCTACTGGATCAACATGGCCGTGCGCGAATCGGTCGCCAACGCGGTCGAACACGGCAACAAATACGATCAACAGAAGAGCGTGGACATCCGCTACACAATAGGCGTCGACGCGCTGCGCGTGACGGTGCGCGATTACGGAGAAGGATTCGACCCTGCGACTCTCCCCGACCCGCTCGACCCAAACAACCTGCTCAACCCGGCCGGCCGCGGCATCCTCTATATGCGAACTTTCATGGACAGCGTCGAATACGCCCGTCACCCCGAAGGCGGAATGATCGTCTCGATGTCCAAACGCCGCGCGCCAAAGCAGCCGTCACACGACGTGAGCGAAGGAGAACACAAACGCGATGCAGTTGGAAATTAGAGAACGCTCTGTAGGCGATGTAGTCATTCTGGAAATGTTCGGCAAGATCACTATAGGAGAAGGCAGCGTGCAATTGCGCGACGCCGTCGGCAAACTGCTCGATTCGGGCCAGAACAAAATCGTCCTCAACCTCGGCGGAGTCAGCTACGTCGATAGCTCGGGCATAGGCGAACTGGTCTCGCGCTACACCACTACAAAGAACGCAGGAGGCCGACTGAAACTACTCAACCTCCCGAAGAAGATCAAAGACCTACTCATGATCACGAAGCTGCTGACCGTCTTCGAGATTTACGAGGACGAACAGGTGGCTCTCGACAGCTTTCAATAATACCTGAAAGGGATGAAGGGCGACTGGGGGAAGGGGCGACGACATTGACATCGTCATCGCCCCTTCCCCCAGTCGCCCCGTCCCCCAGTCGCCCTGTCCTTCCTTCGCCTCCTCAGACCTCCAGCCCGACGCTTCGCATCAGTTCCAGCGCGTTGCTGCGCCGGACGACGCCGGGTTGCATTTTGTAATCGAAGACCATCCGCCCGTTTTCCAAATGATCCTCGAAATGGACGTTGGCGCCGCGCCCGTTCAGAGACTCGACGATCCGCGTCAGCGCCAGGTCGTGCGTGGTGACGAGGCCGATGGCGCCGCGTTCAACCAGCCCACGGACGACGGCTTCGGCGCCGATGAGCCGGTCGTGCGAATTGGTGCCGCTCAGAATCTCATCGAGCAGGAATAGCAGCGGAAGATCGCCGTTTGTCAATTCGACGATCTGGCGCAGCCGCGTGATCTCGGCGTAAAAGCGCGACGCGCCCGTCTGGAGCGAGTCAAGGATGTGAATCGAAGCGCCGACGGCGAGCGGCGACAGGCGCAAGCGCCTTGCCCTCACCGGCGCGCCGGCCAGCGCCAAAACGACATTCGCCCCGACGGTTCTCATCAGCGTGCTCTTGCCAGACATGTTCGACCCGCTGACGATCAGCGCGCAGGGCTCGGCGCCTAAACGCACATCGTTCCGCACCGAGCGAGACTCCGCGATCAGCGGATGGCCCAACGATTCGCCGTCGAAAAGGACCTCGCCTTCGACCAATTCCGGAAACGGGTCGCGGGGATGTTCATAAGCGTAACTGGCGAGCGACGAGAGCGCCTCGATCTCGGCGACCGCGTCGAGCCATTGCGGAATTTTCGCGCCCGCATGCCGGCGCCATCCCTCGATCGCCAGCGCGAGTTGCGTGGGGATGAGCAGCACAAAGGCAATCGGCGCGAAGAACTGATTCTTAAGCGAATCGAGAATCTGAATCAGGCGGCTGAGCCGCGCGATCTGCCGCGACGGCGGCTTTCCGTCCGTGTCGAGTTCGCTGCGGAGTCTTACCAACATCGGCGACGCGAATCGCTCCTGCTCCAACCGGCCGAGGATTTCGGCCAGCAGCGACAGTTCGCGCCCGGGCCGCTCGACCTCGGCTATCACGCGTACGATCTGCGCGCGGTAGAGAAAAAGAAAGGTCGCCTCGACCATCAGCGCGACCATCGCCGTTTTCCGGTACCCGAACCCGAGCCACATCACGACCGCGGCGGCCGAGAAGAGTCCGATCAGCAGCGCCGCCAGTCGCAACCATCGCGTCTGCCACGCGGTGAAAACCGGCTCCCGGGCGGCCCATGCCGTGAGTTCTTCCGGATGCGCGCCCGCGTTGACCTCGTCCCCGAGCAGCGCCACGTCTTCGCGCAAATCGAGGCGCGGCCGAAGTTCCTCGACGCCCTGCTGGCGCGCGAGAATTTCCGGGATCGTAGCCGGCGCCAGCAGCCACGACGCCAGCCACTCCTCGCCTGCCTTAGTCCGCGCTGTCGAAAGCAGTTCGAACAGCGATCCTTCGCCGAACAGGTCGAGGTCTTCCGAGTAAGGGTGCGATTTGTCGGCGAACCTTTCGCCCGTCTCGCCGGCGCCGCTCCAGTTGTCTTCGAGCCGCGCGACGCCGCGCTCGTAAAACTTCACCGCGCGCCACAACCGCGCGACCTCCGCATGAACGCGCTGATGGAAAACCATCAGCGTGATAAATACGACCACAGGCGCCGCGATCAGTGGCCACGCGACGACCCCTTCAAAAGCCAGGATGATCATCAGCGCGATGACGGCAAAAACAACACGCCGCCAGAACCATATCTTACGGCTGCGCTGTTGATTGGCGTCGAGCGCGGCGCGGCGCGCTGCCAGACGGTTTGCATATTCCTCGCGCGGATCTGTTAAAGTCGTAATTCTTTCTCTCAAGGTTTCAAATTCCACAGCGGTTTTCATAGCCACCGCAGGACACAAGGAACACAGAGAAATCGATATGCCCTCTGTGCCCTCTGTGCCCTGCGGTGGCTAACAATCTTCGTACATTTGAAAACCGGTTTAAAAGCGACATCCGAATGAGACAACGCCCTATTTGCTCCCGGCCTTGTCCAATGGCAATGCGAAGGCCACATAACTTCCGCCCGGCGGGTCCTTCGACTTCCCGCCCCCCGCCGCGATCACTACGAATTGCCTTCCCTGCGCTTCATACATCGCGGGCGTGGCGTTGCCGGCAGCGGGCAGCGTCGTCTCCCACAGCAGCTTGCCCGTCAGTTTGTCGAAGACGCGGAACTTCTTGTCGTAATTGGTCGCGCCGATGAAGAGCAGTCCGTTCTTTGTCACAATCGGCCCGCCGTAATTTTCGCTCCCCGTGTCGCGTATTCCTTTCGCGGCAAGTTCAGGGTATTCGCCGAAAGGAATCTGCCATACGATCTTACCCTGATTAAGATCAATCGCGCTCAGCGTGCCCCACGGCGGCGCAATCGCCGGATAGCCCTCAGGATCAAGGAATTTGTTGTAGCCGTCCATCGTGTACTTCAAGTCCATAGGATTTGGCGGCGAAGGTTTCGATTCCGTCATCAAGACGGCGACATCTTTGCCGGTCAAAACATAATCGGCGATCGCGCGAATCGCGTCTCCGCCGATTCTGGAGAACGCCGGCATACGCCCCAGGCCTTGTCGAATAACCGCGCGGACTTCCGAATCGGTATACTTTTTGTCCAGTCTGATAAGCGCGGGGAATTCAGGCGGAGAGCCGCGCAGATCGCCGCCGTGGCAACTGGCGCAATTCGCCTCGTATAAGCTCTTGCCGCTCAGTTGCGACGGCTTCGGCTTCGGCCTTTCAATCAGCCGCAGAATCCAGGCCATCTCGTTCGAGTTGACGTAGAGCAAACCTGTTTTAGGATCGAACGCCGCGCCGCCCCATTCGGCGCCGCCGTCATAGCCCGGAAAGATCACCGTGCCTTCCAGACTGGGCGGCTCGAACTGGCCGTTGCTGCGGATTTTTCGGAACCGTTCGAGCGCGGCCCGATGGGCTTCGGGTGTTCGCCGGGTCAGCATCTCTTCGGTCAGAAACTGGCGCGCGAACGGCGGAGGCAGCAATGGGAACGGCTGCGTCTCGGCGAGCGTCTCTCCGTCAACGCCGGCGGTCGGAACTTTGCGATATTCGATCGGGAAGAGCGACTTCCCCGTCCCGCGTTCGAAGACTAAGACGTGGCCCGATTTCGTGATCTGCGCGACGGCGTCAATCAATCGCCCATTTCGTTTGACCGTGACGAGCGCGGGCGCCGACGGAAAGTCGCGGTCCCACACGTCGTGCTTGATCGCCTGGAAATGCCATACGCGCTTGCCGGTGTTCGCGTCCAGACACAGTAGCGTGTTGGCGAACAGATTGTCGCCATGTCTGTTCGCGCCATAAAAATCGAAAGCCGCCGAGCCTGTCGGCGCAAAGACCAGCCCGCGCCGTTGATCGACGACCAATCCGGCCCAATTGTTCGCGCCGCCGATGTACCGCCAGGCGTCTTTCGGCCACGTCTTGTAGCCGAATTCGCCAGGGTGCGGGATCGTGTGAAACGCCCACCGCTGTTTGCCAGTGCGGATGTCGAATGCGCGGATGTCGCCGGGCGCGGCGGGCAGCCCCTCGCTCGTCAAAGCGCCGATGATCAGCATGTCTTTGTAAAAGGCGCCGGGCGTGGTGTTGCTGATCGTGACCTCCCTCGGGTCCCGCCCGACAAAGCCTTCGCGCAGATCGATGCGCCCCTGCTCGCCGAAGCGAGGCGCCGGCTGACCGGTCTTCGCGTCGAGCGAATAGAGCCAATGCCGAAATCCGAAGAAGATCCGCTTCTCGGCGCCGTCTCCCCAATACATCACGCCGCGGTTGCGCATCTTGCCCAGCGGCCGCCTGCCTTCGTTCGGGTCGAAACTCCAGATCAATTTTCCGTTCGCGGCGTCGAGCGCGATCACACGCAGCTTCGGCGTGGTGGCGTACATCACGCCGTCAACAATGATCGGATTGCACTGCATCTCGGAGCCGGGAAACTCATCGCCCGAATCGAACCGCCAGGCGACTTCGAGTCGATGGACGTTGTCGCGGGTGATCTGATCGAGCGTCGAATAATGAATGTTATCCGGCCCGCCGCCGAACATCCGCCATTCGCGATATTGCTGATCGGCTCGTTTTTGAGATTTCCTGTCGCTCTGCGCCCGCGCGCCGTAAACGAAAACGCCGGCGGACACCGCCAACACGATTGCGACTCCGAGTTTCAATCCTTCCATAATCTTTCCGGGAGTAGGTTTGAGTAAAGGATGGCAACTGTAGTGGCGTGAGGCTGAGATTTCAAGTTATACCCGTCTTCAAATGTATGAAGACTGTTAGCCACAGAGGGCATAATGGGGAATTAATGGCTTCTCTGTGTTCTCTGTGCCCTCTGTGGCTATCTTCGAAGGGGAGGCGGACTCAGTAAGTGATCGCCGGGAAGTTTATGCGCGCCTGCTGGAACTGCGTCTCCCAATTTCCCGTGCCGGCGCCGAACGCGGTCGTGGCCATGGATGAGAGGTTAGTCCCGGCCGCCCCGCTCATGAAATGGACGAACTCTCCCATGTTCATGCCGCGTGTGTAGTGCGCATGAGGGCCGTTGCCGTGATTTTGTGTTTCTTTCGGGAAGTGTTGCGCCAGTAGGCCGAAGAATCTCACCATCACCTGAGCGCGGCCGTGGTCCCGCCACAGCGGGAAAAACCAGTCTCGGAACCAGGCCGTATTCGGGCGCGGGAAATTGTCCCTCGCGTTCATAAACAGGTTGAAGACCCGATCCGCGTCCTGTTGCATCCCCAGGCCGATGTAGAGGTCGTACTGGGCGAACTCCGCCCACTTGCTGTCTCCCCATATCCCAAAGGCGGGAGAGCCATGGACGTTGTTGTTGGAGGACTCGACCACATGCATGAACTCGTGGCTGATGAGGTCGTGGTTGCCTCCACTTTCCACCCAGGAGTTGACCCCGATGTCGCTGGAGTTCAAGAAGTCGTGAAGAGCGGAGAAGTAGTCTCCGGGATGACCGCCGAAGAAGCGGCCCTGATGATGGATAGAGTATCCACGGGGGTCGGCGCCGAAGGGACCATAAGTCTGCTTGTAGTATCGCCACGTCCGCGCGGTGAAATCGAGAATCCAATCCGCCTGCGCCCGGTCCACGTCGTCATCGAAGTAAATGGCGGCGTCATCGTTGAAACGGACAAGACGGACAAGCAGGTTATGCTCGAACCAGTGCTCCTGTATGGTCTCGGGAGGCGGGGGCAATCCTCCTCCTGTGCCGAACACTTCGAACTCGTAGATGCGGGCTGCCGCGGTCCCGTTCTGTGTTGGCGTGGTGACGTTCAAACGGACGAAACGCGCCTGTCTACTGGCGATGGAGTGGTCGGTGACGTTTTGAGTGTTGCCAGTGACATTGACCGCGGTGACGAAATTCGTCCCGTCCACGCTGGTCTGGATATTGAAGTCGCGAGTGTTCAAGGCGGCGCTCTCGCCTCCCGCGCCCGCGTGGCTCAATCGAAAACAGGTGACATCGAAACTCCCCGCCAGGTCGACCTGCAGAAATCTCGGGGCGGCGCTGGAACACCACTTATCGCTATTGCCTCCGGAGACGCTGCCGTTGAAGGCCTTCGCCGGGCCTTCGTTTGCGTTGCACGACGCGCTGCCGGTCGCCGCTTTGCCGCGCGCCACGTTGACGCCGCTGCAGCCGCCCGTGGGGACGTCGGCAAAGACCTCAAGTTCGTAAATACGAGCCGTTATGTTATTGGTCTGCTCGGATTGAGTGATATTCAATCGCACGAAGCGCGCCGCCGTTGCGGTAATCGGATGAGTGGTGACGCCCTGGGTGTTGTTGGTCACGTTCACTACGGAAGTGAAATTGGTCCCATTGGCGCTGACCTGGATGTTGAAAGCGCGGGTGTTAAAGTTGGCGCTCTCGCCTCCCGCGCTCGCATGCCTCACTACAAAGCTCGTAATGTTGAAGTTCTGTCCGAGGTCCACCTGCAGGAACTTGGCGCTTGCCTGTGAGCACCACTTATCGCTATTGCCTCCGGAGAAGCTCCCATTAAATGCCTTTGCGGGCCCCTCGTTGGCGTTACAAGGCGCGCTGCCGGTCGCCGGCTTGTTCAGGGCCACGTTGGTTATCGCCTGGGGCTCTATCAGGGCAATCTCTTCGCTGCTGGTCACCGCCACGTCGTCAACGGCGACCTCCACCGCGCCGCCTCCGGCGCCGTCGGCGGTTTCAAACAAGATTCGAATAGTCTGACCGGCGAAAGGGTTCAACGAGACGGATTGTAAAACCCAGGCGCCGGTAGCGGCATTGTCATCGCCCGACACCGTGAGCGCCGGCCTGGCGCCATCGGAGCTGACAATGCTCGCCCGCAGGAAATCTTTGCCTGATGATTTCCCGGATCGCGCAAAGTAAGAATTGAAGGAAAGTGTCAGCGTTCCCGCAGAGGGCATGATGATTTCGGGCGACAGGATCGAGGAGACGCCTCCGCCATCGTCGCGGCTTCTTGCGTAAGCTCCTCCGAAGCGGCCCATCACCAGAGCGTTGTTACCGGCGTTGGCGTTCGCTATCTGCGTAGAGTCGCCTCTTAAACTCGCCGGCGCCGAAACGTCGCGTCGCCACGCGCTGGCAGCCGTGTCTGTGGCGTTGGGGTTAGTGATCCACCCCCGGTCTGTCTCGAAATCGTCGCGGAAGATCGTAACCACGGGCGCTTGAAACGATCCTACCGCTTTTGCAGAGGATAAATGTTTTACTGCGTGAGCCAGATATTGATAATTCGGGATACTCATGGCCAATAGAGCAATGACCAGAGTTCCACACAGTAAGGCCAGCCTGAATTTGCGTGATCTCGCCTTTAGCATTTTTGATCCTCCTTGCTGGTGTTACGGGCAGGTCGTCAAACGGCGCTTTCTCACTCACAAAGAAGGGCGTCGATCATCGTTTCGGCCACTCGGAAGCGCCGACAGAAAAATAGAGGTCAGAATAACGGCGTTTACTATCTTTCTGTCCGGCGTTTTTCTGTCCGATGGCCGAAACGATGACCGACGCCCTCCGTAGCGGCGAAGCCAGTGAAACCTTAGATTGGTTTGCGACTGCGTCTACGGTAGGGGCAGACCTATGTGTCTGCCCCGGTGGTCGCGTGTAACCTCAATCCGGGGCAAACCTATGTGTCTGCCCCGGTGGTCGCGTGTAACCTCAATCCGGGGCAGACCTATGTGTCTGCCCCGGTGGTCGCGTGTAACCTCAATCCGGGGCAGACACGCAGGTCTGCCCCTACTGATTTGCATACCGCTCTAGAAATAGAACTTCGCCGCGACCTGCATCACGCGTGGAAAGTTCCTCTGGCTCTTCGGCAAGGTTCCAAACGTGCTAACGTTGTCGATGTTCAGATCGGGGCCGGGACGAATCGCAGTATTGGTGACGTTGAACGTCTCCCAACGGAGCAGGAATTTGTAGCGCTCCGTCAACGCCCAGGTCTTGGAGAGGGCCAGATTCAATTGCGGCTTCTGTTGCTCGCGGATGTTAGAGAATCGGTCCGGAGTCGTTCGCACGTTAAACCCCGGAAACTTCTGGTAGCAACTCCTGTCATTGTTGAACCAGTGATTCTCATCCTGTTCAGTCGCCTTCCACGTGCTGCAATTGTTTCGAAGATCAGGCCAGCCGACCGGGTTCCCGTTGACGTAACTGAGAATCCAATCGAAGTTCCAATCGTTGACGATCGCTCTGGCCACAGGATTGCCGACGTTGAACTTGCGGCCCTTGCCGAAGGGCAAATCCCAAACGCCGTAGACACCGAGGTTGTGGGTCTTGTCCGTGTTGTCAAGTTCGTAGATCGGCTCCTCGGCCGTGTTCCAATTGTTCAAACGATGATTCTTCTCGAAGGCTTTGGCCAGGGTGTAAGACAGGCCGAATGTCAGGCCGCCGCCGCCGCCTAGCACTCGCTTTTCGACTTTGAGCTGGAGCTGGTCGGAGCGGTACCGGCCGTCTTGAATGAGGTTATTGGTGATGTCCCCGAAAATCGGGTTCGGCCTCAACAGGTTCTGGGCGCTGATCGTACGAGAGTTGCCGAGGCCGGTGTTTTGCGGAAGGATTCCGAAGAATGGATTCGGCAGATTGCGATTCAGATAACTGTTATCTACGAAACCCTTATTGTTGTCCTCCAGGCTCCAGCGGTTCATGTTATAGCCGTAGTTTATGTAGATTTGATAGTTGCCCGTATAGGAGGCCTCCGCCACAACTCCGCCCGGCAATTCATGCTGGAATCCAACGGAGTACTGATAAGTCCGCGGAATCTTGAAGTGTGAGGGATCGAAACTGGCGCCGCCCCCGACACCGGTCGCCAAACCCAGGCCTGAGCCGGTTGCTGGTCTCAGCCCATCCGGAAATGGGTTGACCAGAGAATACGGCCCCGTCAGGGTCAGACCAGCCGAAGGCGTAAGGCCGTCCAGCGATGAATTATAGGGAGTGGACTGGTTGAATCCGGGAGAGACGTTGTTTTGCGTGGGCGACTGGTAATAGACGCCAGCGCCGGCGCGGAGCACCGTCTTCTCCATTAGTCGGTAGGCGACGCCGATGCGAGGCGCTATATTGGTCCAGTCGGTGTCGTAAACTCTTTCGGGCTGGCCATTCACGCCGGCGAAAAGGTAGCCGCCTATGAGTTCCGCGGGCGGGGCCGGGAAGGGGTACTTGGCATTGGGATTGTCTGCGTCGTATTGCGCCTTGACCTTTCTCCAATTATCAAGAACCGCGTCGCTGAATGGGTTCTTGGCAGCGGTGTCCCAACCACGCGCTCTGCGATTGAAGCGTTCGAGCCAGGGGATCTGCACGTCGTAACGCAGGCCGAGATTCAAGGTCAGTCGGGAATTGAGCTTCCAATCATCCTGCACGTACATCCCGAAATAAGGACGGGTTTGATAGAAAGTGTCATTCCAGTCAATGCCGCCGCCGGCGGGCGTGCCCAGCAGCAGGCTCGCTATCGAACTTCCGTCGCGATCACCCTGCCGGGTGTCTGGGAACTGCTGTGTCCAACCGGAGTTGAAGTCAAAAGTTCCAGTTCCGAACCCGGTGTTCTGGGACCCTAGAGCATAGTAATGGACCTCGCCGCCGACGCGCAGGGTATGTCTGCCTCGCGTCATGGTCAGGCTCGGAGCGATATTCCACTGGTTGGTCGTGCTCCAGGTGAACAGATCACCTCCAACAGAAGCAAACAATCCCGTGAAATCGCCTACCTGAATCCTGGGCACGGATTTCAGATTGGTCGATGGAGCCGTGATCATCTGCGTAATGCCGACGTCAGCGGCCGTCAGGTTGAAATCGGTCCAGCGCGGAAAATAGCTGGTGAAGCGGCCGTAGGACGCGCGAACGTCCAGCAGTGTGGTCGGCGAGATCACGTGAGTCCAGGAGATGATGTAATTCTGATCGGTGCGTTGCGAACCCACGTCGCCGCTGCCCGCCGGCGGCCCGAAGCCGGTCGAGTCTCGATATTCCTGGCCATGTTGGAAAGTGAATGTGAAATTAAGCTTGTCATTCTCGTTGAAAATGTGGTCCCAGCGGCCCATTGGCTGGTAATAGTAATATTTGCCGACGTTCCCGCCGTTGACAAAGTTTTGTCTCAACTGCTTCTCCAATCCTGCGCTCGCCTTCGGGTAGTAGGAAAGCAGCTTCTGCGCTATGGGACTGAGGCGGTTGGCCGGGACGACGTTTCCGGGGAAGGGATCGCGGACGAAAGTGCGCCTCGCTCCATTCTTCGTGCAAAACGCCTCCGTCTCTCCCGGTTTATCTCCGCATCTGTGCGTTGTCAAAGGATCGTAGATCTTGATTCCCAAATCACTGAAGTGTTGGCCGTCCCGCAGCAAGTCGGGCGGCACGCTCTGCAGTGTGGGAAACCCGATCCTCTCGATCCAGCCTTCGAAGCTGGTGAAGATGAAATCCTTGTCCTTGCGAATCGGGCCGCCGAAAACCCCGCCGTATTGATGCTGGTTGTGCTTGGGTTTGGGCTGCCCTGCCGCGTTGTTCTGGAAATAGTTGGCGTCGAAGACGGCGTTGCGGAAATAATCGAAGACATTGCCGTTCCAACTGTTCGTTCCGGACTTGATAGTGGTGTTGACCACGCCTCCGCCGAAACGTCCGTACGACGAGTCATAGGTGTTGGTCATCACCTTGAACTCCTGCACCGCTTCGACGTTGGGCGCGATCTGCCAGGTGCCGTTGTTGTCGCTGATCGGGGCGCCGTTGAGCAGAAAGAGATTTTGTCCGGTTCGCGCGCCGTTGATCTTGTAAGAATTGTTCACGTCCCAGCCCCGCGTGCCCGAAAATCCGTTCGGGCCGAAGGTCTCCTGCGTAAAGACTACGCCGGGAGTTAAAGCCAGAAGCATGTATGTCTGGCGGCCATTGAGCGGGAGTTCTTGAGTCTTGATCGGATCGAAGACGAGGCCGCGGTCCGCCGAACCGGCTTCGATGGACTCCTGCTGGGTTGTCACAACAACAGTCTCGCTCACCGCGCCGACTGTCAATCGCAGCGGGAGATCCAGCTTGTCGGCGATGCGAAGCGTGATGGTTTCGCGCTTCAGTGTCTGGAAGCCATTGGCGGTCACTTCGATGTTGTAAATAGCGGGGTTGAGGTAGGGAATGCTGTAGCGTCCTTCAGAGGTAGTCCTTACTTCCTTGGTTTCATTCGTATCGACCCGGATCGCCTTGACTATCGCGTTGGCGACTGACTGTCCGTTCTGATCGGTCACCAGGCCGCTGATGGTCGCACGGAAGTCCTGGGCAAACCCGATGGCGGCAAACGCAGAGAGCGCGAACGCAGCGCGAATTATGCGTGTAATCATTACAATCTCCTTCCTTAATTCTCCGCCGAGCATATTCGGCGAATGCAAAATTGACGGATTTCGAGAACTGAATCGGTAGGTCTAGCTTTTTTCCCAGCAAAGCCAACAGCGGGAGCGGCGAACGGGAATTGAACCTCCCCCCATCGCCGCGATTTCTTGCCGTTGTTCCGGACGAGGTTTTGCGATAGATTGAACCGGGCTTACAATTTCCGCCTCTCTTTTCAACCTAATTTCTAACTCGCTCCCTGTTAGGGGCGACAGTGCGCCAAGCGCGGGGCATAAGTCTTTCCGAAGTTTGGGAATTGGTTTGGCAAATTTCTGGGAAAATTTTGGCAGAGTTTTGGCAAAGTTCTTCCGTCCCTATGAAGCAGTCAGACAAGCACTTCTACGAATTCGGGCCCTTCCGGCTGGATACTGCCGAGCGGCTGCTCTTGCGCGACGGCCAGCATGTCCCGCTGACCCCGAAAGCCTTCGAGACATTGCTGATCCTGGTCGAAAACTGCGGGCGCGTGATTGATAAGGACGAGTTGCTCAAGAAGGTCTGGCCGGACACCTTTGTTGAAGAAGTGAATCTAGCCAAAAACGTTTCCTACCTGAGGAAGATTCTGGGCGGAGAAGAAGCCGCGCAATACATCGAGACGATTCCCAAACGGGGCTACCGCTTTGTCGTAAGCGTGAAGGATGTTTGCGATGAGAGCGCGGGGCCGGTGTGGTCGCATCCTGCGGATGCGGGCGTCATTGACCGGGAAGAAACGGAAAAGAACGACTCCGATTCCGACTCGGGGCCGTGGCTGAGGCCGATTGGGAATGGGGCGCTTCCTCTGCTTGGGAATGAGAAGCTTCCTCCGCCGACCAAGCCGCGCGCGAGACATTGGGGGTGGTTGGCGGTTTGGCCGGCGCTGGGGTTAACGCTCGGAGTCGCAATCTGGGCGACTTTTTTTCGCCCTGCCAAAGAGTCCCCGACTCCGCTTTTGAACATCGGTCCATTCACCAGTTTTCCGGGCCAGGAAAGGCAGGCCGCTTTTTCGCCCGACGGCAACCAGATCGCCTTTGTCTGGGACGGCGGGAAGGGAGACAATCCCGACATCTACGTCAAGCTGATCGGCGCGGGGCAGCCGCTCCGACTGACGACACATCCGGCGGACGACACGCATCCGGTTTGGTCGCCCGACGGCCGTTACATCGCGTTCTTCCGCCAGGCCGCCGAAGGCAGCGGCTTTTATTTGATCCCGGCCCTGGGCGGGACCGAGCGTAAAGTGGTCGATGTGTTCCCTTACCGAGACCCATTCCAGGGAAACAGCCAATATGTGGCGCCGGACGGAAAGTTCCTGGCTGTGGCTGACAAGAATGCGCAGGAAGAGCCTCTCAGCATCTACCTGGTTTCGATTGAGACCGGGGAAAAACGGAAAGTGACCGCGCCCTCCACGGGCGCCGCCGGGGATTCTTATCCGGCCTTTGCGCCGGACGGAAAGACGCTGGCCTTCGTTCGCTCTTCCAGCCGAGCGACCACAGACCTTTATCTCTTGAGTCTGGACAGCGGCGCGACACGGCGACTCACGTTTGATAACACTTCGATACTGGGCCTCGCCTGGACTTCGGACGGTCGCGAAATCGTCTTCGCCTCAAGGCGAGGCGGCAGTATTTATAGTCTCTGGCGCATCCCGGCCGCCGGCGGAACGCCCGAACGCCTGCCAATCATCGGACAGAGCGTGGTCAGCCCTGCTATTTCCCGACAAGGCGCCCATCTGGCATATACCCAGACCCTGGATGATCAGAACATCTGGCGCCTGGAATTGGACGCGGCGGGCCGGGCCGGAGCCGCGACGAGTTTGATTTCTTCTACACTGGACGATAACGGGCCAGACTATTCTCCCGATGGCCGGAAAATCGTCTTCGCCTCCAATCGCCCCGGCGGCTTTGGGATATGGGTCTGCGATCGTGACGGGGCGAATCCGGTTCAATTGATCGATCGCGGGCCATATCTGACCGGCACACCGCGCTGGTCTCCAGACGGACGATGGATCGCATTCGATTCGCGATCTAATGACGCCGGCCATGAGGGCAACGCTGACGTCTACGTCATCAGCGCCGAAGGCGGCCATCCCCGACGTCTCACCAGTGATCCGGCCGAAGACATCACCCCGAGTTGGTCGCGTGACGGAAAGTGGATCTACTTCGGCTCCACGCGTAGCGGCGGCATGCAAATCTGGAAAGTTCCCGCCGAAGGCGGCCAGGCGACGCAGGTGACCGAACAGGGCGGCTTTGAAGGCTTCGAATCAATGGACGGAAAGCAGTTATATTACGCGAAAGGCCGGTCGGTTCCCGGCATCTGGCAGAAGCCGGTGGCCGGAGGCGCAGAGACGCTGCTGTTGGATCATCACAAAGCGGGCTATTGGCGCTTCTGGGCGGTGACCCCAAAAGGGATCTACTTCGCCACGGCTAATGAGCCTGCTCACCCGATCATTGAGTTTTTCAACCTCGCGACCAGCAAAGTGACGACGATTGCTACGTTGGATAAACCACTCTCGCCATCTGAACCAGGCCTGACCGTCGCGCCAAATGGACGCTCGCTACTCTTTGCGCAAAAGGATCAAAGCGGCAGCGATCTTATGTTGGTAGAGAACTTCCACTGAACTCCAGTCCGGGGCGGTACTGTACCGATCTCGCGCGCGCTGATTTAAACAAATACCTAAAGACACAGTTAACACGGTATTCAGCATATCTTACTTCCAGGCTTATCCCCGTGTTCCCCGTGGTTGGGTCTCTTCTGAGTTCAACTCAAGACTGGGATTTACTGAATCCTGACCGACGAAACCTGGTCGTTCGCGTTGGGGGAAAGTGTCACGAAGTTGGGCGTATCCGAAGTGAGCGTCCACGACGTGCCCGTGAAGTTGTCGTGCTGGAACATAATCACGGTGAAACCGCTCGGGACCCTCACGGAAGACGCCCAGTCGTTTTGCATTCCCCTGGCCTGGAGTTGCGACAACGTGTAATCGCCTCTCGCCAGCGGCTGGCTGGCCGCCCCGCCAAATTGGATGTCCTGGAAGAAGACTACCCCGGCGCCCTGGTTCGCGATCTCGACGCCGAAGTCCCGATTTGCCGTGATGAAGTCTTGGAAACCGAGCCGGCTGCCGGCGACTCGGGTCGTCGTGCCCTTTGCGATCACGCTGCCGCCCTGGTCCGAATAGACCGGGCCGCCGCTGTCGCCGGGTCGCGCCGCTGTCTGGCCGTTGATCTGCTCGGCCTCAACCAGGTCCTCGGGGTCCTGGTAAAAGAACAGCACTCGCAGATTGCAGACCGGGGCGCCGGTGGCGTTGGCGCTGGTGACCCCTGACTGGCAGAGGAGTTCTCCGACAAAGACGTGATCAAAGCCGCTCACCAACTTGGTGGTGTTGCTGTTGGCGCCGCCGACATAGATGCGATTATTGGCGTTCGGTGTTGGGATAAGCAACACGTCGTGGGTCTGGTTCCGCGGGCCCACGTTCCCAATAAATTCTCCCTGGCCGTCTGTGAACCGATCACCGGGATTTCCGCAGTGCCCGGCGGTCAGGATGTGATTGCCGCTGCCGTTGCGGACTCCGAAGCCCGAAGTGCAACCGGCGCCCAGCGTCGTGTTCACGATCCTGGCCCCGCCCGACCAGGGCGACTGATCATTGTCCCGAGAGATCGGGGTCAGTGGCGCTTCGAAAGTGACCCGCATCGGCACGCCGACTTCAGGTAGCGATTGGGTAATGAACGAAGTCGCCTGTTGAGGATCGACTTCAAAAAGAGATTTCGCTGCGTTCGTCTCATCCACTGATAGGATGAGGCCGGCGCCGGTGGGATCGAACTTGATGGCCTGGATCGTCGAGCCGGGAAATACATGCGCTCGGATCTGCGCCGCTGCGGCCTTGAGTTCGGCCAGCGAGTGTTCGGCCCGCGCGACCCGAACGGGGGCGATCGTGGCGGCTTCCGCCACAACCGCAGCCATGCGCCGCGGCATGGCGCCCTTCCACCACAGCGCCACCCCCTTGTCCTCAATCACGACGCTGGCGTAACCCACATATTGGCCTCGCTCGACCTCCCACCGGATTATCCTGGCGGCGCGGACCAGCGGCCGTTGTTCGATCATCAGACGCTGACTCTGCTCGGCGGAATTTTCCTCGCCGGCGCGCTGCGAACCTGACTGAAGTACTTGAGCCGTCTGAGGGCTCGGAACTGTTATCAAAAAGCCGAGCGCCAAGATGGCCCCGAGGAGAATGACCCACAGTTTCCTCGAACTGAATATCATGCGCATGACTAACCTCCATTTGTGTTATTTGTAGTTATGTTTGTAGGCGTTGATCGGCGCCTGTTTGTAACTGGAGAGTGTCATGGAATGATTTAAGAAGTCTTTTCGAAGCTTTGGGATTATTTTGGGATTATTTTGGGAATGTTTTGGAGATCATCAGCTACGGCCTTGACCTGGCTACGACTGGGAGCATCGCCATGTCCAAAAAACTGATGGCATTTGAAAAAATAATGCGTCCAACATAGTAGGGGCGGGTTTTCCCCACCCCATCGCTTGGATCACAGACATGGGCGGGGAAAACCCGCCCCTACACCGAATTACGCAGGCGCAATTAATTCTCGAAGACCATCAGTTTGTCGGACATTCGGCGCACATTACATTGGCCAACAAGGGCTTTTATTTGCACGGTCTTCATCTATCTAAATGCTGAGTTGATTTTCGCAATGCCCTGCCGGCCATCGCCCCCGAATATTTCCCGCCGTCAATCGCCACCTTTCCGTTGACGATCACGTATTTTACGCCTTCGGCGAAAACTTCGGGATTTTCATAAGTCGCGCGGTCGGCGATGGTCTTTTCGTCGAAGACGATCACGTCGGCGAAATAGCCGGGGCCGAGTTTGCCGCGATTTTTCAGGTCGAAGGTTTCGGCGACTTGAAGCGAGCTGGCCTGGATCATTCTGGGCAGCGTGATGACGCTGCGCTTGAGGACGTATTCGCGTATCTTGCGCGGGTACGTGCCGTATTTGCGCGGGTGTCCGCCGGAACCGTCCGAGCCGGTCATCACCCAGGGCTGTTTCATGAAGTTTTCGATGTCGTCTTCGGTCATGTTGAATGAGGTCACGCCGGCGTTGCCCGCCTTGATGATCTCGAGCGCGGTTTCAACGGCGCTCTTGCGGCGCGATTTTGCTATCTCGTCCAGGCGTTTGCCGACCAGGTCGCGTTCCGCGCCGCCCCCGCTGATCGAGCGGATCAACAGAGAGTTTGCGCCACCTCGACGCTTCAGGTTCTGCTCCATCTCGGCGATCAGCCTGGGGCGGACGGCCGGATCGTCAATTCGTTTGAGCATCTCCTGCCTGCCGCCGGCTTCGGCCCAGCGGGGCAGCAGCGCGGCGCTCAGCCCCGTGCCCGACGCGACGTATGGATATTGATTGGCCGTGAGGTTGACGCCCCCGGCGCGGGCGCGGGCGATGATCTCGATGGCCTTCGCGCTCTGGCCCCAGACATCGGCGCCGAGAGCCTTGATGTGCGAGATGTGTACGGGAATCTTCGCCTCGCGGCCAATGCGGATCACCTCTTCAATCGATGCGAGCAGCCCGACGGTGTACGAACTCTCGTCGCGCTGATGCGTGTCGTAAACGCCGCCGCGTTCGGCCGCGACTTTGGCCAATTCGATCACCTCCTCGGTCTTCGCGAAATTGCCCGGAGCGTAATAGAGGCCCGTGGACAGCCCGAGCGCGCCGTCGTCCATTCCCTGTCGCACGAGCGATTTCATCTTTTCGAGCTGTTCCGGCGTCGGGGCGGCGTCGCTCATTTCCATCACCGATTGCCGGACGGCGCCGTGGCCAACGAAGGACGCGACGTTCACGCCGACTCCCTGCGATTGCAATTGCTCAAACGCTTTGGCGAGCGGAATGCGGCTGCGGCCGTCATTGCCTATAAAAACTGTTGTCACGCCCTGCGTCAGGTAAGGAAGATTGGCGGCGCGCTTATGGTCGAAGATGTCGTCGTCGGCATGCGTATGCGGATCGATGAACCCTGGCGCGACGATTAAACCCGTCGCGTCGATGACGCGCTCGGCCTGAAGATTCTCTTTCGCGGCGTCGCCGATAAACACAATGCGGTCGCCCGCTACGCCGACGTCGGCTTTGATCGCGTCAGTCCCGGCGCCGTCAATTACATTGCCGTCTCGGATCAGGACGTCCAGTTTCGATATGCGCTGCGACTCTCTGGCGGGCGCGGCGGCGGTCTTCGCGCCTTTGAGATGCTTGTCGAGAAACTTCGCAGCGGCGTCGAAAATCTCCAGCCAGTGGCGGTGAAGCAGGAAGTCGTGAACCTCGTCGGGGTAAACGATCACTTCATGCTGGACTTTCAATTCGCGCAGCCGCCGCGCCAGGTCCACGGTTTGCGCGAAGGCCACGTTGCGGTCGTCGTCGCCGTGGATCAGCAATACGGGCGAGCGCCATTTTTCGACCGAGCCGATGGGCGAAGATTCAATCGCGATCTTGACAGCGTCGCGGTTGGCGTAATCGATCCAATTCGAGTTCGAAATTCGCAGCGACCAATCATGAACGCCGTGCAGGTCGACTCCGGCGGCGAAGAGGTCGGAATTGCGAGCCAGACCGAGGGCCGTCAGATAACCGCCATAACTGCCTCCCCACAGCCCGATCCGCGATTGATCGATGTCCTCGCGCGAACGCAGGTAATGCGCGGCGGCGACGACGTCCTGATATTCCGAGGCCCCGCGACCGCCCCCCTGCTTGGCCTGCCGAAACGCGCGGCCATAGCCGATGCCCAGACGATAGTTGACCGACAAGACCGCGTAGCCACGGCTGGCCAAATACTGATTGAAGCCGTAGGCGTTGTGGTAGTAGTACATATTGTGCCAGCCCAGCATCATCTGCCGGCTCGGGCCGCCATGCATAAAGATCACCGCCGGAAGCTTGTCTTCCGGCTTCGCGTCCGGCGGGAGGAAGATCTGGCCGTGAATGTCGAGTCCGTCGGCGGCTTTGAAGATGACTTGCTGCGGCGTGACGAGTTTCGAAGAGGGAAAGTTTCTAGGCAGCGTTTCCGACGCAATCAATTTAGTAAGTCGATTAGCCGCCCGGCCTGCGGCCATGGCGCGTAACCCCGCCGGCCTTTGCGCGTCAGAACTAAAGTAGACTATGTATCTGCCGGTGTGAACAGGCCCCCACTCGATCGCCTCGCCTTCGGTAAAGGTCTCGGGCTTTTCTGTTCCCTCGACGCCAACCTGAGACAGGCGCCGACGGTCCATATCGCCACAATTCGAAGAATAAGTGATCGCGCGCCTGTCGCCGGTGAAACTAAAGGTTTCGACTTCGCATTCGCCAGGCGTCAGTGGCCTGGCTTCGCCGCCATTCGCCGAAATCGAATATAGCCGCATCCACCCGTCCGCCTCCGAAGCGAAGACCAGCCGGTCGCCCGCCGCCCAGTTCAACACCTTAGCGCCGGCCATTCGAGGGTAGGAATCGTTCAAAGTATTGCCGCTACGCCAAACTTCTCGCGCTTCGCCGGTCGCCCCGTCGGCAACCCAGATCGCCCACGGGTCCGGTTGGTCTTGAAAGATCGCGCGAGGCTGATTGCCGCGCGCCGGCTGGCGAATGAAGGCGATGCGCTTGCCGTCGGGCGACCATCGCGGCGCGCTGTCGCGGTCAATCGAGGGCGAGATGTATTTGATCGCCTGCTTCTCGATATCGTAGACGCCGATGAGACTGTGCGTGTTGCGCGAACTGTTGAAGGCCAGCTTCTTTCCGTCCGGCGACCACTGAGGCGTGATGTTCGATCCGCGCGCGGCGAAGAGCTGATGCGGTTCAGATCCTTCGGCGATTTCGACGATGTGAATCTGATCCTCTTTGCTGAAGACAATGCGGTTGTCGACGGTCGAAACAACGGGCGATTCGCCGTCGGCCAGTCTTATGACGCGCCCCCCATCCCACGACGCGGCGTAGATGGCTTGCGCCGCGCCCGAAGGGTCGCTGGTCGGATTCGGGATTTCGCCCGCCGAGTTCGGATTGCCTCCACGCACATAGACCAGCCATTTGCCGTCGCGCGTAAATGATAGGTCGGTTATTTCCTGCCCCGTGTCTTCGTTGTATTGCGTCAATTGGCGCGCTTTGAAATCGGGGCCTTCTGCGCCCCAGGCGTTGCGTTTGCCCTGGGCGTCGAAGACCCATGCGATGCGATCGCCGGCCGGCGCCGCAACCAGGTCGGACGGGAAGGGCGAGCTTAAAATCTGTTCCAGCGTGAAGCCGCTGTCTTGTCGCGCCGAAGTGCGCGAATGGTTGACGACACCCCCCGCCTCGAAAACAAACAGCGAGGTGAGGAGGAGCAGGGTGAGCAGGCGCGCGGTTTTCATAGGGATCCTTTTTCAGTCTGGTTTTAAAGATTGGTTGCCGACCAATACGATCGATACAGTACCGCGAGCGTTAGCGAGCGGCCGGCCAGTGAGACAGCCGATTGCTTACGCGCGCGGTACTGTACCGGCATTTGAAGCTTGTTTGCCGACTAATGCGATTATCGGTCTGAACTACAGCGGGAAACTATAAAAATTTTCTCCCGCGCTTTGCAAGACCATTTCGACCCGCCGTTCAATGGACACCAACTCACAAATCGGCGTCAAAATTTAAAGATGGGCGAAGTCCCGCCGCCCGAAGTCTGTGTCTGATTCAGAATTCAGGAGAGATTCTATGAAACTATGCCCAAAGTGTGGCCAGAGCTTTGCTGACGGATTCTTATTTTGCCCGAAAGACGCTGCGCGGCTCGAGAAATACGACCTGCGCGCGCGCATCCGGCGCGATGATGAGTTACATTTTCTGATCGAGAGCGAGTCGCTGATCGCCCGATTGAAGCGCGAGATGGCGGGCGCGCTCGACGAATTGAGAGTCAACCCGCACGCCTTTCTGCGCGGGCTGCTGCGCGGCGAAGGAAACACGCGGCAGCGGAAGAGGATGTTGGGCGCCGGATTCGCCTCGGGACTGCTCGTTTACGCGTCGGTTATCGTGGCAGTCACGCTGATTGGGCTGCTCAACATCTCAATGCCTGAACCGGGCGTTATCGCCATATCCGACCCTTATCCCTATAATGATGTCAACCTCCTACTGCCAACCATCCGCATAAAGGCCGAAAAAAACCAGGCGAAATCAGGAGCCGGGTCGGTTGGCGGCAGTCTGTCCCAACCCCAGCGCTCGCAAGGCGGAGGCGGAGCCTATGATCACAAGCGGACCAGCAGAGGCGTTCCTCCTGCGGCCTCATTGGATCAGCAGTTGGCGCAACCCAACCCCGAACCTCCGGTGATTGAGCACTCGGCGCTCATCATCAGGCCGACGGTCTACGCCGATCCGAAATCGCTGCCACAAATGAAAGGGCCGGTCGGAATGCTGGACAGCCCCCCGGACGCCCCTCCTTCACGCGGCTCCGGCCGTGGGACCGGAATCGGGCCGGGTAAAGAAGATGGATATGGGCCAGGCGACGGTGGCGGCGTCGGTGGGGGACCGCGCCGCCCCGGCGGCGGACCCACTACGGGCCCCGGCGGCGATATAGCCGTAATGTCCGAATCTCTGAAACCGACAATCCTCTATCGCGAGAAAGCCAAATACACCGAAGCGGCCCGTCAGAGCAAAATCCAGGGCACAGTCATGTTGACCATCGTCTTCGGCGCCGACGGACGCATCCACGACATCCGCACGGTGCGCGGGCTGCCAGATGGATTGACCGAGAGCTCAATCGAGGCGGCCCAGAAAATACGCTTTCATCCGGCGGTTCTAAACGGAAAGCCGGTGAGCGTGCGCGCCACTCTCGAATACACCTTCAATCTTTACTGATGCCCCTGCTCCTGCCCTAAGCCGCAGCCGCGCGGAGACGCAGAGTCAGGGAGTGAGTTGGACGGAGAGCGGGAGAGCGGGAGAGCGGGAGAGCGGGAGAACGGAAGACAGGGAGATAAGGAAAGAAATAACCTTGTCCACCCTTGTCCCTTCGTCTCCCCTTCCCCCGCTCTCCCCATCCTTCTCTCTTCGTTCCCGCTCTGCGTCTCCACGCGGTTGCGGCCTTTTATCTTCTTTCTCGTTCGGGTTACCCAGGGATTTTTGGAGGAAACATGTCCCTATCAACTTATAAAGATTTGCTCGATGGTTTCAAAGTTATCTTGAGTCTATTGCTTCTCCTTCTCGCCCTGACTGACAGCGCTCTGGCGCAAGCCGGCGTTTCATCGGCCGCCGCGGCTCGCGCCCGCTACCTGTCCGAGATGGGATCGCTTCCCGCGTCTCGTGAGGTCGCCGTTGAAGAGTTCGTCAACTATCACCGCCATCAGATTGGAAGCCCAAAGGCCGACGAGGCCGTAGCCCTGGATGTGCGATGGGGAAATGATCGGGCGCCTGGCCCCGGTCAGGAAGCGGTTTTACAGATCGGATTCAGCACATCCCTGGCGACCGACCGTCAGCAGTTACGCCCCGTCAATCTGGCCCTGGTGATCGACAAGAGCGGTTCGATGGCGGACGCGGATAAAATCTCCAGGGTTAAATCAGCGCTTCTGGCCCTGGTCTCCCAACTCCGCGACACTGATACGCTATCCATAGTCGTCTTCGACACGAACGCGCAAGTGTTATTGCCGGCGCGCAACCTGGCGGATCGAATATACATAAAGCAATTGATCCGGAATATCGCCCCCGACGGCTCCACCAATATTCATGAGGGTCTGATGCTTGGGTATCAAGAAGCTCGCAAGAGCTATCGGAAAGACGCGACCAATCGGGTAATCCTCCTGACCGACGGGATCGCCAACCGAGGCGAGACTGAACCGGAGAAGATCGCCCGGGATTCTCTGCGGTTCAATGATCAGGGCATTGACCTCTCCACCATCGGCGTCGGCATGGACCTGAATAAAGACCTGCTACGCGAACTAGCCAAGAGCGGGCGCGGGTTGTTTCATTTCGTGGCGGACGCCGAAGACATCGAGAAAGTATTTATCAAGGAAGCTCAGAGCCTGGTCTCGCCTGTGGCTTATGAGCCGAACGTGGATATCGCCTACGATCCAGCTCTGGAGTTGGAACAGGTCTATGGTTATGAGCCTCAGCTCCGAAAGAGCGGGGTGAAAATCAAGCTGGATAACATGAATCACGGCTTGACCCAGGTGATTATGCTGCGCTTCCGGCTTGCGAACAGGAGTATGTTCTCTTCGTCGCTGTCAGTAAACGTCCGCCTTTCTTACTATGACACGGAACAGAAGGAACAGGTCGTAAAGATACAAGAGTCATATCTGACGGCGAAAGACGGCCCGCCGGGCGACATGCTGAAAGATCCCGAAGTGGGCAAAAACTATAGCATCGCACAGCTTGCGCAGGCGATCCGCGACATGGCCACGGCCTGCGAGGCGCGACGTTACCAGGAAGCGGAGAACCTGCTCGCCTCCGCGATCGATAAAACATACCAGCGTTATCCTCACCTGGAAGACGCGGACATCACGCGAACACTGACGATGGCCCAAAATTACCGGAGTCAGATCAGAAAATATAACCAACAAAGGGACGCGTCGAGCGACAGGTGAAGAGTACCTGATCCACTGCGACCGGGACGCGCAACAGGGCGGTTGCATTGCGTTGATGGCCCCGCCCTGGCGTTCCGCGCCCCGGCCGCCTTCTATTCGACGCGCGGCGGCAAACAGTCAAACCCTAATTATCAGCCCGAAGCCGCCGCTTGTGAATGTCGAGCGACCAGTCAATGACAGCATGCGCCTGACGCCCAAATAGGGATCGAGGAATCGTAGATGACCAGGTTGCCGTCATCCTGGATCACTAGAGCGGTTATCAGATCAGTGTACGGATTTATTCTTCGTCGCGGAGCGACGGTTGAGCTTAGGCCGGCGTTTCAACGCCGGTGCCACACATAAGAGAAATCCGCGAGTCGCGGAGCGACGGTTGAAGGATGCGAAGAAAAGACGGTTGAATGTAGTGACGAACTCACAACAATCTCAACCGTCGCTCCGCGACGAAGAATAAATCCGTATACTGATCTGATAACCGCTCTAAATACAGTACCGCGCGTAAGCAAGCGGTTGACTGATGAGTCTGCCGCTTGCTTACGCGCGGTACTGTATCCAGCGTCGATCTTTGATCTTCAATCCTCGACCCTATACTCTCCTTATCTTCGCTGATGAAGTAGAATCTTCAGGCCGCGATCTGTTCGGCAAAGAAGGGGATTGTAGAACTATGAAATTGACCAGAATGTCGTTGGCGTCATTCGGCGCCGCATTCACGCTGAGCGTGGCTCTGGCTCAGACCGGCTCGACCGGTCTATCCGCCGAGCAACGCCTCGCGCGCGAAATCTTTCAGCAACTGATCGAGATCAACACGACCGATTCGGTCGGCGATTGCACGGCCGCGGCCAATGCGATGGCCGGGCGGTTGAAAGCCGCCGGCTTTCCCGAAGAAGATTTGAAAGTCCTCGGCCCGCATCCGCGCAAGGGCAATCTGGTTGCGCGGTTGCGCGGAACGGGCGCGCGTAAACCGATTCTGTTGCTCGCCCATCTCGACGTCGTCGAGGCGAAGCGCGAAGACTGGTCATTCGATCCGTTCAAGTTTCTCGAAAAAGACGGCTACTGCTACGGCCGCGGGACATCCGACGACAAGGCGATGGCTGCGATCTTCACCGCCAACCTGATCCGTTTCAAACAGGAAGGTTTCAAACCCGACCGAGACATCATCGTCGCGCTGACCGCCGACGAAGAGGGCGGCGAATACAACGGCGTCGAATGGCTGCTGAAGAATCACCCTCAACTGATCGACGCCGAGTTCGGTTTGAACGAAGGTGGGGGAGGCGCCGCTCGCAACGGCAAGAAGCTATTCAACGCAGTGCAGGCGAGCGAGAAGGTTTACCAGAGCTTCCTGCTCGAAGTGAAGAACAAAGGCGGCCACAGTTCGCGGCCCGTGAAAGACAACGCCATTTATCATCTCGCCGCCGCCTTGCAGCGCCTTGCCGGGTTCGACTTCCCGGTCAATCTCAACGAAGTCACGCGAGCCTATTTCGAGCGCGTCTCGAAACTGGAATCGGGCGAGACGGCGGCGGCGATGAAGGGCGTGATCCGGAACCCGCCGGACGCCAGGTCGGTCGATTATCTCGAAAACATTCCGGCTTACAACGCGACGATGCGGACGACCTGCGTGGCGACGATGCTCGAAGCGGGGCACGCCGAAAACGCGCTGCCGCAAACGGCGCGCGCCACGGTCAATTGCCGCATCCTGCCGACCGAGACGGCGGAACAGACGCGCGAGACTCTGGTCAAAGTCGCGGGTGACAGCCGCATCGCCATCACTCCGATCCGTCAACCGAAGCCGAGCCCGCCTTCGCCGCTCACAACCGAAGTCATGAAGCCAATTGAAACGATCACGCAGCAGATGTGGCCGGGCGCGCCGGTCGTCCCGGTGATGAGCACGGGCGCGACCGACAGCCTTTTTCTTCGCAAGGCAGGCATCCCGATCTATGGCACGTCGGGCATCTTCGGCGACATTGACGACGGCCGCGCCCACGGCAAGGACGAACGCATTGGCATAAAAGAGTTCTACGATGGACAGGAATATCTTTATCGCCTGGTCAAAGCGTTCGCCTCAGCAAGCTCAAATCAGCGCCAGACCGCCTACAAATAATCCGCGCGATTACGCGATGCGCATAAGGTCGCTCGCCACTAGAAGGGTTTACAGATCAGCGTACGGATTTAGTCTTCGTCGCGGAGCGACGGTTGAGCTTAGGCCGGCGTTTCAACGCCGGTGTCACACGTAAGAGAAATCCGCGAGTCGCGGAGCGACGGTTGAAGGATGCGAAGAAAAGACGGTTGAATGTGGTGACGAACTCACAACAATCTCAACCGTCGCTCCGCGACTAGATAATCATTCGTCCTCAACCGGCGTTAAAACGCCGGCCTAAGCTCAACCGTCGCTCCGCGACGAAAAAGCGTCTATCTTGGGAACGCAAAAGATTTGGATTAATGACAATCCTCACGATCGAGCTACCGCCACCTCCCGTACACTGATCTGATAACCGTTCTAGAAAAGCGCCTGGGCGTTGGCTGGAAACCTAATCCCCTGAAAATCAATGCTTAAGCTAACTATGTATAGTCAATCTTCATCCGCGCAAATGCTCGCGCAGAAACCTTCCGGTATGCGACGCCTTCACATTCACGATCTCTTCGGGCGTTCCGACGGCGACTATTCGCCCGCCCTCGTCGCCGCCCTCAGGCCCGAGGTCGATAATCCAGTCGGCGGTCTTGATCACGTCCAGGTTGTGTTCGATCACGATGAGCGAGGCGCCAGCGTCCAGCAGGCGGCGGAATGAGGAGAGCAGTTTGTTGATGTCGTCGAAATGCAGCCCCGTGGTCGGCTCGTCAAAGATGTAGAGCGTGTTGCCGCCCGCGCTCCTGGCCAGGTAAGAGGCCAGCTTGACGCGCTGCGCCTCGCCGCCGGAGAGCGTGGTCGCCGATTGGCCCAGCCGCAGGTAGCCGAGTCCGACGTCGTCGAGGACTTTCAACTTGGCGGCGATGCGGTTGCTGTGCGCGAAGAACGCCATCGCCTCGCGCACGGTCATTTTCAAAACCTCGTGAATGTTCTTGCCCCGGTATTTGACGTCGAGGATCGAGGATTTGAACCTGGCGCCTTTGCACTCCTCGCAGATCAGCTCGACGTCGGCCAGGAACTGCATCTCGACGGTGACCGTGCCGTCGCCCTCGCACACGTCGCACCGCCCGCCCGGAACGTTGAACGAGAAATGGCTGGCGTTGTAGCCGCGCGCCTGGGCCTCGCGCGTCGAGGCGAAGGCTTCGCGGATCGCGTCGTAGACTTTGATGTAAGTCACCGGATTCGATCGCGGAGTGCGTCCGATCGGGGATTGGTCAACGAGGATGACGTCGTTTACGAATTTGCCGCCGTCGAGATTCGCGAAGTTTCCGACCTCCCCCTGCCAATCGCCGCGCTGACTCTTGAGCCCCGCGTAGAGGCAATTATGCACGAGCGTCGATTTGCCGGAACCGGAGACGCCGGTGACGCAAACGAGCGCGCCGAGCGGGATGGTCACGTCGATGTTTTTCAGGTTGTGCTCGCGCGCCCCGCGCAGGACAACCTGTTTTTTGCCCGCCGCGCGATGCTCCTTCGGCGTCTTGATCTGGGCCTCGCCGCGAAGGTATTTCCCGGTCAGCGAAGGTTCGTTCTTCAGCAGCCCCTTAAAATCGCCCTCGAAAACGACCTCCCCGCCGAGTTCGCCGGCGCCGGGTCCGATGTCGATGACATGGTCGGCGGCGCGCATCATCTCGGCCTCGTGCTCGACGACGAGCACGGTGTTGCCGATGTCGCGCAGGCTCTTCAACAGCCCGATCAGCCTGGCGCTGTCGCGCGGATGCAGGCCGATGCTCGGCTCGTCGAGCACGTACAAAGCGCCGACGAGCGACGACCCGAGGTGGGTCGCCAGTTGAATCCGCTGCGCCTCGCCGCCCGAAAGCGTCGAGGCCAGGCGGTCGAGCGTCAGGTAGTCCAAACCGACGTCGAGCAGGAATTTCAAGCGGGAGCGAATCTCGACTAACAACCGGTCGGCGATCGCGGACTGCTCTTCGGCGAGCGAGAGGCCGTTGAAGAACGCCGACGCGTCCCTGATCGGAAGGCCGCAAACTTCGGGCAGCGTCTTCCCGCCCACGAAAACGTCGCGGGCTTCGGCGCGCAGGCGCCCGCCCTTGCAATCAGGGCATTTCGTGTAGCCGCGGTATTTCGACAGCATGACCCGCACGTGCAGCTTGTACTTCTTCGTCTCCAGCCAGTCGAAGAGCCCTTTGACGCCGTCGAAGCCGTCGTGGCCTTCGATCACGGCGCGCTGTTGCTCGACGGCCAGTTGGGAGAAAGGTTTGTTCATCGGAATGCCTTCGCGGCGGGCGAACTTCTTCAACTCGGTCCGCCACCATTCGAATTGCGGCTTGGTAAAAGGCTCGATGGCGCCCTCTTCCAGTGACAGCTCACGGTTCGGGATCACCAGGTTCATGTCCAGGCCGATGGTGTTGCCGAAGCCTTGGCATGTCGGGCAGGCGCCGAAGGGGTTGTTGAAGCTGAACAGGCGCGGCTCTGGCTGGGTGTAGCCGAGCCCGCAATTCTTACACTCGAACTTTTCCGAAAACGAAAGCAGTTGAGGGCTGTCGCCGGAGGATTGAACATTGGCCTGCCCGTGGCCTTCGCGGAAGCAGATTTCGAGCGAATCGACCAGGCGGCTTAGCGAATCAGCGCGGACCGCGAGCCGGTCGACCAGGACATAGACGTTCTCGAAATCTTTTTTCTGGTAACTGTCGGGGGTTTGCAGCTCGATGACCTCATCCTTCGCGGCGTCGTAAAGCCGTGTGAAGCCACGCCCCATCAGGCTCATCAGGTGGGCCTTGACGTTGATCGAGCCGGCCGAGGACTTCTTCGCGCGCTTCTTTTTCACCCGGTCGCTACCGCTCCCGGTACTGTTAACCGCGGCCGCCTCGATGGGGTCGCCGTTTTCGCCAACGACAGCGCCCGCCGAGGCCGGAAAGAGGACGTAAAAACGCGTCCCTTCGCCCAATCTCATCACCGCGTCGGCTATGGATTCCGGCGTGTCGCGTTTGACGGCCGAGCCGCAGCGCCGGCAGACGGTCACGCCGACCCTGGCGTAAAGCAGCCTCAAGTAGTCGTAAATCTCGGTCTGCGTGGCCACGGTCGAACGCGGGTTGCGCGTCGAGTTCTTCTGGTTGATGGCTATCGCAGGGCAAATGCCGAGCACCTCGTCGACGTCGGGCTTGTCCATCCGCTCCAGGAACTGCCGGGCGTAAGCCGAGAGCGACTCGACGTAGCGCCGCTGGCCTTCGGCGTAGACCGTGTCGAAGGCCAGCGACGATTTGCCCGATCCGCTCACCCCCGTCACCACCGTGAGCGAGTTTATGGGAATCGTGAACGAGATGTTCTTGAGGTTGTTGACGCGCGCGCCGCGCACAATGATGTTGTCGAGATCAGACATTTACTACTCCGAAGTGGAACAGACTTATGGTCTTTGAGAAATAAGCGCAACCAGCGGCGCCCCCGCGTCCT
>DATCXQ010000436.1:0-8813 GCA_036565725.1 Blastocatellia bacterium
AGAGGCTGCGCCTCGACGCGCGCCTCGATCCGCCGCTCTCAGACCGCCACATCGTGATGGGCGGCGTACGTCTCACCGATCCGCTCGAACAGCATTTGCTCGACCAATCTTTCATCGAGCAACTCAGCGTTGATGATCTACGCAATATGACGCCGGCCGTGTTCGCGCAGCTCGACCGCCTGAATCGCCTTACTGACAAGATATATGTCCATATCGACATGGATGTGCTCGACCCGCGGGAAGTGATGGGGCATGGCAACAAGGTTCCCAATGGCCCGTCGAGCGAGGAGTTGGCCCGCTTGTTCGAGGCGATTTTCAGCCGTTATCCGAAAGCGTCGGCGATCGGTTTCGCGACAATCCCGGCCACCGATGAGGGTAGGCTGTCTCTCTCGGCCGTGAACCGCATGATCGCCGGCGCGATCCGTGGGCTGAAGACGCGAGAGAGTCGCCGTTAGTCAGCCTTTACTGTCGGCATCGCGTTAGCAGCATCGCAACAAATTCAACAAAATAAGTCGTAAGAACTTCAAAGGCAATCCCAATTATGGGAATGCTCAATCCCGGAAACGTACACTTTCAGCGCCTTTCCGCCCTCGACTGTTCGATCAATCCTACTAAATTCAGGGGTTAGCTCTTCAGCCGCGCTGGCACAGTGTTTGGTTGAAAAATCAGAATAGCTGTTTTCGGCAAAAGTAGGGCAAGCTGCCAATTTGCCCGGGTTTCTCGAAAATCGTCAGTTAAGGAGTCGAGGCAAACTGCCAGTTTGCCTTCCCCCTTTTTGGAGGTGAAGAATGCAAAGCTTCTGGCAAGACTTGCGCTACGGCGCGCGAATGTTATTGAAGAACCCCGGCTTCACTTTAATCACCGTCCTGACGCTGGCGCTCGGCATCGGCGCGAACACGGCGATCTTCAGCGTCATCAACGGCGTGCTGTTGAGCGCGTTGCCTTATCCGCAACCTGAGCAATTGGCGATGGTCTGGTGTGACAACCGGCGACAGGGAATCCCCGACGACATCACCTCTTATCCGAATTTCGTGGACTGGCGTGATAGGAATAAAACCTTTCAGGGGATGGCTGGGGTGATGTCCGATGGATACAACCTCACTGGAACCGGCGAGCCTGAAGATATTAGCGCCGCCACCGTATCGATCAACTTCTTCCAATTGATAGGCGTGAATCCCATGCTCGGGCGAGTTTTCACTGCCGAGGAAGAACAACCGGGCAAGGATAAAGTAATTGTTTTGAGCCACAGCCTCTGGCAGCGGCGCTTCGGCGGCGATCCCGGAATTTTGAACAAGACAATCTCGCTCAGCGAGGTACCGTACGTCGTTGTGGGAATTATGCCTCCCGGATTCCAGTTTCCCGAAAATACCGAGATGTGGGGGCCGCTGGCGCCTGACGAGGGGATGCGGGCAGCGCGTTTTGGTTTTTTTCTTCCAGTCGTCGGCCGTCTCAAACCGGGCGTGACGCGGGCGCAGGCGCAGGCTGATCTGGATGTGATTGCGAATCAGATCGAAAAGCAGTTTCCAGGCATGGCAGGTTATGGCGTCAACGTCGTTCCGGTGCTCGAAAATACCGTCGGTCCCATCCGCAGAGCGCTGATGATCCTGTTCGTGGCGGTTCTGTTCGTGCTGCTGATCGCGTGCGCAAACGTCGCCAATCTCCTGCTGGCCCGAGCAACTGTCAGGCAACGCGAAGTGGCTGTCCGAGCGGCTCTGGGGGCGGGACGCTGGCGCATTGTTCGGCAATTGTTGACCGAAAGCATGTTGCTCGCAGTCCTGGGCGGGGCGCTGGGCGCCTTGCTGGCCTGGTGGGCTTTGCGACTGCTGGTCGATCTCAGCCCGGCTAACATCCCGCGGCTTGAAACTATTCGCCTCGACGGGCGTGTGCTCTGGTTCACTCTGGCGCTATCGCTGCTCACGGGAATGATCTTCGGGTTGGCGCCCGCGCTGCAAACATCGCATCTGAAACTCAGCGATGCGCTCAAAGAAGGCGGCCGCACGGGGGCCGGCGGTCTCCGCGCGCAACGAATCCGGGGAGTTTTCATAGTCGCCGAGGTGGCGTTGACGCTGGCGCTGCTCGTCGGCGCAGGGCTGCTCGTTCGCAGCTTCTGGCGGTTGCAGAATGTCAATCCCGGATTCAAGACTGACCATCTGCTGACGTTGCGGGTCACATTGTGTTGTTCGAAATATAACCAAGGCGCGCAGGCCGTCTCATTCTACGAACGATTGCAGGAGCGGCTGGCAGCGCTTCCCGGAGTCGTGGCGGTCAGCGCAGCAAGCTACATTATGCTCCGAAAGCTGACCAACTCTGCCAGCTTCACCATCGAGAACAGGCCGCGAGACCCGAGCGAACTGGCGCTCGAACTGCCTATCGACCGGGTACTGCCCAACTATTTTCAGACGATGGGCATTCAGTTGCTGCAGGGTCGCGCGTTCACCGCGCAGGACTCGCGCGATAGTCCGAGGGTGGCGATCGTCAACGAGACGTTCGCCAAACGATACTTTTCGAACGAAGACCCGGTCGGCAAGCGCTTTACATTCGGAGGTGGAGGTCCCAATGCGCGATGGATCACCATCGTCGGAGTCGTGCGTGACACCAAACGACAGGGGGTGGATCAGCCGGTCAGGATCGAATCCTGGATGCCTCTCGCACAGTCGCCGTCCGGTTCGACGGATGTGGTGTTGCGCACAACAGGTGATCCGCTGGCGCTCGGCAATGCGGTGCGCGAGGCCGTCTGGTCGCTCGACCGCGACTTGCCGATCCCAAAAACACAGACGATGGAGCAGATTTTGTCGGAGAGAGTGGCGCAGCGTCGATTGAATATGCTGTTGCTGGGGCTGTTCGCGCTGGTGGCCTTGATTCTGGCGGCGGTCGGCATCTATGGCGTGATGAATTACGCGGTCACGCAACGCACGAACGAAATCGGCGTCCGTATGGCGCTTGGCGCTCAGACCCGCGACGTGCTCAGGCTGATCGTCAGGCAGGGAATGACGCTTGTTCTGGTGGGTGTGGTCATTGGGCTGGCTGCAACGTTCGCGTTGACGCGGTTGATGGCAAGCCTGCTCTTCGGTGTGAGCGCGACCGATCCGATGACCTTCGCGGCGATTGCCGCTTTGCTGATAGGAGTGGCGCTCGTCGCCTGTTTGATACCGGCGCGGCGGGCGACGAAGGTGGATCCGATGGTCGCGCTCAGATACGAATAGATGTCAGATGTCAGATGCTAGATGTCAGTGAAGGGTCTCTAGTGGCGCTCTTCTACTGACATCTGAAATCTGGCATCTGACATCTTCTTTTGGAGGAACGATGCAAACAATATGGCAGGACCTGCGCTTCGGCGCGCGAATGTTGTTGAAGCAAAAAGGGCTGACGGCCATCGCCGTGCTCAGCCTGGCGCTCGGCATCGGCGCGAACACGGCGCTCTTCAGCGTGGTGGACGCGATGTTACTCAAAAAGCTGCCGGTTAAAGAGCCTGACCGGTTGGCGCTCTTCGGGGCGCGCTCGCCGCGCGACTTCAGTCCCGGCAGTTATTCCGGCAATTCCAGCCGCGATCCGGTGACGGGGGAGCGCGTCATGACCTCGTTTCCGTATCAGAGTTTCGCGAGGTTTCGCGAGCAGCCGGGCGTGTTGTCGGACGTCTTCGCATTCGGAGGCGTGAGCTTGAACGTGAGCGCCGATGGGCAGGCAGACGTCGCCAGCGGGCAGGCTGTGTCAGGCAATTATTACGCCGGACTTGGGGCGCCGGCGATGATCGGTCGCACGATCACTGACGAAGATAACAAGGCTTCGGCCAGTCCCGTAGCGGTACTCAGTTTTCGTTACTGGCAGAAGCGGTTCAGCGGCGACCCGGGCGTAATCGGGAGGCAGATCAATCTCAATAATGTCGCGTTCACGGTCATCGGCGTCACGCCTCCGGGTTTTGACGGGACGGGACAGGCCGGCTCGACGCAGGACGTGACGATTCCGATCGCGTGGGAGCCGCAGATGTACGCCGACCGCGAGCGATCGAATATGAATGGCGCGGGCGTGTGGTGGTTGCGAATCATGGGCCGCTTGAAACCGGGAGCGACTGTCGAACAGGCGCGCGCGCAACTTGAAGGCGTCTTCAATCAATCAGTAGTCGAGCACCGCACGGCGCGGCAAACGCAATCGCAGGCGCAGGGAGGCAATCCAATCAAGGCGTTAGAGCCGAAAGATTTTCCGCGCCTGACGATGGTGTCCGGCAGTCAGGGCGAAATGAATACACGGCAGAATTACGCGCCTTCGCTTTACTTGCTGCTCGGCGTGGTCGGGTTGGTATTGCTGATCGCATGCGCCAATGTGGCCAATCTGCTGCTCGCGCGCGCGGCGGCGCGGCGAAAGGAGATCGGCGTGCGGTTGGCGCTCGGCGCTAGTCGCTGGCGACTCATCCGCCAGTTGTTGACGGAGAGCGTGATGCTGGCCGGAATGGGCGGCGCGCTCGGCATACTCTTCGCCCTCTGGATCAAGGACGGATTGCTGGCGGTAAGCGATTGGGGGCCGAAGGCGCTCGAACCGAGGCTCGACTGGCGAGTGCTCGGCTTTACGCTGGCGCTCTCGATGTTGACGGGAATCGTTTTCGGGATCGTGCCCGCGTGGCGCGCGACGAAGGTGGACCTGGCGCCGTCGCTAAAGGACAACGCGCGCGGTTCGAGCGCGGCGGCGCGTTCGCTGCTTAGCCGCGGCCTGGTGGTCACGCAGGTGGCGTTGTCGTTGTTGCTGCTGGTCGGCGCGGGATTGTTCCTTCGCACGCTGCTCAATCTGCAGCGCGTCGAGCCGGGTTTCGACACGCGCAACCTGCTGCTCTTCGGCGTCCAGCCGGGCCTGATCGGTTACAAGGACGAGAAACTGACGCAGCTTTATCAACAGATGGCCGAACGCATCGAAGCCGTCCCCGGCGCCCAGGCGGTCACCTTCTCGCGCATGACCTTACTCTCCCAGGGTTCGAGTTCGCGCGGCGTCTTCCTGCGCGCCGCCTTGTCCGTTCCGCCTGACTCCGAGGGGCGAATCAAGCCGAGCGGCGAAGGTTACGTCCATCACGTGCGCGAAAACTTTCTGGAGGCGATGGGGATTCCGCTCCTGGCCGGACGATCGCTCAAACCGCAGGACGACGCCAAGGCGCCCAAGGTCGTGGTCGTCAACCAAACCTTCGCTAATAAATATTTCCCGGATGAAAATCCGATCGGCAAACGCTTCACCTTCGACACAAAGAATCCCGACGAGATTGAGATCGTCGGCCTGGCCCGCGACGCCAAGTACACTCGCCAGCGCGACGAGATTCCGCCGACGGTCTACATCCCGTGGCGTCAGGACCTGCGCGCGATGGCCGGCGTGACCTTCGAAGTGCGGACGGCGGGCGACCCGAACGCCGCCGTCGCCGCCGTCCGTCAGGCCGTGCGGGAAGTCGACGGCAATTTGCCGCTCAACAACGTCAAGACGCAAGTCGAGCAGGCCGAGGAAACGCTGCGGATGGAGCGCCTTTTCGCCAAGCTGCTTAGCCTCTTCGGACTGCTCGCTCAGCAACTAGCCTCGATAGGGCTGTACGGCGTGATGGCCTATTCTGTCTCGCAGCGCACGAACGAGATCGGCATTCGCATGGCGCTCGGGGCCGATCGTCGCGACGTGCTGAAGATGGTCCTCCGGCAGGGGATGTCGTTGACGATGATCGGAGTCGTGTTGGGACTGGCGGGAGCGTACGTGCTGACGAAGTATCTCGAAAGCAAGATGAATCTGAACAACATGCTTTTCGGCGTGAAGGTCAGGGACCCACTGACTTACGGAGTGATCGCAGCGTTCTTAACGCTGGTGGCCCTCCTCGCTTGCTTCATCCCAGCGCGGCGGGCGACGAAGGTTGATCCGATGGTCGCGCTCAGATGCGAATAGATGCCAGATGTCAGATGCTAGATGTCAGATGCCAGATGTCAGATGTCAGTAGAAGAGCGCCGCTAGAGACCCTTCACTGACATCTGACATCTTTCCCTGGAGGAACAATGCAAACAATATGGCAGGACCTGCGCTACGGCGCGCGGATGTTATTGAAAAACCCCGGCTTCACCGTAATCGCCGTTCTGACGCTGGCGCTCGGCATAGGCGCGAACACGGCGATCTTTTCTCTCACCGATCAGATTCTGCTTCGGCGCCTGCCTGTGGAAAGGCCGGAGGAACTGGTCGTGTTACGTTCGCCAGGGCCGAAAGGGGGGCATGTGTGGAGCGACGGAGATGACGCCGCTTCGTTCTCCTATCCGATGTATAAAGACCTGCGTGATCGTGGCGCAAACGTCTTTTCCGGTTTGCTGGCGCGATTCGCTATCCCACTGAGCGTCGCGGGCGCGGGGCAGACCGAGCGCGCGGACGGCGAGCTGGTCTCTGGAAACTATTTTGAAATCCTCGGCGTACGCCCGGCTCTGGGGCGAGTCTTTAGTCAGGAAGATGATCGCGCGCCCGGCGCGCATCAGGTCGTTGTTTTAAGCCATGCCTATTGGACTCGCCGCTTCGGCGCCGATCCAGCGATTTTGAACAAGTCGCTGACAGTGAATGGAAATCCGATGACTGTGATCGGCGTGTCGCGCGAAGGCTTTCGCGGAGTACAGGTTGGGCAGACGCCCGATGTCTTCATCCCGATGATGATGAAGGCCCAGATGATTCCGAATTCGAGGGGGCTTGATGACCGTAGGGACTACTGGCTTGCGATCATGGGCCGGCTCAAGCCGGGCATGTCTCGCGCGCAGACTGAAGTAGCCATCCGTCCAAGCTATCGCTCGATCCTCGAAGAAGAACTGTCACTGAGAAGCGGAGGGAACGCCCAGTCGCGGCAGCGTTTCCTCGACAAGATAATCCTGTTGGAAGACGGCTCGAATGGGAGGCGGATTCTTCAGCGTGAGTCCAAACAACCGTTCCTGGTCCTTATGGGGATGGCGGGCCTGGCGCTGCTGATCGCCTGCGCGAATGTGGCGAACCTGCTGTTGGCGCGCGGCGCGGCGCGGCAGCGCGAGATCGCCGTGCGTATGGCGTTGGGCGCGGGGCGATGGCGATTGATGCGGCAATTTCTACTAGAAAGTCTCCTGCTGTCTATGACGGGCGGCGCGGTCGGGTTGATCGTGGCCCTCTGGACGATCCAGGGATTGGTCGCGGCGATCCCGCCCAGCGTCGGCGCGCTGGGCCTTTCGACTGAGCTTGACCCACGCTTGCTGGGATTCACTCTCGCGCTATCGGCGCTGACCGGCTTGCTCTTCGGAGTCGCGCCCGCCGCGCGGGCCACGCGTCTGAACCTCGAAGCTACTTTGAGGGAGCAGGGATCGAGCGCTTCCGGCAGCCTGTCGAGCGTGCGCTTCCGCAAGGCGCTGGTGGCTTCGCAGATCGTCCTGACCACTGTGCTGCTGGTCGGAGCCGGATTGTTCGCCCGAAGCCTCAACAATCTGAAACGGCTCGACCTGGGGGTACGCGCCGACCACCTGATCGCGTTCTCAGTCGCGCCCGAATTGAACGGTTATACTCCACAGCGAACCATCGCCTTCTTCGATGATCTTCGCCAGAGCGTCGCGGCGCTTCCCGGTGTGCGTTCCGTCAGCGCCGCAGAACTCCCGATCCTCACCGACAGCGCCGCCGGTTCGAACGTCACGATTGAAGGTTACCAGGCGCAGGAAAGCGAAGACATGGAAGTTCGCCATAACCGCATTGGGCCGGATTACTTCGCCACGATGGGCATTCCGCTCCTCGGCGGGCGGGAATTCACCGTAGCGGACACAGCAGGCAGCGCAAAGGTCGCAATCATCAATGAGACGATGGCGCAGCGCTTCTTCGCGAATCGAAACCCGATCGGGAGCCATTTCGCCTTCGGCGCCGGCGACCGTATTCGCCCGGACATCGAGATCGTCGGCGTCGTGAAAGACAGCAAACATGCCACCGTGCGCGAAGAGAAACGGCCTTTCGCTTATCTTCCTTACGCCCAGGAGACAAATCTCGGAAGGATCACCTTTTACGCGCGAACCGACCAGGACGTCGGCGCCATCGCGCCGTCGCTGCGACGCGAGGTCGCGCGTCGTGACAATAACCTCCCGATTTACGATTTGAAGACTCTCCGCCAGCAGGCGGATGAATCGCTGTTCGCCGACAGGTTCCTGACGTTCCTCTCGATCTGCTTCGGGTCGCTGGCGGCGGCGCTGGCAGCGATCGGCTTGTATGGGGTGATGGCCTACACCGTGACGCGCCGCATGCGTGAAATCGGCATCCGCATCGCGCTCGGCGCGACTCAGGGGCGCGTGGCCTGGCTGGTCTTACGCGAAGTGGCTTTGCTCGCCGGCGCCGGGTTGCTCGCCGGCGCCCCGCTGGCCTTCGCCCTGGGCAGGGCAGCCGAGTCGCTGTTGTTCGGCGTCAAGGCCGGCGACCCGCTGGTCTTCGCGGCCGCAGGCTCTCTCCTGACGCTCGTTGCGTTGTTCGGCGGTTATCTGCCGGCGCGACGGGCGGCGAGGGTGGACCCGATGGTCGCGCTCAGGAGAGAGTAGATGTCAGATGTCAGATGTCAGATGTCAGATGTCAGATGTTAGTAGAAGAGTGGCGCCAAAGCTCTTTCTCTGACATCTGACATCTAAATCAGAGCGGCCGAGATTGGCGCATTTCGAAGGAACTGCGGCTTCGGCAGACGGTGTTTAGAGTACCGCCTTGAATGGGGGTCGTTTTTTGAAAACTAAAAGCAGATACACCAAAATCTCCTGAAGTTGTTGAGCAAAAACGACTAGGGAGAATTGAGGTGTATCTGCGAAAAGTAGCTTACCAACTTGGCGTGCGTGTGCAAAGCCTTG
>DATCXQ010000443.1:0-11024 GCA_036565725.1 Blastocatellia bacterium
GGGCGACAAGGCGAACAAGAGACAAAAGGAATTCTCCTTCGCCTTGTCGCCCTGTCCCGTGAGTCGCCCCGTCGCCACTCCAACTACTCCGACGTTTTGATCATATTTCCGCCGCCTAGCAGGTCATTGACGGCGCGCAGGCGAATCTGTTTCACCTGATCGATCTTCGGCCCCACTTCCTCGCGGTAATCGACCGGGAATTGGCGCAGCACGGCTTCTACAGTGCGAGTTTGTTTGAAGATGGTCTGTTCGATCTTTTTCAGACAGTTGTTGCGATCCTTGGTCTGCGATGCGGGTTGCCCGCGCGTGTAGGAATCGGCGTAAACGATCAGCGCCGCATAGACGTCGACGTCCTGGACGGCGGATTTATACTGGCTCTCGTCGGCGAATTTGAGCGCGGAGGCGAGGCGCAGGTCGGAGACTTTGAGCGTCGCATCGACGCGCGGCTTGGGGCTATTCTCTTTGAGTATATTCTGCGCCTCGGTCTCGGTCAGTTCTCGGGGAAGCGCGTCGGCCGCGCGTTCGCCGGACATTTTCAACTGCGGCGATTGTGAACCGAAGGCAATGAAGCTCAACGACAGAACGAGAATCGGTTTCCATATCATAAGTTACCCTCTCAGTCGGCTTCGTGCGCGCAGGATCGCGCGGGGCTAATAAAATACACTTTTACTGATCGGTAAGCCAGACGCCGCGTATGAAGTGAGCCTATCTCGCCAAAAGATCGGCTCGATCGACGACGTCGGTCAGCATCGTCCCCCTCCCATTTCGCTAACTAGAGCGGTTTGCAGGCGCCTGTACGGTGTGGGGCGATTTGTTTAATCGCCCTGATTGCGGCTTTGTCCAATCAGGAAAGAAGCGCGAGTAAACAACTCGCGCCACAACTCCCGTACACGCAATCGCAATCCGCTCTAAGCGCGTCATTGTCGGGGCGTGTATTCCGCGCCCAGTCGCCTCGATTACGGACCAGGGTGGGGAATACGCGCCCTTACGTCGGGTCGCGTTGTTGCGTTTATTTTTCAAGGACCATCAGTCCGTACCACTATTCAGGCGACGACAATCTCTTCCGCGTGATCGACAGCGACCCGCGTATTCAGAACCTGGACCGCTTCATCTACGTATTGCGGATGGCGGACTGGCGAATGAATCATTCGAAAAGCGATCACGACTTCAACCCGGAAATAAGGGGTGGCCATGTACGGATTGATGCGCGCGCGTCATTGCGGGCAGACCGCGGAACAGAGTGAACGTCATCGGTTCCATTATTGTGGGACTTGCAAGACTATGGGGCGGCTCTACGGCCAACGGTCGCGCATGCTGCTCAATCACGACGCGGTCTTCCTGGCGGAATTGTTGACGCTCCTCTCGCCGGAATCGCCGTCGTGGAATGTGGACAAGGCTTACCTGTCGTACAACTGTCTTTCGCTGCCGGGGTCGGAAGACGGCATGCCCCGCGCGCTTCAGTTGGCCGCAGCCTCCAACATTTTGCTTACGGAGTTCAAAGTCGCCGATCGGATCAAGGACGGCGGCCTTGTCAGGTGGCGACTCGTTCAACGGTTCTTATCCGGCGGGTTTCGACGCGCGACGGCAATGTTGCGGCGGTCAGGCTTTCCGGTTGATGATCTACGCCGCTTGCAGGATCGACAGGATGAACGCGAAGCCAAGCCGATTTCGCTGCGCCGCAAACCGGCGGCGGAGTTGCGGCGATTGGCCTCTCCGACCGCCGCGGCCACGGCGATGTTCTTCGCCCACGGCGCGCGCGCAGTGGGCAGGCCGGAGTCAGAAGGGGCGATGCGGCGGCTCGGTTATGATTTCGGCAGGCTGGTCTATTTGCTCGACGCTTTCGAGGATTACGAGAAAGATTGGCGACAGGGAGAGTTCAACGCCCTGCGCGCGGCCTTCGGATGGACGACCAAAAGCTTGACCGCAGCACAGCGGCGACTGGTGGCGGAGGTTCTGCTGGGACTCCGGCGCCGGATCGCCGACCGAATCTCCGCGCTTCCGATTCCTGAGTCCAACGCCAGGCTTTTCTCCGAACGATTGGATTACAACCTTTCTCACAAAATCGGAAAGTCGCTGCCGGTTCTCAACTTCGAGGCGCAGTCTTGCCGGAAGCGCGGCCTGACGCTGTCGGCGCGATGGAAAAACGCCGCCTCCTTCGCCAAACGGATGATGAGTCAGGAAGAGCGCGCCTGCTCGAAGGGCGCGTGGTTGAAAGCGTATCTCGCTTTTATTTCCGTCCTCGCGGTCGTATTTCTGGTCCCATCCACAGCGTCCAGGCTCAGGACGTGGCAGGATTGTTGGAGCCTGGGCTTCAATCTGATGTTTCTGAGCGCCTTGCCCGGCGCGGTTCTCGCGGCTGTGACGCCAACCACTGATCCGGCGATGAATAATAAGAAGGGGAAGCGCGAATGTGATTGTTGCGAATGTTGTCGCGATTGTTGTGGTGAGAGCTGCGAGGCGGGTATTGAGGGCTGTGGCGAATGTTGCTGCGACAAATGTTGCGGCCACTGCCACTGCAATTGCTGCGACGGTTGCTGTGACAGCTGCGGTTGTGATTGCGGTAGCCCTTGAGGCCGTTGGGTATGAATAAACGGCCGCGGGTGTTATTATTGGAATCACAAAACTCACTCCCCGAAAACTTACTAATTCTCCCAGCTTTATCCCTCGAAAACTGAAATCCTTCTCCCGCCGCTGATTGGCAGAGGTTCAATAAAGGCGGTCGGGAGATTTACAGTATAGGAGGAGAACATGCGGAAAATTATTTTCTCCGCCGCATTACTTGCCACTGGCTTGTTGTTCGTGGCTTGCGGCGAAAATTCGGGTACAATGACAGCGTCTTCGACCCCTGAGAATACGCCAACAGGAACAACCGGCGCGCGCGCCGTCACTGGAACAACCACCGTCGAGAACGGAGATGGTTCAAAGACTGTCGTTATCAACTACTCCGACGGTTCCAGGTCCGAAGAGCGCACGTTCAAGAGCGGCCGTCTGTCAAAGGTTACGCGTGAAACGTCAGCCAATGGAACGCGCGCCGTGCGAGTCAGCTATCGCGCCGACGGTAAGGAGAAAGAGTTAAAGGATCCGAGCTGGATTGATAAGGCGATGGACGCCACGGCCGACGCGCTGGTCGAGGTGGCTGATAAAGCGGAAGACGTCGGCGACGCGACCAAGAAGGGCGCGCGCGAGGCGGCTGACAAGGCCGAAGACGTCGGCGACGCGGCGAAGAAAGGCGCGCGCGAAGCCGCCGATAAGGCGGAAGACGTCGGAGACGCTGCGAAGAAAGGCGCTAAAAAGGCCGGCCGTAAGATCAAGGATGCCGTCAAACCTGATTAAGGCGCCGACGACCAATAATTCTATTCAGCTTGGGGCGGAACACGAACAACGTCGTTTTCCGCCCCATTCTTCGTTCAAAACGTGACGGTGGGACAAAGGAAGACATGCTCGCGCGACAGAGGCTGTAAAGACGCGGCAGAAGATGATTGCTGGAATTTGGTAGAAATGTAATGGAAGTAGATTTGCGAAACGACCATCCGGCCGATGGCGCCGTTGGTTATGTCTTGAAGAGCTATCCCAGGATGTCCGAAACGTTTATTGCGAACGAAATTTATCTGCTCGAAAAACTGGGATTAAGGCTGAGACTCTTTTCCATTCTGGACCTGAGCGACCCTCAGCGTCACGCCGTAGTGGATGCGACCTGCTCGCCCGTCGAATATTTGCCGCAAGTCACCTCGCTCAACGAAGCGCCTTTTCTCGTGTGGCTGCGTCGGAACGCGCCGAAGTTTTTCAGCGGCCATTGGCGATTGCTCAAAGCTCGCCCCGTCAATTATGCGCTGACCTTGCTGGCGGCCCTGCGGCTCGCTTTCAAACACCGCCAGGCTCCGTGGAAGCCGGAGACGAGTTTTGTCAAAGAGTTTTTACAGGCGGGCGCCATTGCGCGCCGCGTGTTGGAGGCAGGCTCGATTCGCCATCTGCACTCCCATTTCTGTCATTCGGCGACTACTGTGGCGATGTTCGCCAGTAGGCTTTGCGGCCTGCCCTTCAGTTTCACCGCGCACGCCAAAGATATTTACGTCCGCGCGTTGAATCCCGGCGACCTGCTGCAAAACAAGCTCCGCCGCGCAAAATTCGCCGTCACTTGCGTCAAGGCAAACCAGGAGCATCTGGCCTCGTTGGGTTTGAAAGGGACGCCGATTTACAACATCTATCACGGCCTGGACACGCGGCAATTCGCTCCGCGCGCCTATGCGGAGGAAGAGCCTGCGCGGCGCCTGCTGCTCTCGGTGGGCCGCCTGGTCGAGAAAAAAGGCTTTCCAGTTTTGATCGAGGCTTGCCGTTTGTTGAAAGACCGGGGCTATCGGTTTCAGTGTCAAATCATCGGCGGCGCGGGGCCTTGCGCGCAGCGGGTCGCTTCGTTGATTCAGGAGTTGGGATTGGAAGACATTGTCGCGCTGCGGCCCGCCGTCACACAGGAAGAGCTGCGTGAGATCTATCGACAGGCCACACTCTTCGTTCTGCCCTGTCAAATCGCCGATAATAACGACCGTGACGGCATTCCAAACGTGCTCGTCGAAGCGATGGCTTCGGGGCTGCCCGTGGTCTCCACGAACATCTCAGGCATCCCCGAATTGATCGAGCACGGCGTGAACGGCCTCCTGACGCCGCAAAAGGACGCCCGCGCGCTGGCCGGCGCCATTGCGCAGTTATTGGACACGCCCGCTTTGAGGCGGGAGCTTGGCGCCAGGGCGCGGGAGAAAGTCTGCCGGTCGTTCGATGCGGAATCGAACATTCTGGCGCTGCATCGGTTATTTCTCGATTGCTTGAACGGCGCCGAGGCGCCTGGTACAGGCCGCTAGAAGCTATGTTGAGTGTTGAACGCAAGGAACCAGGGAGCAAAGAGGTGGAATGCGAACTATTAGCCGGTTTATAAAAGCGGCGCAGGTATGAAAAAGAGAGTGTTGTTTTATTGCCAGTCTTTGCTGGGGATCGGACATTTCATCCGGAGCCGCCAGATACTCTTCGCGCTGCGCGACTTCGACGCGCTATTCGTTTACGGCGGCGAGTTCGTGCCGGATTTCGATCTGCCGCCGTGGGTAGAAGCGGTTTACCTGCCGGCGCTCAGATCGGACGCCAGTTTTGAGCAGTTATACGTGGTCGATAATCATCAAAATTTGCCGGAAACGCAGGCGCGCAGAAATGAAGCGCTGCTCGCGGCCTTCGATCGTTTCGCGCCGGACGTTTTGCTGATCGAGCTGTTCCCCTTCGGCAGATGGAAATTCAATTTCGAACTGCTGCCCTTGCTGGACCGCGCGCGCTCCACGAGGCCTGACATAAAGGTAGTTTGCAGCCTGCGCGACATTCTGGTGCGGAGGCCCGATCAGACGCGCTACGAGGCGGAGGTTTGCGCGCTGATGAATCGATATTTCGACCTGCTGTTGATCCACGCCGACCCGCGCCTGCAACGGCTGGAAGAGACTTTCGGGAGCGTGACCAGCCTCAATTGCGCGATTCACTACACCGGTTACGTGAGTCAGACCGAAGTTCGTCCAGACCAGGGACAGACCTCAGTCCGTCCCGTGACTAAAGACTGTCCTACGCTGTTGGTGAGCGCCGGCGGCGGACGTGTGGGACACGAGTTGATCGTCTGTGCGTTGGATGCGGAGAAGCTGTTGGCCGGGCGCAGCCGGTTGCGCATACTCGCCGGGCCTCACATGCCGGACGAGCAGTTTCAAGACCTGCAAGAACGAGTCGCGGGCCGTTCCCACATAACCCTCCAACGCCACACGACGCAGTTTCTGAATTTGCTCCGACAGGCCGACCTTTCGATCAGCATGGCGGGTTACAACACGTGTATGGACATTTTGTCGGCGGGCGTTCGGGCGCTGGTCTGGCCGTTCACCGAGCACGAGAACGGTGAACAGACTCTGCGCGCGCGCAAGCTGGAACAATTGGGCTACGTCAGCGTGCTCGACCCTGCGCAGCTTGATCCCGATTACCTGGCGGCGGAGATCACACGCTGTCTCAGTACGCCGGCGCGCGCGCCTTCTGTCGCTCTCGATCTGCAGGGCGCGCCGCGAACGGCGGCATTGCTGGCGGCATTGCTGCATGAATAGGGCTTATGGGACATATAGGACTCCTAAGATCTATAAGTCCTAGGCCTCCCATAAGTCGTATTTCCGAAGAGATAAACGATCAATGAATTTTTCTCTCTCTCGGCTGAGATCAGCGTTGGAGCGGCGCGGGCCGCAAGCCGCGCCGTTGCGCCTTTTCTTTCGCGATGACGACGTGGACGAAGATGAACCGACGCTGCGGCGGTTGTTGAAACTCTTCGCGGAACTGAATACGCCGATAAATCTCGGCGTGATTCCGGGACGGCTGACGGCGTTGTGCGCCGAATTGTTGGCGGAATTCGCCGGCGCGGCGCCCGCAATGCTCGAATTGAATCAACACGGCTGGCGTCATACCAACCACGAACGCGAGGGCCGGAAATGCGAGTTCGGACCCAGCCGGACATACGCCGAACAGTTGGCGGACATAGCGCAGGGGCGTGAGCGAATGACTGAGGCGTTTGGTCCGAATTGGTTTCCGGTTTTCGTCCCCCCGTGGAACCGCTGCACGGAAGACACCTACCGCGCCATTGATCATTTAGGCTTTCGCGCGCTTTCGGGGAAACGAGGGGGCTCTGTTGTGACGGGCTACCGGTTCGAGGAAATTTCGATCACGCTGGACATCTATCGATGGAATGGAGGAGCGCGATTGAAGTCGCCCGAAGAGGTCATAGACGATCTGATCGCCCAGTTATCGGCTCAACAGACGATTGGCGTGGCGCTGCACCACAAGGTAATGGACGAGCGAGCTCTCTCTTTTCTGGCCTCCTTATTGGACACTCTCGCTTCTCACCCGACCGCCCACTTCCACACTTTTCAAAGCCTGTTAAAGAGCAGTTATGTCGAACCAGAAGTCGCCCCACGTCCGTGAAATAGTCCGCGCGCATCTGTGGGAGATGCGGCGCAGCCTTGCGACGGCTCTTTTGTGCATACTCGGCTTCACGCTGATGGAACTGCTCGCGCCGTGGCCGCTGAAGATCATCTTCGATTACGTCCTGTTGGACAAACCGCTCCCGGCTTCGCTCGCAGGCCTTGGCGGCTTGATGGCGCAGGGCAAGCCGGTCGCCGCTATCGTAGTCTCAGTAGGCATCGTCCTGATAGCGGGCGGCAGGAGCCTTTTCGATTACTTCCAGCTCTATCAGACCTCGCGCGTTGGCCACCAGATGGTTCACATCCTGCGGCGCGAACTCTTCTCGCATTTGCAGGGGCTGTCGCTCTACTTTCACAACCGGGCGCGGTCGGGCGAGTTGCTCAACAGGGTCACGACCGAGACTGAGGTCTTGAAAGACACCTTCGGCGAATCGGTGATGACGGCGTCTTCTCAACTGCTGACGGTCGTCGGGATGTTCGTGATCATGTTCCTGCTCAATTGGAAGCTCAGCCTGGTCGCGATGGCTACGCTTCCGATCCTCTTCTATTCGCTCGCCTCCGTCTACGGGCGGCTCAAGGTCACGGCCAGAAAGCAGCGCGAGCGCGAGGGGGCAATCGCGGCGCGGCTCAACGAGGTCCTGACATCGGTTCCGCTGGTCAAGGCCTACGGGCGCGAAAGTTATGAGCAGCAGCGGTTCGACGCCGAGAGCGCGATCACGTTGGAGCAGGGGATCGAGGCCGAACGCCTGGCCGCCGTGGCTATGCGCTCGCTCGAATTGATCAAGGCCGTCGGCTTGTGCGCGACGGTGCTTTTCGGAGCGCTGTTGGCGCTCGGCGGCGGAATGACGCCAGGCGACGTGCTGATCTTCACGGCCTACCTGAACGACATGTACAAACCGCTGCGCAATCTGGCCAAGCTATCGACGCGATATTCGCGCGCGATGGTAGGCATGCGACGCATCCAGGAGATATTCGAAACGGAGCCAGAAGCCCGCGACGACGCCTCGGCTGTCGAGGCGCCGCGACTCAAAGGCGAGATCGTCTTCGACCGCGTCTCGTTCGATTACGGGAACGGCAGGAAGGTCCTCGACGACGTTTCATTCGCCATCGCGCCGGGGCAGCGCGTCGCGCTGGTCGGCCCGTCCGGTTCGGGCAAATCAACCGTCGCCAGTCTGCTGCTGCGGTTCTACGACCCGCGCTCGGGCGAGATCAGGATCGACGGCGTGGACATCAGTCGCTACACCCGCGAAAGTTTGCGCCGCGAAATCGGCGTCGTGCTGCAGGATTCGATCCTCTTCGGCGCTTCTATCCGCGAAAACATCGCTTACGGCAAGCCCGACGCTTCGCCGGAAGAAGTCGTCGAGGCGGCGCGACAAGCGTACGCGCACGATTTCATTGCCTCGCTGCCGGAAGGTTACGACACGATCATCGGCGAGCGCGGCGCGACGCTTTCGGGCGGCCAGCGCCAACGCATCTGCCTGGCGCGCGCGATCATCAAACGCCCCTCTGCCCTGATCCTCGACGAACCTACCTCGGCCGTGGACGCCGAATCAGCGGCTCTCATTCACGACGCCCTCGAACGATTGCAGCAGGGCAAGACCACCCTGGTCATTGCGCACAACTTCGCCGGGATGGAAAAATTCGACCTGATCCTGGTTCTGAAAAATAACCGTGTCCTTGAACAAGGGACACACGAGCGATTGCTGGAACAGAAGGGGCGCTACTACCGGTTATACCAGCGACAAATCAGAAGCGAATTTTCCCCCTAAACTCGTCTTGACCCGCCGAATCCGCCAAAATTCTTGTACATTTCGGGAAAATTTTTTTACACGTCCGAAAATCCGGCCAAAACATATAACACGCGTTGACACTTCTGCAGGCAATCGTTACGCTCCGCTGCGCTGTATCAGTTGCCCCAATGATGAATAACCACCGCAGGGCGCCGCAAGACACAGAGAAATCATTGTCCATTATTGCTCTCTGTGTCCTGCGGCGCCGTGGCTAACAACCTTCAGGTATCTTAAAGGCCGCTCCATTGAGGTGATCAACACGGCGGCTGATGGCAAGGAAGACTTGCTTCAGGATTTTATCGCCACTATCACGTCGTTTTGCGCCCGCCTTTACGGACAGCGCAGATCGAAGCGAAAAACCGAGAAGATCATCGCTGAATTGACTGATGATCAAAGCGCACAAAAGAAAAAATAGCGGCTCGATGCGTCGCGCTTCCCGCGTTTACCTGACTGATGCCAATGCCGGGAAGGTCGCGGCGCTGAGGTCTTCTCTCTTAGTCTATGTCAATGCGGTTAACTATTTCATCGAGCGTTTCTGGACGATGAAGGATTTCACCACCGCGCTGGCGGATAAAATCATCACCGGCCGCGCCGTCAATCAATTCAAGATCACCGCCCGTCTGGCTCAGTGCGCCGCCAAGCAGGCCAAAGAAGTCGTCCGCTCACAGAAAGATCGTAAGATCAGGACGATGCCCCTGCTGCGTCGCAAAGTCGCGACGCTGGACAATCGCTTCGTGAAAATAGAAGAGTTCAAAGGGGCGGCTTTTGACCTGGCCCTGATCTTCGCTTCGGGAATGCCGAAGATCACGATTCCGATCAACCAAACCGCTCATATGAATGGCTTTTGGGGCCAGGGCTGGCAAACCGGCTCGACGATTCGTCTCGGAATGAACGAGCGAGGCGTGTGGATCGAATTGATCTTCGAGAAAGAACGTCCCCAATTGCGGGCGGAAGGTAAAGTGATCGGGATAGATCGGGGATTCAGAAAGGCCTTTGTCATATCGGACGGACAGGAGATCGGCGCAGAGTTGAGAGATCAGGTCAGCCGCAAAGGCAAGCGTTCCAAAACTTCTTACTACCATATCAGGACAGAATTATTTCGATGCCTGAAGGGATTGAATCTGGAAGGCGTCAAAACGATCGTGCTTGAAGATCTGCGTTACATCAAGCACGGAAAACGAGGGACGTTCTCTCGACACGTAAACAGGCTGCTATCTTTTTGGTCATTAACCAGGGCTGTCAACTGGCTCAGATGCCGGTGTGAGGAGTTGGGCGTCCGCATGACCTTCGTGTCGCCCTACAAGACGTCACAGAGGTGTCACAGATGCGGTAAGATTGATAGCAGAAATCGCAAGAGAGAAAGATTCGGATGTGTGAATTGTGGATATGAGGATGATGCGGACCACAACGCAGCGAAGAATCTGGAATACTTGGGATTGGCGGGAGTCTATAGTCTCCGTTTACTGCCAAACTGACGCGTGGACTATTTGTCCGTAAAATCAGTAACTATTTGGAAGTCGTAATAAGCTACCCCAGGCGCCACCGCGTCGTCGCTCGTTCTTTTATCAATTCTCAATCCGTAACCGGCCAAAGCGGAGATATCTGTACGTATGTTTTCGGCTTCAGGAAGGGGAATGGCGCAGGATTTGTTTGGAGTTAAACCAGTCAATGGATTTCATCGAGACGTCGAATTGCAATCAACGATCCGCCTGAACGGGGCAGGCCCCGATCAGGCAAACGCGCCTCGCGTGACCCAGCCCGGGGCGGTTTCCCGCATCGTCTATGCCTCCCGCGCGATGGCCGAAATCGTCAATAAGATCGAACGCGAGCGCGACAGTGAGGCGCCGATGCTTATCACCGGCGAGACCGGCACTGGCAAAGAGTTGATTGCCCGCATGGTTCACGACCTCAGCTCTCGGCATGGACGGGTATTCATCCCTTTCAACTGTGGAGGCGGGCCGCGCGATTTGATTGCGAGCTGGCTCTTCGGCCACCAACGAGGCAGCTTCACCGGCGCGGATCGAAACGTCAAAGGCGTCATCCGCGAAGCCGACGGCGGCACGTTGCTGCTGGACGAGATCGGCGATTTGAGTCTGGACTTGCAAACCTTATTGCTCCGCCCTTTGCAGGAAGGCGAAGTCCATCCCCTGGGCGCGCCCAAACCGATCAAAACCGACGTTCGCGTGATAGCCGCGACCAACCGCGACATGGAAACGGACATTCAATCGGGACGATTCCGCGAGGACCTCTACTGGCGGCT
>DATCXQ010000444.1:0-14478 GCA_036565725.1 Blastocatellia bacterium
GCCGCTTGCTTACGCGCGCGGTACTGTACCGATCTCACGTGGTCTGATTTAGATCTCGCTCCCCAACCTCCGTTGGAAGGTTGCTGATTTCAGCATATTGGGCGCGCCAAGATCTGGATTGAGGCGACGAGTCAGTACCGCGAGCGGTAGCGAGCGGTGCCTTCGCTAATGGGCCGCTCGCGGTACTGTTCCAGTCGGCGCCTTGCGAAATTCAGATCTTGGTTTGCCGGGCATCTGGCTTGTAACCATCGAACAGGAAGCCGCCAGCGATCTCTTTCCTCGCCTCACTCCGGCGTCACATAAGCCGCTGTAATCCCGCCATCGACTAGAAAGTCTGTTCCCGTGATGTACGACGATTCATCCGAAGCCAGGAACAGCGCCGCCTGCGCGATCTCCTTCGCTTCGCCGAAGCGCCCCATCGGGATGTGAACCAACCGCCGCTGCTTCTTATCTTCGGTGTTCAGGTAGCTCATCAGCAGTTCGGTACGCAGAGGCCCCGGGCAGAGCGCGTTGACCCGGATGTTTTCGCGCGCGTGGATGACGGCCAGCTCTCGCGTCAGGGCCAGCACAGCGCCTTTGCTGGCTGTGTAGGCGATTTGGGGCGTGGCCGCGCCCATCAACGCCACGAACGAGGCGGTGTTGATGATCGAGCCGCCGCCCGCGCGGCGGAGCGCCGGTACGCCGTATTTGCAGCCCAAGAATACCCCCTTGGCGTTGACGTTCATCGTCAAATCCCAGACTGATTCCTCGGTGGTGACGGCGTTGTCGTCGGAGTGATGCATGATCCCGGCGTTATTGAAGAGCGCGTTGAGCTTGCCGAACTCTTTTTCAGCCACGGCGACCATCAGCTCACAGTCGGCGGCCTTTGAAACGTCGGCGTGAACGTAGACGGCGCGGCCTTCCTGCGACCTGACTAACTCAACGGTCTCGTTTCCGGCCTCGTCATTGACGTCGACGACGACAACGCTCGCGCCCTCTCTGGCGAAAAGAAGCGCCGATTCGCGACCGATGCCGCCGCCCGCGCCGGTAATTAATGCGACCTTGTCTTTTAGCCTCATAATTTATCTTTTAATCACTCTCCTGACCGCTTCCTCGCGTCCCTGGCCGATTTCAGCGGCGATGCGCGCGATCAACGCGCGTTCTTCGTCGGTGACGCCTCCGGGCCCAAAAATGCCGCTTGAAACCGCCGAAGCAATTTGACTGCAATAAGTGATCAGGTCTTTGCGTCCGGCCAGGCGCTGTTCTTCCGGCAGAAGATCGAAGATGACGCGAATTGCCCGCAGCGAATTATCGAAGAACTTCTCCGAAGGCCTGTTCTCCAACCAGTGCGACAACATTTCATGGGCCACGCCGTCGGGCGGGACGCCTCGGGCCTCCGCGATTTTGAATATCATCTCTCGTTCGCGGTCAGCGACGCCGCCCTCGGCCCAGGCCACCTCTACGAGCGGGACTATGGGCAGTAGCGGAATCGTCTCCGACGTGTAGCCCAGGTCCTGCAAGGCTTCGAGAACATCCTGGTCGTCGACGCCCATCATTTCAGCCATCTTCTGGCGGTCGGCCTCGCGCTCCCGGCGCTCGCGCAACTTCTCGATCAGTTCCTGATTCTTCCTTCCGAAATACTCTTCTTCAAGCCAATGTTCGCGTTGAGCGAATTTATCTTTCTCAGCCATAACGCCTCCCCGTTCCAACCAGTTCAGAGTTGCCCGTCCCGAGTGGATCAGCAACAACAGGTTATAAGATCATGTAGATTGAGTGGCTATTTGTCACTTCAAATCACATATATAAGTTTACGGATGTCTGGGCGAAGCGCAAACCGGCGTCGGCGCCGCGAGCGGCGCTGTACAGAGGCCAAGTTTGACAAAGCCTGTGTCCGTCGCTAAATTTCATCTTTTCTACATCGCGAACGATCGCCCGCTAGGCTCTCGCCCCGATGGATATTGAAGGGGAACACCATTATGACCGGAAACGAAGTTAGAACCACGTTCCTGAACTACTTTGCCAGAAACGGGCACAAGATAGTCAAATCGTCGCCCCTGCTGCCGGCGCACGACCCGACGCTGCTCTTCATCAACGCCGGGATGAATCAATTCAAAGACGTCTTCCTAGGCGTCGAGAAGCGCGATTACAAGCGCGCCGCGTCGTCGCAGAAATGCGTCCGCGCCGGCGGCAAGCACAACGACCTGGACGAAGTGGGCAAGACCGCGCGCCATCACACGTTTTTCGAGATGCTCGGCAATTTCTCATTCGGCGACTACTTCAAAGAGGACGCGATCCGTTTCGCCTGGGATTTGCTGGTCAATGAATGGAAGCTCGATCCCGAACGGATGTGGTTCACGGTATTTGAAGGCGATGATGAAGTCCCGGCGGATGACGATGCGGCTGCGTTGTGGGTGAAAGTCGGCGCGAAGCCCGAACGCATTCTGCGTTTTGGCCGCAAGGACAATTTCTGGCAGATGGCTGAAACTGGACCCTGCGGGCCGAACAGCGAGATCAATTACTATCTCGGCCCGCAACCTGAAGATCCGAATTTCAACAGGCGCGAATACGTCAACGGCCCCGGCGACGAGACGGTCGAAATCTGGAACCTCGTCTTCATGCAATATAACCGCATCGAAGAGGCTCCGGGGAAGTTCAGGCTAGAGCCGCTGCCCGCGCCTTCCGTGGACACCGGAGCGGGGCTGGAGCGCGTCACGGCGGTGCTGCAGGGCGTGAAGTCGGCTTACGAGACCGATCTCATCCGCCCGATCATCGATTTCACGGCGAAACTCGCAGGCAAAAAATACGTCTACGACGACAGCGAAGATAACGTCTCTATGCGCGTGATCGCCGACCACGCGCGCGCCACGGCCTTTCTGATCGCAGACGGAATCTTTCCGGGCAGGGACACGCGCGGATACGTGCTGCGCAAGATCATGCGGCGCGCCATCTGGCACGGAAACAAACTCGGATTCAAAGACATCTTCTTCGCCAAAGTTACCAATTTCGTTGTCGATCAGTTCGGCGAGGCCTTTCCCGAATTGCGTGAGACCCGAGGCGTCATCGAGCGCGTGGTGACGACCGAAGAGAAGCTTTACGGCTCGACGGTCGGCGCCGGTCTGAATGTGCTCGAAGACGTGATGAAGAAGACCAGCGGCAAGGTCATTTCCGGCGCCGACGTCTTCAAGCTGTATGACACCTACGGGCTGAACTACGATCTGATTGAATATGTCGCCACGCAGCGCGGCTTCACGCTCGACCAGGAAGGCTTCGATGCCGAGCTTGAAAAACAGCGCCAGCGCGCGCGCGAATCGATGAAGGGCGGCGCGGCGAAGACCGTCAACCCCGTTTATCAGGAGATCGCCCAACGTGGGCGGAGCGAATTCACCGGTTACGCCGGCACTGAGCTTTCGGGGTCGAAGGTCATGGCGCTCGTCAGAAACGGCGAGTTGGTAGATGAAATCGCCGCGGGCGACGAGGCCGAGGTCGTTCTGGATCGCACGCCGTTTTATGCCGAATCGGGCGGTCAAGTCGGCGACGTGGGCGTGCTCGAAAACGAAGACGCGCGGTTGCTGGTAACCGACGCCTACTCGCCGACTTCTGGCGTGACCGTTCACCGCGTCACAGTCGAACAGGGAGTGTTGAAAACCGGCGATGCGGTCAACGACCATGTCGATGCCGAAAAACGCGCTCGCACGATGGCCAATCATACGGCTACGCACCTGCTGCACGCCGCGCTGCGCGAAGTTCTGGGGCCGCACGTCAAACAGGCGGGCTCGCTGGTCGCGCCCGACCGCCTGCGCTTCGACTTCACGCACTTCGCGCCGCTGACTCAGGAAGAGATCGCCGAGATCGAGCGCCTCGTCAACGACCAGACGCTCAGGAACACGCAGGTCTCGAAAGAGGAGAGGACGCTGGACGAGGCCCTGGCAGGCGGCGCTATGGCGCTCTTCGGCGAGAAATACACCGACCGCGTGCGCGTGGTCAGCGTGTCCGGATTTTCGACTGAACTCTGCGGAGGCACGCACGTCAACGCCACCGGCGACATCGGCGTCTTCAAGATCGTCTCCGACGCCTCGATCGCTTCGGGCACGCGCCGCATCGAGGCCGTCACCGGCAAGAACGCTTACGAGCGGTTCGCGCTGAGCGAATCGTTATTGGCCGAAGCGGCCTCCCGGCTCAACACCGCCCCGCGTAGCCTGCCTGTCGAGGTCGAGCGGTTGCAATCGCAACTGCGCGACCAGCAGAAGGAGATCGAGCGGCTGAAGCTCAAACTCGCGCAGGGCGGCGCCGCCGCCGAAGACCAGGTGACGGAAGTCAACGGACTGAAAGTCCTCGTCCGCAAAGTCGAGGGCCTGGGTAAAGACGGGCGGCGCCAACTGGCCGATTCGCTCGCGCGCAAAGTCGCGCCCGGCGTCGTCGTCCTCGGCGATGTCGATAACGGCAAGGCTTCGATTTTGGTGATGGTCTCCGCCGACGCGACGAAGAAGGTTCAGGCGGGCAAAGTGATCAAGGAATTGCCCGGCGCGCGCGGCGGCGGCAAACCCGACCTGGCCGAAGGCGGCGTCGAAACGGACAAGCTCGATGAGGCGCTGAAGGCCGCGCCGCAAGTAATCGAAAGAATGCTCACCTCTTGACCTCATCCTCGAAGTCGCACGAAGATCCACGAAGTTTACAAAACACCTTTCGTGGATCTTCGTGCGACTTCGAGGGCAAAACCACTATGAATAATCTTGTCACTTCCAACCTCACTCATCACCCCGGCCGCACCCTGGCCAGCGTCATCGGCGTGGCGGTCGGCGTCATTCTTGTAGTCCTCACGGTCGGCCTCGTGCGCGGCCAATTACGCAACAAAGGGCAGCGCGACGCCAACATCGGAGTCGAAATCATGCTGCGCAAGGGCGGACAAGGCATCTCGCTGACCTCCGCCGATATGATCATCTCGGAATCCGACGTCGAAGCAGTGCGCGCCGTGCCGGGGGTGGCCGAGGCCACGCCCGTCGGACAAAACATCGAGATGGGCGCCAGCGGTGGCCTGGGCATTCGCCAGGTCGACGGCATAGATTTTCAGAGCTTCGCCGCCGCAAGCAATCTGCGCATAATCGAGGGCCAGCCGCTGCCGCAGTCGGGCGACGTCGCGATCATCGATTTCAAGGAGGCTGCGAAGGGTATCAAGGTCGGAGACAAGGTAAAGGCGCTGGGGCGCGACATGACCGTCGTAGGTATTTTCGAACCCGAAGCCGGCGCGCGCATCAAGATCCCGCTCGCGACGATGCAGGAATTGTTGGGCGCGCCGGGCAAATGCTCGATGATCTTCGTCAAATGCCAGAACGCCGCCGAACAGGAGGCGGTGGCCGCGCGCATCCTCGAAAAGTTCCCCGGCTACAGCTTTTTTCTGACGCGCGAACTGCCGCAGCTTTTCGCCAACGGCATTGCAGCCTTGAACGTCTTTCTCAACGTGGTGAAGGGACTGGCGACGGTGATCTCTCTGTTGATCATTCTGCTGACAATGTACACGACGGTCGCTGAGCGCACGCGCCAGATAGGCGTTATGAAATCGTTAGGCGCGTCGAAGTTCTGGATCGCATGGGTGTTCGAGAAAGAGGCTTTGCTGATCAGCCTGCTGGGCGTCGTCCTCGGCCTGGCGATCGCCATCCTGGCGCGCTACGCCCTGGTCAACGGCCTTGGTATGAATATCGACCTCGAAGCCAACTCGATCATTTACTCCTCGGTCACCGGCCTTGGCGCCGGGCTGCTGGGCGCCTTGTACCCGGCGCTGCGCGCCGCGAGCCAGGACCCGGTCAAGGCTCTGAGCTATGAATAAGAGGATCGAGGATCGAGGATAGAAGATCGAGAATCGCCTTACACGCGATGGCGCGATCCTCGATCCTCAATCCTCAATCCTCAATCCTCAATCCTCAATCCTCGATCCTCAATCCTCGATCCTCGATTTAGATGAACCTTCGCTCGCGCCTTCTCGCCGTTGTCTCCGCGCTTATCGGGCTGGCGCTTTTCATTTACATCATCAAACAGACCGGCCTTTCCGAAATCGCGTCAAATCTGAGGGCGGTCGGCGCTGGATTCCTGTTAATACTCGCCGTTTCAGCGACTCGTTATTTGTCGCGCAGCCTGGCATGGTTGCGTTGTATGAATCCCGATGAACGCCGGGTCGGATTCTGGGCGCTGTGGCGGGCGAGGCTGGCCGGCGAGGCGGTCGGCGATCTGACCTTCGGGCCGGTGGTGGCCGAGCCGATGCGGCTCATTGCGCTCGGCGACAGGCTCTCGCTCTCATCTGGAATCTCGTCGCTGACGGTTGAAAACATCGCTTACGCGGTTTCGAGTTGTCTGATGGTGATGGCCGGAGCGGTCGCGCTGTTAGCCAGCTTCGGCCTGAATGAATCCGTGCGGACGGCCGCGCTCATCGCGCTCGCCGTAGTGGTTGCGCTCGTAGCCGCGCCGGTCGTGACCATCAGCCGCCGATGGAAGATAGGGTCGAACCTGCTTTCGGCCCTGACAAACCTAGTCGCGCGCGATGAAACGATGCGGGGCCGTATCGAATCGAAGATCGATCGGCTGCGCGAACTCGAAGATTACGTCTTCGACTTTTACGCGAGGCGCCCGCGCGATTTCTTCATTCTAGTGTTGTGCCATGCGGCCTTCCATCTCGCTGGCGCAGTGGAAATTTATCTGACGCTGCGGCTGATGGGACTCGGCGTGGATGTCGGCGCCGCGTTCACATTCGAGGCGGTCAACCGGGCGATCAACATGGCCTTCGCCTTCGTCCCGGCGCTCGTCGGAGTGGACGAGGCGGGCACCGGGGCGCTCGTCAAGGCCGCCGGATTCGGTTTCGATCATGGCGTGACGCTGGCGCTGATCCGCAAAATCAGAATGTTTTTCTGGATCGGAATCGGATTGGTTTTCCTCGCCTCGGCGCGAAAGGGAAGCGGTAAAGAAAGCTAACGGAATGAAGAGACTAATCGTAAACGCGGATGATTTCGGGCTGACCAACGGCGTCAATCGCGCGATCATAGAGGGCCATGCGCGTGGCGCCATCACCAGCGCGACGCTGATGGCCAACATGCCCGCGTTCGACGCGGCCGTCCGCCTGGCCAAAGACCATCCGTCGCTCGGCGTCGGATTGCACTTCAACATCACGCAGGGACCCCCCGTGGCCGACGCTTCGCGCGTCGGCAGCCTGATTGACGACTCCGGCGAGTTTTGGGGAACTAGCCAGGCGGTATTGATACGCATGCTGGCGGGGCGGTTGAATATCAATGAGGTCGTCATCGAATTGCGCGCCCAGATCGAAAAGGCTTTGAACGCCGGGCTGCGGCTGACCCACGTCGACAGCCACAAACATACGCACGCGCTGCCTCAGGTCTGCGAGGCGATTACCTCGACGATCAAAGATTACGGGGTCGGCGCCGTCCGGGCGCCGCGCGAGCGCTGGCGCTTCGACCGCGACGCGAAATCATTCAAGCTCATCACGCAGAGCGCCGGCGCGTTCGGATTATCGCAGTTGTGCCGGATCGGCGACGCGAGGCTTAAGAAATCGGGCGTGAAGACACCCGATTTTTTCTTCGGGGTCGCCCGCTCCGGATTCTGGACGAAGCCCTGGCTGATCGATCTGATCGAACGATTGCCCGCCGGCGCTAGCGAGCTGATGTGCCACCCCGGTTACGATGACGCCGAACTGGACGGAGTTAAAACACGCCTGCGGGCGTCGCGGGCGAATGAACTGCGGTTGCTCACCGACCCGGACATCGTCGCAAAATTGAAAGAGAATGACGTGAAGCTGATCAGCTTCTCCAGCCTGTGATGACTCCTGCATCCTCACCGAGAAAAAAGATTGCCTTGCTTCTTTCCCGAACCTATACTTTCGCTCGTCCATCTCCAACTCCCTGCAATGACAACGACCCGATTCTTCAGCGACGAGTACGAGATATGAAGTCACGCATTAAGATTCTAGAGCGGTTTGCAAATCAGTGTAGGGGCAGACCTACGTGTCTGCCCCGGTGGGCGCCTGTGCGCTCAATTCGGGGCGGACACGCAGGTCCGCCCCTACCGTACACGCAATTGCAAACCGCCCTTGAACTAAAGAAAAAAGGTTGGGACAGAGCAGCCTATTTTTTGAAGAAGATCTGACAAGGGTGTGGGCTTTCAACATGGCAATCCGCCATAACATGCGCGAGTCTTTCAGTATGAGTGTTGATTTCCAAATTCCTGGAAGAAAAGTAACCGCGCCGGAGATGGGTCGCATTTCCTTTCTCTCCAACTTCACAAAAAGAAGGTTTTCCGACCGCCCGCTGCTAACCATTCATTCGGGAGGGAGGAAGATAGAACTGAGCGCGGCCCGAGATGTTTGGCCTAGCGAAAGTGAAGGATACGTGTTTGAAAGCGTGGATTTCTTGATCCCCTATGCGACATTCAAGGAAATGACAAAAGAGAAGAATATAAAAATGGCGCTGGATAGGGATGAATTCGACTTGCCCGGATGGATAAGTGGGCAGCTTAATAACCTGGTGGGAATGGTAGGGAACTAGAATGACTGATGCGAAACATTTGACGACGGCGGAGCTTGAGGCCGGTTTAGACGCGATCCGCCAATCGCCCAAAGACGAAGGGGTCATCGCGTTGATTGTGCGGCGGCCGCAGGTCGATGCGCGGGAGGTTTTAGAGGAAGGAGCGCTGGACCTGGTCGAAGGTCTTGTCGGTGACAGTTGGAAAGTTCGCGCCAGTACCCGTACGCCTGACGGGGCGCCGCATCCCGACATGCAGCTCAACGTCATGAATGCGCGCGTGATCGCCCTGGTTGCGGGCGAGAAAGGGCGGTGGCCTCTGGCTGGTGATCAATTGTTTATTGACATGGATGTGAGCCAGGAAAATTTGCCGCCGGGGACACGCCTGGCTCTGGGCTCGGCCGTGATCGAAGTGACCGATCAACCTCACACCGGCTGTAAGAAATTCGCGGCGCGGTTTGGGTTGGACGCGTTAAAGTTGGTCAACTCTCCTGTCGGAAGACAACTTCAGTTGCGCGGCGTGAACGCCAAGGTCGCGCAGCCTGGCGTGATTCGGGTTGGAGATTTGGTGAAGAAGCTTTAGTACGTTTTCCGGGAGGGAAAAGATGAAAATTCATGCTTACAGAGCGGCGGCGAAGCTCCTGCTCATTGTCGTAATAATGGCGATTCCGGCTATTGCGGTCGCTCAGCAGATCGCGCCGCCGAAGATTCCGAACGAGAAATACACGCTCCAGAACGGTCTTACCGTCATTTTGCACGAAGACCATACGACGCCGATCGTCGCGGTCAACATCTGGTATCACGTCGGCTCGAAGAACGAGCGACGCGGGCGGACGGGGTTCGCGCACCTCTTCGAGCACATGATGTTTCAGGGGTCGAAGAATCACGACACCGACTATTTCAAGGCGATCGAAGCCATCGGCGCTACTGACCTCAACGGCACGACCAATAACGACCGCACTAATTACTTTCAGAACGTCCCTTCGCACGCGCTCGAACGTACGCTCTGGGTCGAGGCCGACCGAATGTGCTGCCTGCTCCCGGCGATGACGCAGGAGCGGGTGGACAACCAGCGCGAAGTCGTCAAGAACGAGCGGCGACAGGGCATAGACAATCAACCCTACGGACTGGTCGAAGAGCGGATGGACGCAGCGATGTACCCGACGCATCACCCATACAGTTGGCCGGTCATCGGGTACATGGACGACCTGACCGCGGCGTCGAAGCAGGACGTGGAGAATTTCTTCAAGGAGTATTACACGCCGAACAACTGCACGCTGGTCGTCGCGGGCGACATCGACGTCGCGAAGACGAAGGCGATGGTCGAGAAGTATTTCGGCCCGATTCCGCCGGGGCCTCCCGTGGGCCGGATGAAGGAGTGGGTTCCGGAATTGCAGCGCGAAGTCCGTTTGAACATGGACGACCAGGCGCCTCTGCCGCGTCTTTACATCGCCTGGCACTCGCCCGCGCGCTTCTCGTCGGGCGAGCCCAACCTGGACCTGCTCGCCAGTATTATGGGGAGTGGCAAAACCTCGCGGCTTTACAAGCGACTCGTTTACGACTTGAAACTGGCGCAGAGCGTCTCGGTCGGCAACCCGGCGCAGGAGATAGGTGGCAAGTTCACGATCACGGTCACGGCGGCGCCGGGCAAGACGCTGGACGAGATCGAGCCGCTGGTCTGGGAAGAGGTCGAGAAGGTCAAGGCCGCTCCGCCGTCGGAAGAGGAGGTCGATCGCGCCCGCACTTCATTGCTGGCGGGCCTGCTGCGTGGACTTGAGCGCATCGGCGGCTTCGGCGGCAAGAGCGACCTGCTGGCCAATTATCAAACCTTCCTCGGCGACACGAATTTTCTGGAAAAGGATTTCGCGCGCTATTACGCCGTCACACCCGCGACGATTCACGCGGCGGCGCGGCGCTGGCTTCACGAAGGGCGCGCGGTGATGCGGGTGACGCCTATGCCGAAATACGCGGCGGGCGCTGAGGCGGCGGGCTTCGACCGCTCGAAAATGCCGGCTCTCGGCGACGCCGCCAATCTCACCCTGCCCGCGCTTCAACGCGCAAAGCTTTCGAACGGACTCGAAGTCGTCATCGCCGAGAGCCATAAGGTTCCGGCCGTGCAGATGAATTTGATCGTGCGCGGCGGCTGGTCAGCCGACCCGAAGGCGAAGCTCGGCCTTTCGTCCTTCACCGCCGCCCTGCAGACCGAAGGCACGGCGACGCGCTCCGCGCTGCAAATCAGCGACGAGTCCGAACGGTTCGGCGCGCAGATTGACGCAGGGTCTTTCCTCGACAGCGCGACCGTCAGTCTGAACGCGCTCAAGTCGCGCCTGGAACCTTCGATCGCGTTGTGGGCCGACTTGATTCTCAACCCTTCGTTCCCCGAGGCTGAAATCGAGCGCAAGCGCCAGCAGACGCTCGGACGCATCTTCTTCGAGAAGGGCAACCCGAGCGCGCTCGCGGTGCGCGTCATGCCAATTTTGCTTTACGGCGACGGCCACCCTTACTCCCAACCGCTCACAGGTTCCGGCACGCCCGAATCGGTCAAGGCTTTCACGCGCGACGACCTTGTCAATTACCACCGCGCCTGGTTCAAGCCGAACAACGCCACGCTCGTCGTGACCGGCGACACGACGCTCAAGGAGATCACGCCGCTGCTTGAAAAGGCCTTCGCCGCGTGGAAGCCTGGCGAGACGCCGAAAATCGTCGTCCCGCCGCGCGAACAGCCGAAGCAGACGGTCGTTTATATGATCGACAAGCCAGGAGCTGCGCAATCGGTCATCATCGGCGGCCACCTGCTCGCTCCGCGCAACGACCCGGACACCACGCCATTCGAAGTTCTCAACGCCATCCTCGGCGGCCAGTTCACGTCGCGCTTAAACATGAACCTGCGCGAAGAGAAGGGCTACACCTACGGCGCGGGGACGTTCCCGTTCATGGCCAAAGGGCAAGGCCTCCTGGGCGTGTTCGCGCCCGTGCGGACGGACGTGACCAAGGAGTCACTCCAAGAACTGATGAAGGAGTTACGCGAGATTCGCGACGCGCGGCCCCCGACGATGGACGAGGTGAAATTCGCGCAGAGCAACCTGACGATGTCGCTGCCGGGACAATACGAGACGGCGGGCGGGATCGCGGGCAAGATCGGCGACATAGTGACCTACGGCCTGCCGGACGACTTCTACTCGAAGTACCCGGCGGCGGTGAAGGCGACCACGCCCGAAGCGCTGACGGCGCTGGCAAAGAAGTGGTTGCTGCCCGGGCAAATGATCCTGCTCGTCGTCGGCGACCGCGCCGTGATCGAGCCGAAGATCAAGGAGCTGAATTTGGGCCAGATCAATTTCATTGACGCTGACGGCAAGCCAATCAAGTAAAAAAAAGAATGATGGGGACGCGAAGTCAAAATGGATAGCCACAGAGCACACAGAGGGCACAGAGGGCATAATGATTTCTCTGTGTTCTCTGTGCCCTGCGGTGGCTAACAGTCTTCATACATTTGAAAACTGGTATAGCGCGGATTGAGCGCGTGATAAACAATAGACAGCAAGCCATGCCGGAGTATAGCTTCAGCAAAAGAAAACTACCGAGAGGCTACAGCTACCCGCTAAAACGCGGTCTCTTGGATGAACTGCTTGACGAAGCGGAGTTGACCAAGATTGATACAGTCCACTACTGCTTTGATCTCAAATCAGACAACCTAATATTGCGGGGCAATTACTCTGGCGAGGCGCACAAAGGATGGGCAGCCGGGCTGTCAAGCATATGGTTATGGGCAGTGCGCTCTGAGGAGAGGAAAGTAGTTGAAAATGTTCTTGTCAATGAAGCGCTGCCGGCATTGATAATGTGGCTACGCAAAGCAGAACAAGAAGGCAATGTCTGGCGCGCTACATCACGCCATATTGACTTTCGATTCAGGGATACACAACTGACCATAAACGAGTGGTGAAATCAGGGCCAGCATCTTCGTAGGGCCATGTGAATTAGTCATAGGCGGCGGGATCAAACAATGAATGACGCGTCTCTCGATAACGAAAAATCTCTCGAACAAATCAATTCACGGCAGGCTCTGGGCCGACTGCTCAACGACATGATCAGCTTCCCTGAGCGGCGAGCGGAGATAGCGCAGAATATAGAAGACACTTTCGGCCAGTGTAAGGCCGTGCTGACGCTCGACATGAGCGGCTTTTCCAGAACCACGCAGCAGCACGGGATAATCTCGTTCCTGCTGATGATCCATCAAATGCAGTTGATTTGCAGGCCCTGCGTCGAGCAATACGGGGGAACGGTGATCAAGACTGACGCCGACAACCTGTTCTGCCTGTTCGACACGGTCGCGGACGCGGTGAAGGCCAGCCGGGAGATCATCACTCGCCTCAACGCCGTGAATACGGTTCTGCCCGCAGACCGGCAGCTCTATGTCGCTTTCGGAATAGGGTATGGAAAAATCCTGAATATCGGTGATGAAGACATATTCGGCGACGAGATGAACCTGGCATGCAAGCTCGGCGAAGACATTGCGGAGAGGGGAGAGATATTGTTGACCCCCGCCGCGCAAGCCGAACTGAACGGATCGGGCATAGCCATGCGCGAAGGCGCGATCAGCATATCGGGGATACATCTCAATTATTACTACGTCGAAAAATAGAGGCTATGAGGCGACTGGAGAAACGAGTCGAGGATCTGGTTCGTGACTGGGGCGTCGTTGTCCAGGACACACTGGAGACTCAAAGCTCTTTTATAGCCCTCGGCAAACGCGGCGATCAGGCTGTCGCGCTTAAAGTGATACGGCAGCCTGGCGACGAGTGGCAATGCGGCGCCGTAATGGCCGCATTCGGCGCCAGGGGAATGGCGCGGGTTTATGAATACATCGAAGGCGCTCTGCTGCTCGAAAGGTTAAATCCGGGCGCTCAGCTCGCAAGCGTCGCCCTCGATGGTCGAGACGAAGAGGCGACGGAAATCCTGGCTGATGTGATTGACCGAATGTCTCGTCCGTGTGAATCATCGGATGAACCATCGCGCGAAGAGTTTAAAGCGTTCGTCAGCGCGCAAGACTGGGGAAAGGGGTTTCAGCGCTATCTGGAGAGCGGCGATCGTCAAATCCCAGCCCGACTTGTAGCACAGGCCCGGCAATTGTATTTCGACCTCTGCGCGTCGCAACGAAGCGTCAGACTCCTTCACGGTGATCTTCAGCACTACAACGTTTTGTTTGATTCTGATCGTGGTTGGTTAGCGATAGACCCGAAGGGCGTGATCGGTGAAGTTGAATACGAGATTGGGGCCAGTCTTCGGAATCCGGTTGAAAAACCTGAGCTGTTCGCCTCTCCGGAGACGGTCGAGAGAAGGCTCAGGTGTTTTGAAGCTAAATTGAAGCTGAACTACGACCGGGCGTTGGCTTGGGGATTTGCTCAAGCGGTTCTATCAGCAATCTGGTCAGTCGAGGACGGATTTGCGGTGGATGCCGGAAATCCTTCTCTTCGGCTGGCCAATGCGATCTGGCCAATCCTGAAATAGTCAGGGCAGAACCTGATGTCAGGACACTTTTGAAAAAAAGGCTTTGGTTTTCGCCGCGTGAGCGGCGGCTGACTTTAGCCCGGCCGTTTCAACGCTTGTCATTACCCAAATCTTTCGAGATAACCGATTCTTGCTTTTCGCCCTGAAAGGGCGGTGGAAATTAGCCGGCGGTGGAACCGCCGGTAACTGAGCGCCGACCTGTCGCGCCCCGGCAGGGGCGCGGGACGGAACTTTGAACTGCGAAACTTCTTTTCCCCGCGCTCTGATCCCGCACCCCTGCCGGGGCGCAAAGCAATAACGACTGGCATTCCGGCGGTTCCACCGCCGGCTAATTTCCGCCGCCCTTTCAGGGCGCAAAGCAAGAATCGCTCATCTCGAAAGATTTGGGTAACGACAAGCGTTTCAACGCCGGGAAGCGGCTTGCGCGTAGCGCGAGCAATTAAGTTTTCACCTGAAGTTAGATTTTCGTCTACGGGCT
>DATCXQ010000457.1:0-9005 GCA_036565725.1 Blastocatellia bacterium
TTGAACCCGACCAGGAAGAAGTCGTCGTCGCTGTGCGAGGTCTGGATGAAGGCCTTGAGCGAGTCTCTGGCGCGGTCGAGCTTGCCTTTCATGCTCCCCGACACGTCGAAGACGATCCCCAGGTTGACCGGCGCGTCGTCATCGCTGAAGAAGGCGATCTCCTGCTTGACCTTGTCTTCGTAGATCTCGAAGTGATTTCGGTCCAGCCCGGTCACCAGACGGTTATAGGCGTCGGTCACCGTGACAGGCAGCGAGACCAGATCTGTAAACTCCTTGATCCGGTCCTGGTCTCCTTGATTGGTCGATTGGGGCCGCTGCGGTTGCAGCGGAGATTGTTTCTCCGGAGCCGGAGTCGTTTTGGCTTCCTGTTTCTGCTCCGATTCCTGCTTCTGCTCCGGTTTCTGCTCCGGCTTTTGCTCCGATTCCTTTTTCTGCCCCGTCTTCTGATCCTGCGCAACGCCGCCTGACGACTGCGGTTTTCTCGGCAAGAAGATCGGCCACCTCACTGACTCTCCGCCGCCAGGCGATTGAGGACCAGACGACTGAGAGTTGGGCTCTTTGCTTGGGGGTTTATCAGGTTGCGAACCTTGCTGAGCGGCCTGCTCGACGCGAACTGCGATAAGGCAGAAGAATATCGCGAGGAGAGTGATGGTTGGCGGACCTAAGATTCTGTTCTTACACATCGTATCCTCCCTTCAAAAAAACATCCCAGCGCAAGAGGGGAGTTGAACGAATCGGGAAAACAGGCGTCAGCCTGTTGGTGGTGGAAAGATCATCGCTCAATTCCGGCGCCTCGAAATTTGGCGCCAAAGTTTGCTGCAAAAATTGTAAAAGTCAATGGGTTGGTGATGGACAACGGACGCATTTTAGCACATCGGGCGTCACGCGCAATCACTTTAGGGTTCCACGGTGATCAGACGGTTGAGCGAGGCGATGACGCCACGGCGCGAGCGATTGGCGTTGATTTGTCGCGTCCAAACGCAGAAATGTTGCGGGACCTCTTCAATAGTTTCAACGACATTGACCACGACGCGATCGAAACTCAACTTCGCCCCGGCCACCTCTAATTCCGTCGCGCCTATTTCGAGACTGACCTCAGGGCACGACGTCCCCTTACGGAAACCGGCGGCCACGTCTTTTCGCGCCACCCTCGCCGGAATCGCAGTTAACGGCTCGCCAGAGGCCTCCGCTATCTTTTTCCGCGCCCCTTCTGGAATCGTGAAGACGAGCGTTCCGACCACGGTGTCGTCGTCGTTCGCCGCCGTGAGCGTGAATGTGACGTTGCCCCGAACCTCGCAAGCCTCTGAGTCGCCAAGTTTAAACCTGGCGACGGAGATCTTGGGCGGAGTCGTGTAGACGACCTGAGGCGTTTGCCGCGCGTCCGCTGCTTGCTTGTCCGCCTCTTGGGAGCCTGATGTTTGAGGGGCCGATTGCGCGAAGGCTGCGGCGCCGGCGGCCACCAAGCAGACGAGAAGGAAGATTGCGTTTGATAGTTTCCAGTGCATACAGCGCGTCATTGGTCTTGCATTAAGCGCGGTTTTTGCGGACTTTGAATCTTCTCGACGTATTCTTTTACGAACGCTGACAGGTTCGTCTCGCCATTCTCGTTCTTTTCCTTATCCAACTTTTTATCTTCATACTTCGTCTTCAAGGCCGTATTCAAATCATCCAGCGCCCCCTTGTCGTCTCCCAGGAAATGCTTCATTGCGCCGGAAATCAGCCATAGTTCTTTTTTTGGAGTGGCCTGGTCTTTTTCGTTAAGCATTCGCGTGGCGAGGTCGAGCGCTTTCTTTCTCGCCTCATCCGCCTTCGCCTGATCCTTCTCGGCGGCGTAGTGATAACCTTTCACCCGATAAAACTGAAGCCAGAAATCGTCGTCTTTCTGCAACACCGCATATATCTTCTCGGCCGCTTCAAGCCTTTGCGACATCGGAATTTCCCAATAACGTTTGTAATTTCCTTTGATCTCGATTCCTTTAAGCGCGCTTCGAATTTCTTCCAGCTTTTCCTTGGGCAATTTGTCAAAGTCCCACATGGAGACTGAAAGATAGCATTTTTTGCAACTGTACATGACATGTTCATCCGTCAATGGCCAGAAGACGTATTGATACTTCGACGGCCACTGATAGATGTAGGATCCATAACTCATCACTACGCTGAACGTATTTTTGGTTTTGCATACGGGACATACAAACTCCTCATCCGCCCAGGTTGTGGCCCAAACAGTCACGGAGCAGAGCGTCATGAACAGAACAACACCCGCAAACCTGGCTTTAATCTTTCTCGTCATACGACCTCCTGATGGTAAATGATTGTCGGCATCATTCAGACGTCTGATAGAACCGTTTGTGCCATATTTTCTTGCAAAAAATGCGAAACGCGGGGGACGAGATTCCCCGCCCACCCGCGTCTCAGTGATTTGCCTTGATTCAAGACAATATCATAGCTACGCCGTAGTCCCCACCGCCGTCGCGCTGACCTGATCGGCCAGCGCCGCATGAGCGGCGGCCAGCAGCGCGATCGGCACCCGGTAAGGCGAACAGCTCACGTAATTCAGCCCGACCTTGTGACAGAAGATCACCGATTCGGGGTCGCCGCCGTGCTCGCCGCAGATGCCGACTTTCAGATCGGATCGCGTCGAACGTCCGCGCTTGACGCCGATATCTAGAAGCTGGCCCACGCCTTCCTGATCGAGAGTCTGGAATGGGTCGTCGGGGAATATTTTCTTCTCGACGTAGAACGGCAGGAAGCGGCCCGAATCGTCGCGGCTCAACCCCATCGCGGTCTGCGTCAGGTCGTTTGTGCCGAAGCTGAAGAACTCAGCGACCTCGGCGATGCGATTGGCGGTCAGCGCGGCGCGCGGCAGCTCGATCATCGTTCCGACCAGATACTCCACCGACTCGCCTTCGCGCGCGAAGACCTCGCTTGCGACGCGGCGGACGACGTCCGTCTGCAGCTTCAGTTCGTTCACGTTGGCCACAAGCGGGATCATGATCTCCGGCTTGACGACGACGCCTTCGCGCGCGACCTTGACGGCTGCCTCGAAGATCGCACGCGCCTGCATCTCGGTGATCTCAGGGTAGACGATGCCGAGGCGGCACCCGCGGTGGCCGAGCATCGGGTTGAATTCGTGCAACTGCGTGACGCGGGCCTTGGCCTCCTTGAAGTTCATTTTGATCTTCTTGGCCAGATCTTTGAGCGTCTTGTCGTCGTGCGGGACGAATTCGTGGAGCGGCGGGTCGAGCGTGCGGATCGTCACCGGGTACCCGTTCATCGCGCGGAAGATGCCCGCGAAATCCTCGCGCTGCAGCTCCAGGAGCGCGTCCAGCGCGCCATGATAGAGGTCGCTCGGACGCTTGATCTTCTTCTCGATCTCTTTGACGCGCTTCTTGGCGTCGGCTTTCTTTTCTTTCGAGGCCTTCTCAAGCTCGGCCTTCGCCGTGTTGAGCTGCGCTTCGAGGGCTTTGTATTCGCCCGACGAGAGGATCATCTGGCGCACGCTGTCGATGCGGTCGCCTTCGAAGAACATGTGCTCGGTGCGGCACAGCCCGATGCCTTCGGCGCCGAATTCGCGCGCGACCATCGCGTCGCGCGGCGTGTCGGCGTTGGCGCGCAGGCCGAGTTTGCGATATTCGTTGACCCACACCATGAGTGTCCTGAAATCGCCGCTGACTTCAGGCGCGATCAACGGAATCTGGCCAAGAATGACGCGCCCTGTCGAGCCGTCCAGCGTGATCCAATCGCCCTCTTTGACCGTCACGCCGTTGGCGGCGAACTGTTTGGCGGCGTAGTCGATGTTGAGGTCGCTGCAGCCCGCCACACAGCATTTGCCCATCCCGCGCGCCACGACGGCGGCGTGGCTGGTCATTCCCCCGCGCGCTGTCAGGATCGCCTGGGCCGCGACCATTCCGTGAAAGTCCTCCGGCGAAGTCTCGATTCTTACCAGGATCACCTTCTCGCCCTTCTTGGCCTCCTCTTCAGCGTGGTCCGGGTCGAAGACCACCTTGCCCGAAGCCGCGCCGGGGCTTGCTGGCAGTCCGGTGGCGATGACGTTGACTGACGCTTTCGGGTCGATCATCGGGTGGAGCAACTGGTCGAGCTGCCCCGGTTCGACGCGCTGCACGGCGGTCGCCCTGTCAATAACGCCCTCGCCCGCCATCTCGACGGCGATGCGAACGGCGGCCGCGCCGGTGCGCTTGGCGACGCGCGTCTGGAGCATATATAGCTTGCCGCGCTCGATGGTGAATTCCAGGTCCTGGACGTCCTTGTAGTGATTTTCGAGGCGCGTGGCGACCTGCTGGAACTGGTCATAGACTTCAGGCATGACGCCTTTCAATTCGGCGATCTTCTTCGGCGTGCGGATGCCGGCGACCACGTCTTCGCCCTGCGCGTTCTGCAAGAATTCGCCGTAGAGGATTTTCTCGCCGGTCGCGACGTCGCGAGTGAAGGCCACGCCCGTGCCCGAATCTTCGCCCATATTGCCGAAGACCATCGCCTGGACGTTGACCGCCGTGCCGAGGTCGTCGGAAATCTTGTGGATGCGCCGGTAATCGCGCGCGCGCCGCCCGTTCCACGAAGCGAAGACGGCCCTGATCGCCAGATCCAACTGCTTGCGCGGGTCTGTCGGAAAATCTTTGCCGGTCTCTTTCTTGACGATCGCCTTGTAATCCTGGATCAGAAGGCTGAGCGTTTCGGCGCCGACCTGAGTGTCCTCGGTCACGCCGAGTTTCTTCTTGTGTTCGTCGAATTTGTGATCGAACTTTTCGGAGTCGATGCCCAGCACTATCTTGCCGAAGAGCTGAATGAAGCGCCGGTAGGCGTCGTAAGAGAACCGCTCGTTGCCGGTGAGGCGAGCCAGGGCCTCGCGCGTCTCGTCGTTCAATCCAAGGTTCAACACCGTGTCCATCATTCCGGGCATCGAGAATTTCGCGCCGGATCGCACCGAGACGAGAAGCGGATTCTCGGCGCCGCCGAACTTCTTGCCGGTCGCCTGTTCGACCCGCTCCAGGGCGGCCCGCGCTTCATCAAACATGCCTTCGGGGAATTTCTCTTCCGCCGCGTAGTAGGCTGTGCAGGCTTCGGTAGTGATCGTGAACCCCGGCGGGACTGGCAGCCCGGCGTTAGTCATCTCAGCCAGCCCGGCGCCTTTGCCGCCGAGCAGATCTTTCATCTTCCCCGTGCCCTCGGCCTGGCCATCGGCAAACAGATAGACGTACTTCTTATTCATTTGCAGTTCGTAACTCCTTATAACGGTTTTGTTCTACGTATTCGACCGGCCTCAGCCGATCCAGGACTTCGTATGACTTCAATTCTCGTTCGAGGACGCGATCGATTAACCGCGCCGTGAGATTGCCGATCTGAGCGATCGAACGCGCGTCGCGTTCGGGCGACAGGAACGCCGCCGGGGGTTGCGTCAAAACCTCATGAATCGTCCGCCACACGAGGGGCCTCAACTCTTCGCCGCGCCCGCCGCCGCAAGCCTGACACTGCGGGATGCCCTCGTTCGTCAACCAGACCGACGCCTCGCCCGCCAGACCTTTTTCGCATGCCCCGCAATTTTTCCAGTGAGGGAAAAATCCGGCGAGCTTCAGCATCCAGATTTCAAAATATCGAACAATGGCGGGCAGTTTCTCGTCGCGCCCTTTTACTCCCGCAGCGCCGGCCCGCCGCAGCGATTCGAGCGTAGCGCAAATCAGGCGATAGACCCGCTCGTTCGGCTCGTGGTCGGGAACGAATTCGATCACCAGCTCGGCCAGGTAATGGATCACTCCCAAGGTCTCGCTGCTCAGCCCCTCGACGAATTGCGAGTTGATGATCTCGCAGTTCGAGATCGAGACCAGTTCCTTGTTCTCTTTCTGAAAATAGACTAGCGAGACTTCCGTGAAAGGCTCCAGACTCGCGCCGAACCGGCTCTTCAACCTGCGCGCGCCATGCGCCACCCCGCGCAACTTGCCCGCCTCACGGGTGAAGAAAACGCAGACCTTGTCGGCTTCCTTGATCGTAAAGGTGCGCAGAACGAAGGCTTCTGTTTCGTGCAACGGCATAAAATCTTCGACGGAAGCTCCTGTTGAAACGTTCAAAAGGCTAGTCTAAACGACGCCAGTCTGAATCGCCAAACCGGCCACAACCGCCGCGCGCCATGCCGTCCGATCTCTAATTTTTCTTCTTCTTATCCACTTTGTCAGAGGCCGGTTTGCTCTCGGGCGGCGGCGCAAGTGTCGGCCCCGATTTAAGCTCCATCTTATCTTTCAACTCCACGCGCAATTTGGAGTATTTTTGCGGATAACCTCCCGCTGGTCGAATAATCCAGACTTTGCCACGACGGCTGTCTTCCCCCTCTGCTTCCACGACGCCGATGTATTCTCCGCTCCCTTTCATATAAGCGTGTTTGCCTATGTTAGGCTGCGGGCGCGCCGAGAACGAGCCATAGCGGATGTAAACCACATAGATAAAAAACACCGCGCCTGCGACGCCTATGAGCAGCATGATCACAACATGCTTGAACACTTTGCCGAAAAACTTCCACACTATCAGCAGAAACCCGATCAACAACAACGCGCCTATCGCCAGCGCAACCTTTATTGTTAACCATTCCATAGTCTCACCTCACAATTTGTCGGGATAACGAGATGACCAAAACCATAGAAAACGCGGAACACACGGAAGAAGATCGAGGATCGAAGATGGAAGATAGAAAATCGCGAAGAATCCATTTCGATCCTCGGTCCTCGATCTTCTATCCTCGATCCTCGATCCTCGACCTCTTCCGTGTGTTCCGCGTTTCCCCCTACTCCTAAATTCGTATATTCAGAACGGCAGAAAAAAGAGCGCCCACGCAATCAGATATCCGACGCCCACGAAATAGCCGAAAACTTTCGCGCCGTATTTGACTTTCTCCGGCGTGGTGTGATGCTCGGAAGAGAGCGTGGCGAACGCCACCGAGACCAGCAAGCTGAACAGGACCAGGGCCGTAAAATGCGTCATGACTTCCTCCCGATCCCGATGTCGTAAGCGTCCATCGCCGCCAGCATGTTCAACGCGCCCGCGACGCAGAGAAATGTGTTGCCGTATTCAAACGTGACCTTCGCCGCCTGTCCAGGAGTGATCTGAACTCCCCAATCGGCCAGGACGCAAACCAGATAAGGCAGCCCCATTCCGGCGTTCAGAAAGCTGAAGAACCAGGTCAGCCATTCGTTCGGGTCGGGCTTGTAAAGGTGGCCTTTCATCGCGAAACCGAGCGCGAACATCACTATGATGACGCCGCCGATAATCGCACCGCGCGCCACCTTGCCCAAAAGCGCATGGCCGAGGCCGGGCACAATGAAAGTCGCCACCGTGGCGGCGATCGTGCGCGCCATCGGAACGGGCCTCGGCGCGGCTATATCTCCTGACAATTCTTCGCTGTACAAATTGTTCTCTCCTCGGGAATTTTCGTGAGCGTCATGAATTAGACTCATAGGATTTATGGGACTTATGGGACTTATGGGACTTGCCAGTTTTATGATGTCCTATATCTCCCATGAGTCCTATGAGTCCCATTCTGATGGGACCGAACGGGGATTCTAAGATTGGCCTCCGGGGCTGTCAAGAATGGCTTCCGGCGAGCGCGTCGCCGCGTTCGCGCAGTTCGTCGAGCGCGCGTTGGAATCGCCGCTGTTCGGCCTCGTCGTCGGCGTCCTTCACGTAGATCCGCTCGCCGATGACGACGTGAGCCTTCGCGAAGGGTTTGGGAATCTCGATCCGATCCCAGCTCGGCAGCCGCCAGCAGCGGTCGAACGAGATCGAGAAAGGCAGGATCGCCGCGCCGGTCTTCTTGGCCAGCAGCAACGCGCCGGGCTTCGCTTCGTAAATCGGCCCGCGCGGGCCGTCCACGGTGAAGGCCGCGCTCTTGCCCGATCTGACGGCGCGGATCATCTGAATCAACCCGGAGAGCGCGCCTCGCGTCGAGCTGCCTTTCGCCGCGCCGTAGCCGAACCGCTGGATGAAACGCGCGATGTATTCCGAATCGAAGCTGCGCGACGACATCACGACGATGCCGCGATGTCGCCAGAAATAAGTGGCGATCGGAATGCGGTTGTGCCAGAAGCAGTAGACCAGCGGCTCGCGGTCGGTGTGATGCTCCCACCCCCTGACTTCAAATTTCAAGGTGGCGCCGATGGCTCGCACCATCCAGTAAAGCGCCACCCCGGCGAATCGAATGATCAGTCGTTGTTTGAAAGGGTAGCGGTCGAGCGGAGCGAACGCGTATAACTTGCTGAACGAATCTCCCTCGCGTGAGGCGTCGCGACCGTCTTCCTGTAGATCTTCGCTATGGTTAATTTGAACAGTCCGCATAACCAGGTCGCGAATAGAGTATCACATCGCGCGGGGGCGCCGCGAGGAACAGTTTTGTCTACTTACCGATGATCGCTTACGGTGATATGATTACCGTTCCCCCGCGACACAATTTTGCAAAGGAAATATGAGATGAGCATGCACACGATTCTTCGCGTTCGTTCACTGGCTCTTCTGCTCGTCGGGCTTGCGCTCGCGCTTGTCTTTGCAATTCCGTTCGCGGCTCAACAACCTCCGGCCAATCCGCCGGCGTCGCCCGTCGCCCCGCTCAAACCCGATCTGCCCGCCGAGGCGTTCGTAGACGAGCGATTGATCCCGCTGCCCGCGAACGTCTCGACGTCCGGACGCAGCCGGCGCGCGACGGCCTCGACTCCGCAATTGACCGAAGAGCAGAAGATTCTGCACCTGCTCAATCGCGCCGGCTTCGGCCCGCGCCCGGGCGACATCGAGCGGGTGCGGCGGATGGGCATAGAGCAATACATCGAAGAGCAGCTTCATCCTGAAGATCTGTCCGACAACTTTCTCTCGCGGCCATTGTCGGCTCTCAGCACTCTGCAGATGACTCAGTTTGAAATTTTGCAGAACTTCGAGCCGCCGCCCGTTCGCCCGACTCCGACTCCTACTCCCACGCCTACTCCCACTCCTACTCCGGTGGCTAAGTCATTGCCCGC
>DATCXQ010000471.1:0-17007 GCA_036565725.1 Blastocatellia bacterium
ACGGTTGACCTTGCAGATCGGTGTCAACCGTCGCTGCCGCGACTAAAACCACTATGCGACTGCTCCCCCGGCTTTTCAAAGCCGGGCTAGGATCAACCGTCGCTGCCGCGACGAGGAGGTGGAGTTGCATTTATTTTTCAAACACCAAAAGTCGTTATTACGCGGCGCGTTTTAATTGTTTCTGGGCGTCATCGTGATGACTTGAATGATTCCTGTTGCAGATGCAGTTGCATGAACTTCAGGAATAGATCCCAATCGGATGGAATGGTTCCGTGTCCGCCCGCATGCATGGCATAGCCGAGCGTATGCAAGATCGGCTGTCCGGCGGGTGGCATTTGCTCCGTGCCCAATGCCTGCTTGCCGAGCAATCGGAAGACAGGCTCAGCAGCGACAGCGGCCAGGAACTCTCCTTTCGGATCAGACCATACGTCAGTATCGCCGGTTTGCAGCAATACTGGCCGTGGCGCGATCAACCCAATCAGCATGTGCGAGTCCACCGGAAACCGATCTACCTGGTCGGCGTACTTCCGGTAATTGGCGCAAAACTGATATGGGTATCTTGTTGGCTCAGTCAGATGTTTGATCGTCTCGCCATAATTGCGCCTGCTCAACGCCGCGCCGCCCTCGCCCGAACAACTGGCGATGACCATCGCGAAGCGCTCGTCGCGCGCGCCAGCCCAGAGCACGGTCTTGCCGAGTCGCGACACACCCAGGATGGCGACGCGCTTGGCGTCAACTTCCTTGTCGGTTTCCAGATAATCCATCGCGCGACTCAATCCCCACCCCCAGGCCGCGATCGCGCCCCATTCGTCAGGCGCGGGCTCCGTCTGTCCGGGTTTGAGGTAGAGCGACCGCGCTCCGTAAGGAATGCCGCCTTGAAAGTCCGGGTCAATGTCGCCGTAATAGACCGTGGCCACGCCGATGCCTTGAGCCAGAAACGGCGCGACGTTCAACCTGCCGAGATTCGAGCCTCTGGTCGCAGAGACTCTCTTCTTCTCCCGGTTCCAAACCTCGCCCGGCTTAACTCCGGGATCATCCACGATACTCATGTTCGCCGAAAAACTCAGATTCAGCAGCAGTGGAACAGGCTTGCGCGCGCCGGCGGGCAGGTAGATCAACAGATCCATCTTCGGCCCCGCTTTGTCCCGCGAGAAGTAGACCGTCACCTGTTTGCGAAGAGCCTTCCCGTCCAACGCGGCGGCGCCCTTATCGAAAACGTCGAAGCTCATTCCAGCGGGGCGCCCCGGACTGCGGCCAAACTGGTTCTCCTCGAACAATCTCACGATCTCAGGCCGCCGTTTTTGTATCCAGGTTTTGGCGTCGCGCGCTTGAGCGCCGTTGTTTAGAGTTAATGGGTCCGGCAGTGAGTATGTTCCAACGCGCGACTCATCGTAGTTGACCGGAATGCCCGCGACTTCCGTGCGCGGCGCGTTCTGCCCGTGCGCTGCGCAAGCGGATAGCAGGAGCGCGGAAGTTAAAGCGGCGATTACACTGTAAAATTTAAATGACATAGCAATCATCGAAGCATAGGGCCGAGCAACGCAATCAATCCGTCCGCAATGCTGCCCCTCCAATTTATATTATCGTGGTCGTCGGCAACCTCCAGATAGGTCATCAGATCGTCATCCAAATTCACCACGGCTTGCGCTCGTTGAGATATTTGACGATGCGGCGCTTCACTTCCAACGCGTCGAACGGCCCCTGCGATTTGTAGAGAACCTCGCCAGTCGGATCGATCAGGATGGTGAACGGCAACGCGCCGTCCCAGCCCGGTTCGAAAGCCTCGATCAGTTTGTACTTGTCGGTATCGCCGAAGATCAGGTTCCTATTCGAAGCCTGGTGTTTCTTCAAAAAGGCGAGCGCTTCGTCTTTTTCGTCCGGGAAGTGCGCCGCCACCGTGACGAGTTCGAAATCCCGCTGCCGGTACATGCGATTGATCGTCATCAGGTCCGGGAACTCGGTCACGCAGGGGCCGCACCACGTCGCCCAGAAGTTCACCACTCGCAGTTTCCCCTTGTCGTTCGGCGAGGCGTTCATCCGCAATCTGCGCATCCCTTCGGCGTCGGCAGGCTCGATCGTCACCGGTTCGGCGGCGATCCTGTCCCAATACTTTTTGATCTCGTCGCCCTTCGACGCCCATTTGACCGAGCAGCCGAAGACGCGATTCTCTTTCACGGCGATATCCTTGCCCGCGAGCATGGCATCGAGCGCCAGGCGAACGTCGCGCGCGCGCACGAATTTTTCGCGCTCGCTGTCGTCTATGCGCCCGACGTATTGCAGCTTGCGCTCGGCGTCGAAGATAAACGCGTGCGGCGTCGCCTTCGGGCCGTATGCTCTGGCGACGGCTTCATATTTGCCTCCGCCCTGCAGGTAGGGGAAATTGAACTGCCGGTCGCGCGCGCGGATTTTCATCTCTTCGAGCGTGTCGCCCAGGTCGGTGTAGCCCAGCTCATCGGGCCGCACTGATCCTGGGTCATTCGGCGAGATGGCCACGAAGGAGACGCCCTTGTCCTTGTAATCGGCCACCAGCTTCTTGACGCGCTCTTCGTAGTATTGCGCCGTCGGGCAATGATTACAGGTGAAAATCACCACCAGGATTTTCGCCTGGTCGAAGTCACTCAACTTCCAATTCTTCCCGTCCACGCCGGGTAGGTCGAAGTTCGGAGCCTTCGCGCCGATTTTCAACGTCGCGACCTCCGGCTCATCAGACGCTACAACCCCGGCCATGAAGGAAAGGGTCAAAATTACCGCGAAGACTGTTCGCAAGATCATCATTCCTCCTCGATGAGCGGCTCTTTACGCCGCGGCAATCGCTTCAATTTCAAGTAACCATGCCTCATCGTAAATTCCCGTGATGATGACCGTCAGCGCGGGAGAACGCTCTCCCAGCACTTCCATTCGCACCTCGTAATTTTCCTGGCGATAGCGGCGGTCGGATAAAAACGTCGTTACCTTGACCAGGTTATCAAGAGTCATCCCCGCCGCTTTGAGTTGAGCTTCGACATTGGCCCATGCCAGCCGGCACTGGCTTTTGAAATCGGTAGGGACGTGGTCATCATTATCGGCGGGGACTTGTCCGCTGATGAAAAGCAGTCGGGACGCATTGGTCACCTCATGCGCTTGCGCATAAGACATCTCTGTTGGATTGACAGGTCGGTGATTCATTCAAACCAGAATAATTACTTCGAGATCCGTTTTTTGAAGGCTCGCTGGATCAATACCGCGAGCGGTAGCGAGCGCGTCCCAACGTGAAGCGCGCTCGCTACCGCTCGCGGTACTGATCCGTACACGCATTTCAGTACGCGTAAATTGATTTGCGCTCCGACCTAAGCTTTCAGCTTCTTAAAAGACGCCAGACAGCGTTCAGCCGTTTCGAGCGCCGGGTATTGGCTGCCTTCCTGCTCGATCAGGTAATACTCAACGCCGCCGACCTTTTCAGCGGCTTCGAAGATTTTGAGCCAGGGCGCGTCGCCCTCGCCAAATAGCAGACGATAGCCCTTCCCTTCGCCCACCCCCCACTCCTTGCAGTGGATCGAGGTGATGCGGCCCGGATTGGCGTTGATCCATGCGACAGGGTCGGCGCCGGCGTCCACGCAGGTTCCCACGTCGAGTTGCAGCGTCACGTCCTTCGGCGTGTTGGCGGCGAGTACGTCCATCGGGCGATTGCCGTCTATCGGGACGAATTCCAGCTTGTGGTTATGGAAGCCGGCGCGCATATTCAGGGGCTTCAGCTTCTCCGAGGCCTGAGTCAGCCGCTCGGCGACGCCCTTCCAACCGTCAAGTCCCTCCACACGCCCGGCGCTCGCCATCACAATGTACTTGGCGCCCAGAATCTGGTTGAGTTCGATGGCTTTTTGAAGACCTTCGGGAGTGAAGGCGTTCGCGCCGTTGTGAGTGGACAGGCAGCGGATCTTCAGATCGTCGAGCAGCTTTCGCACCTCTTTGGCGTAATCAGGCGTCCACTGATAGTAGGGCGAGTAGAATTCGACCACCTCGTAACCCATCTTCGCCACCGCGCGAACCGTGCCCATCAGGTCTTTGGCCAGTTCGTCGCGCACGGAATAGAGTTCGAGGCCGACCGGAACACTCTTGCTTTTATGCGCGGCGAGCGCGAACGGCGCCGCCCCCGCCAAGGCCAGGAACGACCGGCGGGAGATAGAATTGAGTGATATCATTTGCTCATTGTTCATATTCATCCTCATTAGATAATCTGCCGTAGCAACCGAAGAGCTTTTCGGTGATTTTGTTTGGCCGCCTTTTCAAGCCAAATGCGAGCCAATCGCCTGTTTCGGCGGACTCCTTCGGCGTCAAGATATGCGCGCCCTAAATTGAACTGCGCCTTATCATCACCTTTGCGAGCCGCCGCTCGTATCCAAGCAATGCCCTGCGCCAAGTTCTTTTTCGTTCCGACTCCTTCGAGATAACAAATACCGAGATTGCATTGCGCTGGCGCATCGCCAAGCAGGGCTGCCCGTTTATACAGAGCAAAAGCTTTTCGCGAATCAGCCTTTACTCCCTCACCGCGTACATACATTAGGGCGAGGTTGAACAGGGCTTCCTTATGATGATGTCTAGCAGCGCGTTTGAACCAAAATACTGCTTGTCCTATATCCCTCTGAACGCCGAGGCCCTGACCGTAACAGTAGCCCACCAGATTTTGAGGATGAATATCCCCCGCAAGAGCAGCCTTTAACAAATATGGAAAGGCCTTGCGATAATTCCTTTTGCCAGACTCGCCGTAAAAATACCGCTGTCCGACGACAGATGAATGTTCCTCTTTCGTTTTCATCGTCCAACTCCTTACGACGGCGCTTTTCAACGCGTCAACGCATGCAACATCGCTTAGGTATACCCCACGTTGTAAATCTCTCCGCCGAATCCGCCGCCAGACGCCTTCGCATAGGCGCTCTGAATGGCGTTGCGCTCGCGAGCGCAATCGAAGGCGCGTGGGTGTTCGGAGTAAAGTCCGCGCGAATACTATTACCGCACCAGTTTCCGCGACGCCGCGAACATATGTAATTTGAATGTGACTTTTGCGAGGTCAGAATAGTACACGGATTGGGCCGATGATGACAGACCGGCGCGGGTCAACTCGCGAAAAATCTGTCGCCGCCAGTCTAATGGCAAAAGGAAGAGGAAAAAGAGGAAGAAGACGAGAGAAAGTAGAGAGAGCCCCCCCCTCTTTCTCTCTCTTCCCCATCCCGCTCCGCGAGACCTCAGCGCTCCATGGCCCCGGTGGACCGAGGCGCGAATAGAACGGACTGAGGAGCCCTCCTCGCTACGGCGAGATTTCGGTTACGGGTCAATCAGCCGATAACTCACAAAGGCCAGATGCCGGCTGTCCGGCGACCACGACGGAACATTGATCGTGCCCTGCCCGCCGAATAGCTTGGCCAACACTTGAATCTGGCCTCCGCCGACAGGCGCCAGCCGCAGCGTCACGTCCTTATTGGCCGGATGCCCCTTCACGTCTTTTTCATACGACAGAAAAGCGATCCACTTGCCGTCGGGCGAGGGGTGCGGAAACCAGTTGTTGTATTCGTCTGAGGTGATCTGCGTCTGCTCGCCGCCGTCCGTCTTCATCCGCCAGATTTGCATCGAGCCTGTCCGTTCCGAATTGAAGTAGATGTATTGACCGTCGTGCGAATAATCGGGGCCGTCGTCAAGGCCATTCGCCGTCGTCAATCGCTTCTCTTCTCCGCCTTCGACCGGGATGGCGTAGATGTCGTAATCGCCGTCGCGTTCGGCGCAATAGGCCAGGGTCTTGCCGTCCTGTGACCAGCCGTGCCAGTAGGAGGGCGCAAGCTGCGTGACGCGGCGCGGCGTTCCGCCGGTGATGGGCAGCAAGTAGATCAACGACCTGCGCTGCTCCTGCGATTGATCGCTGATCACGATTTGCGAACCGTCGGGCGAGATACCGTGGTCGTTGTTGCAGCGCGTGGCGAAGCCCGTGTCGATAACCTGCGGCTCGCCGCCCGCGACCGGCAGCGTGTAGATGCGCCCGGCCTGGTTGAACAAAAAGTATTTCCCGTCGCGCGACCAGTTGGGCGCTTCGAAATGCGCGCGTTTGGTGTAGACAACGCGGCGATCCTTTGACGCGATGGCGACGGTCTCCAGCGTGCTTTCCAGAATCGGTTGCGGGCGCTGCTTGATCTCGACGTTGGAGAAGACGGCCTTCTCGATGACGTTGTTGTCGTGCGCGCAAACGCCGAGGCCGACATAGAAGGGCTCGGTCAGCCTGATCCTGAACGAACCGCCCGCCGATTGCAGCGCTTCGCCTTCGCGGGCTACGGACATAAAGACGTAATCGCCGCGCTTCTCGATCTGAATGCGGCGAGGCGCCTTCACGTTCGATTGAATCTCGCGCGTCGGGCCGCCTTTGATTTCGCGGTATTGCAGCGAGGTCAGTCCGTCGCCGTGCAGCGCCGCGTCGGCGTAGGCCGAATCAGGGTCGAGACTCTGCCGGATGATCAAACAGGCTTTGCGGTGCTGGTTTCCGCCGGCGCCGATGAATTGAATGTCGGCGGCGATTGAAAGGTCGCCTGACACCCGCTTCCAGACGTAGTGAAAGGCGTCGGTCGCGGCCCACATATTTTCGCCGCCGCCGGCGACGGCGTAAGTCTTCTTCGCCTCGTCGTATTCGACCGAGCCGGGCAGTTTGACCGCGCCGACGTCGCCGTTCTTCTCGAACAGGCCGAGTTTATTCTCTTGTGAAGAGGACGTCCCGGCTTGGGAAAATAGCCCGCAGCTCAAAGTCAGGATGAAGATCGTAGTGAAAGGTTTCATATTGAGTTGGGATTCGTTCCTTCTCCTGCCTGATTCGACTTATGGCGGTTTTCATCTCGGTGTACGGGTTAATAGAACACGGATGACGCGGATACAACGGATCATCGCGGAGAATAACTAAAAAAGATCAGCGTGAATCCGCTCCATCAGCGTCATCAGCGTTCCATTGTAGGAGTGTTTATTACGAACGCCAGCTACAGCTCCCCGTACAAGCAAATGAGAACCGTTCTAGAATTTCACCCGCTCCAGATGGCGCAAGCTCAGCGGAATCTGTTGCGCAGAAGCAGGCGATTCGTCTTCGATGAAATACCATTTCACCCCGGCTCTCTGGGCGGCATTCAAAATCGCGGGCCATTCCATCATTCCCGTCCCCAGCGTCGCGTCATTCTTCACATCCGATTTCCCGGTAAGGTCCCCGGTCTGCGTGCCCTTCTTCATGTCTTTGACGTGCATCAGTTCGAAGCGGCTACCATATTTTTCGAGCAGTTTCACGGGGTCTTGCCCCGGATGAACGATCCAGAAGACATCCATCTCGTAGCGCACGAATTCAGGCTTCGTTCCGGTTATCATTAGATCGAAGAGCGTGCCATTGCCGTGCGGCTGAAATTCGTAACCGTGCGTGTGGTAGAAGAATTTCAAGCCGTGACGGCTGAGCGCCTCGCCCGCGCGGTTGAAGACGGCGATCGCGTCGTTCGCGGTCTTTTCGTCAAAGGGGGCCTGATGCGGAATCCACGCGCAGCCGGCGTATTGGAGGCCGAGCGCCTTCGCTTCGCGCGCAACTTCTTCGACGTTGTCACGGAAACGTTCAAACGGGAAATGGCCGCTGATCGGCTTCAAGCCTTTGGCGTAGAGTTGTTTTTTGAACGTCTCCGGCTCGATGTTGTATGCGCCGGCCAGTTCGACATACTCGAAGCCCAGGCTACGGGTTTGATCGATCGTGGCCGGGACGTCTTTGGCGAATTGTTCCCGCAGGCTGTAAAGCTGCAAGCCGATCGGCCCTTTGAAACTCGGCCCGACCCCGGCCGGATATTTATTGAGCATGCCGATGTCGGCCAGCCATTCCTGAAACCTGTGATGCCAGGTTCCGAACGGGATTCCGTCGCGGGGCTTGATGCCTCCGGCATGGCCGCCGCGCGCGTAAATGTGCAGATCGACGCCAACTCCGACCTTGAAGAGCGAATTGAAGAACTCTACAGTCTGGCGCGCGTGGGACGCGTCATCGACGCCCGCGCTGGTCAGAAACGCCGGGGCCGCGTCCTTCGGCGCCGTGATGTCCATCGAAGGCGCCCAGCCGGCATAGACCAGGCCCACGAAATCGGGGCGGCAACTCTCTCGCTCGATAGGGTCGGTCGCGTCAGGCTTTCCGCGGTCGAACCGGATGTCCGCGAGCGCGGCAAGCGCTCCGCCCGCCGAAAAACCAAGAATGCCGACGCGGGTCGGATTAACGCGCCATTCTTTGGCTCGCGCGCGGACTAACCGGATCGCGCGCTGCGTGTCCTGCAGCGCTTCCCCCTCCACCGTGTATTTGTAGTTCGGCGTGAACGCCAGACGATATTTCAAAATGAAGACAGCCACGCCGAGGCCGTGCAGCCATTCCCTCAAATCGTAGCCTTCAGTCCCCACGTTCAATTCCCGGTGGCCTCCGCCCGCCGCGACGATCAGCGCCGCGCCGGTCGCCTTCTCTGGCGGAGGCAAGAAGACCTCGATGGATGGGTTGTGAATGTTCTTGACCTGGCGAGGCGCTTGACCCGGCTGCGGCTGTGGCGGGTTCGTGATCTCCTTCTCCCCCGCGCCCTGTAAAGTCGTGGCGCCGCTCGGCCATAGGTAGACCACTTGTGGCGCCTCTTGCGGAGTCGGCCCCGCCGCGAAGGCCGCGGTCACGGCCGCCAAAGGCAAGATCAGCAAGATTCGAAGACGAAGCGTTTTGCGAAGCATCGATAACCATCCTTACCCGGATCTCTGCGCGAAATGGGCGCATTCTTCGTCGCGTAGCGACGGCCTGACTTTAGCCGTGGGTTTATGGTGTTTGAGAATTAAATACAATCATGGGTGTAGGGGCGGGTTTTCCCCGCCCTGGTTCGTGACCCGAGCGATATGGGCGGGGAAAACCCGCCCTACGTTGGATTGCGTGATTGCGTTTAATTTTCAAAGACCATTAACGCACGGCGGCGGCTCTGCGAACTACATGATCAGTTTGAGAGCAAATTGGATCTGTCGCGGGCCGTTGCCTTGCCCGCCGACCACGCCGAAGTTACCGGTGTCGACCTGGCCGCCCGGCCCTCCAAAACGCACGCGGTTGAAGGCGTTGAAGAACTCGACCCGGAACTGGGCGTTCCACTTGCCCTCCTTGAAGTAGTTGTTCTTGAACAACGACAGGTCGAAGCTCTTCTCGCCGTCCTGGCGCAGGTTGGGCATCACGCGCGGCGCGTTGCCGAAGGTGAAGGCCGGCGTGATCGAGAAGGCCGACGTATTGAACCAGCGCGCCAGTTTATCGGCCTTGCTGCCCTCGAGATTCGGATCGGCCCCGTTCCAGGTCGGACGCTGCGTCGGATTGAAAAGGCCGACGGTGTTGGCGCCCTGCGTGATGATGATCGGTACCCCGCTCTGGAAGGTCGTGATGCCGTTGAACTGCCAGCCGCCGAGTAACCATCCGGCCGCTCCGCGCCAGTCGCTACCGAACTTTTTCCCCTTGCCGAACGGCAGGTCGTAAACATAGCTGCTCACAAAACGATGCGCGATGTCCTGCGAGCCGATGGCGCGCTCGGCGGCGCGGTCAAAAACGTTCTGCCGCGCGCTCGCCTGGCCCAGAAAGCCGACCGTCGTAGAGACGTCGTCAATCAGCTTGCTCCAGGTGTAGGCGACGAGGAAGCTCATGCCGTTCGAGAATCGTTTGTCGGCCTTCAACGTCCCGCCGTGATAGATCGAGAATCCGAACGGGACGCGGAACGCGTTGATGCCGTTATACTGCGGGAAGGGCCGAAGCAGTTGGCCCCGCGCGACTGTCTGGTTGCGCAGCGGCGAGGACGGGTTGGTGATGATCCCGAAGAACGGGTTCGTGACCTGATTCTGCAACTGCGTCCCCAGGCTCAGGAACGAGGCCGGCAACTGCGATTGCGTGATGCCGCTCTCGCCGGCCAGCAGCCGTGTGCCCTTGCTGCCGATGTAGGCAGCCTCGAAAACGATGGCGCCCGGCAGTTCGCGCTGCACGTTCAGATTCCATTGCTGAATGTAGGGGCTGGCGGAATCGATGATCACGCTCTCGCCGAGTCCCAGCCCGAGGTTGGTCGCCGCGCCTAGCGATGTGCCCGGCGGCAGGTTGAAGCCGTTCGGAAACGGATTGTCCAGGAAGGCGATCGGCGTGCGCCCGTCCAAACTGACGACCATCGAGCTCGCGGTGCGGAAACCGATCATGCCCGCCGTGCCGGTGTGGCCGGCCGCCTGCATTCCCGAAGGCGAGTAATAAATGCCATAGGCCGCTCGCACCACGGTCTTCTCCGCCACGTTGTAAGCGAAGCCGATGCGCGGACCCCAATTGTTCTTGTCGGTCGGCGCCTGGCGGCGGCCATCAGGGGTGACGAATGTGATCGCGCCTTTCAAGCTCGCCGGGTCGAAGAAAGGATTGGCCGGAACCTGATTGGCGATCGGCGACGGCGCGTCGAAGTCGAAGACGCTCAGCCGGTCGTAGCGCTCCGTGCGCGGCACGTCGAGTTCGTAACGCAGGCCGAGCGTCACCGTCAATTTCGGCGACGCCTTCCAGTTGTCTTCAAAGTAAAAAGCCCAATACGAGCTGGCCGATGCCGGCGTCGGGTCGTGGCTGAGCGTCCCGTTATTTGGTACGCCGAGAAGCATCGAGGCGAGGCCGAAACCGGCGGTACTACTGCCCTGATTCGGATCGCGCTGCGTCCAGAGCGACTGGAAGCTGTACTGGCCTGAAGGCTGGCTCAATTGCAGGAAGTTGAGCATCAGCTTGCGGTAATCCATGCCGAACTTGAACGTGTGGCGCGACAGCAGTTTCGTCACGTTCGTGTTGAAGCTGTGGGTGGTCGGGGCGATGACCAGGTCGTTGAAGTTCTCCTGCCCCAGCGAGGAAAGACCGTTCACGTCGAAGCGCGGGAATTCGAGCGCGTCGGCCACCGACTTGAGCGTCGACGGGAAGCCGAGCTGTGTGAAATCGAATCCGGCCGAGAACGGCGTGCGCTTTGAGGTGCGTCGGCCCAGCCCGTAGCGCGCGTTCAGGAAGAGCGTCGGATTGATGGTAAAGACGTTGTCCACCGAGAGGCTGCGCGCCGTGCTGTCTACAGGCCCGGCGTTGTTCGGCGTGGCCAGGTTGCCGTAATGGTTGAACGGGCGGTTCTCGTTCTTGAACAGCGAAGAGAAGCGCGCGAACGCTCGCCAGTTCGAGCTGAAGTTGTAATCCACGCGCGAATCGATCTGGTTGGAGTTGTTGATGTTCGTGCCGACCGCCGTGAAGTTGTTCTGCTGCGTGTTGGCGTTGATCGGCGTCGTATTGGGCAGCGGCCAAAATTGCATCAGGTTGCGCGCGATCGCGCTGATCCGGTTCGGGCAGATCACGTTCAACATGCCGTTGCACGAAATTTGATCGCGGGTGAAGCGCCCCGGGTTGGCGGGATCGGGCCTGGTCGTGAGCGGGTCATAAATAATGATCGGCTGCCCGGCGGCGTTCTTCAGGTTGCGGAAATCGCCCTGCCGCCACTCCGGCAGCGGGACGGTGAACGTTCCCACCGAAGCCGCGCCTTGCCGCAATCCCTCGTAATTGAAGAAGAAGAACGCGCGGTCTTTGCGGATGGGCCCGCCGATATTGCCGCCGAACTGATTGCGCTTGAAGCTGCCCTTCTTGATGTTGGCGCGGTTGCTGAAGAAATTGTTGGCGTCGAGCGCGCTGTTGCGCAGGAACTCGAAGGCCGTGTAATGAAACGTGTTCGAGCCGCTCTTGGTGACCAGATTGATCACGCCGCCGCCGAGGCGGCCGAATTCGGCGCTGACCGAGTTGGTCTGGACGCTGAACTCCTGCACCGCGTCCACGGAGGGCGTGTAGTTGAGGTCCAGAATCGAGACGTTGTTCTCGGCGCTGACGTTCGTAATGCCGTCAATCGCCACTTCGCTCGTGGCGTTGCGACCGCCGCTGATGAACGGCGACGAGCCAGGCGCCGGAATCACGCCCGGGCTCAGGGTCGCGAGTGAAAACGGATTGCGGCCGTTGAGCGGCAGATCGACGACACGCTTGTTTTCAATAGTCTGGCTGACGGTAGAACTGACTGTCTCGACGGTCGCCGCGCCCGATGCAGTGACACTCACGGTATCGGTCGCCTGTCCGACTTCGAGCTTCACGTCGACGGCGCGAATCTGCTGCACATCGATTTTGATTTCGTCCAGCGTCGCGGCTTTGAACCCGGCTTTCTTAACCACGACCCGGTAAAGGGCAGGCTTTAACTGAGGCGCGACGTATGCGCCATTGCCGTCGGTCGTCACTATACGGGTTTCGCCGGTGGCTATATTAATGACGGAGACTTCGGCCCCGGTGACAACGGCCCCGGTCGAATCCTGCACAACGCCCTGGACAGTGCCGGTGAATTGCTGCGCGCTGACGGTAAGCCCTAACCCGCCGAACAGCAAAAACAGGCAGAGCAAGGTAATTCGGATGATGGGTGATAGTTTGGACATGGCGCCTCCTCCGAAGGCGTGGGGCAGATTTATGCTCTTTGAATATTAAGCGCAACCAGCGGCGCCCCCGCGTCCTCGCGGGCAAGCGATTGGCCAGCTGGTTGTATTTAATATTCAAAGACCATTAGTCTGCCCTTGAACCGGGCAGACTAAAATCTGCCCCACGCCTTCATTAAACCAGCATTGATTGATGATTGAGAATCGTTCTAATATGCGCCAGCAAAGCCTGAAATCATGATTGAAAGGTTGTTTCGTTGGCGCAGATTATTCGCTGCTAGGGGTAGGAGTCCTTTGGATCGGATAAATTTTCAGTAAAGGCCCGTATAAAGATCACCTAAAGACGGCTTATGGGACATTTAGAGCGGCAAAACAATCAGTTTTACGAATTCGGCCCATTCCGGCTCGCCGCCGCTGAGCATCGCCTGTATCGAAATGGCGAGGTCATCATGCTGCCGCCCAAGGAATTCGATCTGCTCCTGCTGCTGGTGCAAAATCCGGGACAGGTCATGAACCGGGAGAGCCTGATCAAAGCTTTGTGGCCGAATACTGTGGTTGAAGAGGCCAATCTGAACGTTCACATCTCGGCCTTGCGAAAGGCCCTGGCCGAAAGATCGGGCGAGCAACATTACATCGAAACGCTTCCGCGGCTTGGCTACCGCTTCATTGCGCCGGTGACGGAAGTGGATGGGGCAGCCGCAATTTCATCCATTTCCCATCCCCTGGCGGAAAACGGCGCCGGGACCTCGAATCAGAATGCAGTAAGGGCGGTTAAAAATCATGAGGCGGTGGATTGGAGCTCACGACGTCGTTGGGCGACGGCGCTGTGGTTGTCGGGGATAGCGCTGCTCGGCGTTCTGGCCTTTCTGTATTTCAAGTCTGTCCTCCGGTCGTCCAGCGCCGGCGGCGGCGCAGATTCTCCGATCAACATCGTTCCGCTGACCACCTATCCGGGGCGCGAATCGCAACCCGCCTTTTCACCGGACGGCAACCAGATCGCTTTTGTCTGGAGCGGCGCCAAAGATGACAACACTGACGTCTACGTCCGGCTGGTGGACGGCGGGAATTGGGTGCGACTGACCGACGACCCCGGAGACGATGTGAATCCCGTCTGGTCGCCGGACGGTCGCACAATAGCTTTTTATCGCAGCTCGGCCGACGGAGATGGAATCTTCCTCGTCCCGGCGCTCGGCGGCGCAGCGCGTAAACTGGCCGGAGTCTGGGCCAACCGATTCGGATTCGGAAGCCATACCTGGATTCACTGGTCGCCGGACGGGAGATGGCTGGCCGTGAGCGACAAGACTTCGGCCGAGGAGCCTTTCAGCCTCTTTCTTCTATCAACCGAAACCGGAGAGAAACGTCACGTGACGTCGCCGCCGGCCTCCGTCGTCGGCGATTGCAGTCCGGCTTTTTCGCCCGACGGCAAACAACTGGGCTTTGTGCGAGTGATCAGCGCTGTGGTCGGCGAGGTCTATCTCGTCTCCGTTAACGGCGGCGAACCGAAGCGATTGACCTTCGACGGCGCGGGCGTCAGCAATCTGGCCTGGACTCCGAACGGGCGCGAGATCGTCTTTGCGTCCCGGCATGGCGGCAAGAGCCGCCTGTTCAGGGTTCCGGTTGAAGGCGGCGGCGCCGAATGGCTGGCGGCCACCGGCAGCGAAGCTCATTACCCGGCCTTCTCTCGCGATGGAAGCCGGCTGGCCTGGAGGCAGAACACGAGTGACGAGGACATATTCAGACTGGCGCTCAAAAGCGGTTCGGAGAATGTCCCCCCTCTCACCAGCCTGATCATTTCGACTGCCCTCGAAATCAGCCCGCGCTATTCGCCCGACGGCAGGCGAATCGCATTCGTCTCCAATCGTTCCGGCAGTGATGAGATATGGGTCTGCGACAGCGATGGGGAGAATCCCATTCGCCTGACTTCATTTCACGGCCCACTAGCCGGGTCGCCGAGTTGGTCACCCGACGGTAAGCGGATCGTGTTCGACTGCCGCCCCGAGGGCAACGCCGACATCTATGTAGTGAGCGCAGAGGGTGGCCAGCCGCGAAGACTGACCACCGATCCGGCCGAAGACATCGTCCCGAGCTGGTCGCGCGACGGGCGCTGGATATATTTCACGTCCAACAGAAATGCGGATGGCGGAAGCGGACGGCTGCAAATCTGGAAGATGCCCGCGGACGGAGGCGAGGCCGTGCAGATGACCCGGCAGGGAGGCTTCGAGCCGATGGAATCGCCCGACGGCCGGTGGCTTTATTTCACACAGGATCGCGGGTCATCCTCGATCTGGCGCATGCCGGCCGCCGGCGGCGCCGAAACGCCTCTCTTCGATTTTCACCAGAAGAATTACAGCCGCGTCTGGACGGTCGCGGGCGAAGGCGTCTATTTCGCCGTCGCCAGTTCCAACACGAAATCGGCCATCAAATTCTTCAGCTTCTCGACAGGCGCCGAAAAGACAATCGCCGAAGTTGACCGCGTTCTACCGAGCAGCGTCTCCGGCCTGACGATCTCTCCTGACGGCAGATGGCTGCTCTTCCCGCTCTTCGCCCGGCGAGGCAGCGACCTGATGATGATCGAAAACTTCCGCTGAGGGGCTATCATGTCGCATTGCGCCCCCTGAAAGAATTAAAGCGCCACGTAGTAATGCCATAAGTCGTTACTACGTGGATTTTCTGAGGGTAGTGTACGCCGTGAACGAACTGCGAATCGAAGATGTGCTAAGGGAAGGTAACGTCACTGAGGCGACGCTCCCGGCCGCAGAGAAGGAATCCCTCGATCGGCTCGGTTATGTCGTGCTGCCGGATGTTATTGACGCCGGCTGGCTGGCGAAGCTACGAACGGCGTTCGAGCGCGCCGCCGACGGCGAGCGGAGCGGCACGCGACACGCCGGCGACCTGATCCAAAAAGACGAGGCGTTCGATGGGGTTCTCACACATCCGAAAATACTCGCGGCCGTCTATCACGTCTTGCGGCGTTCATTCAAAGTATTGGCGCTGGGCGGGCGCGATCCCCTGCCCGGATACGGGCAGCAAGGACTGCACACCGATTGGTATCCCAGGACGGCGCCGTCCGAGCCGTTCAGCGTCGCCACGGCGCTCTGGCTACTTGACGACTTCATAGAGAACAACGGCGCGACGCGATTGATTCCAGCAAGTCACCTATGGCTTAAACCGCTGCCGAAGCCTATGAAACAACCCGATGCCAAACATCCCGATCAGAGAACAGTTATCGCCAAGGCCGGTTCCGCGCTGGTCTTCAACGGGCATCTGTGGCACGGCGGGGCCAAAAATGAATCGAGCCATCCGCGCCGGGTCATACAATGCCAGTTCGTAGCGCGCGAAATGGGGCTCATGGCCCAGACTCAGCCGGACATTCCCGCCCGTTTAACGCCTGCAGCTCGATATATCCTCGGCGACTGACTCATCAGTGGGACAGACTTCAGTCTGTCCGCCCATAATTTGCGCCGCGGACACACTAATGGCCTTTGAAATTTAACCGCAACCACGCAATTCAACGTAGGGGCAGACCTATGTGTCTGCCCCGGATTGTGCGCACACTTCCCCGCCGGGGCAGACACATAGGTCTGCCCCTACGTTGTTGCAATTAACTCTCAAAGACCATAAGTCTGCCCCGCTATCGCGTAATCAAATAAGATACAAGCCTCTGCATCCGACACGTACAGTGTTCTACCACGGCGCCTCAATCGTTTACTGCCGATGCGCACTCGTTGCGCGTGAAACCGCGCGTAGAAGCTCCTGCGCAAGAGTGGCGCCGCTGGCTCGGCATTTGTATGACCGTTGACCAATCCGTCTGAGTTGATCGTAATCAATAGTGATGGACCCCGACTGCGTGCGCTTCCGGACGGAGACTTGAGGGCACAATCGAATGACGGAACAACAAACAGTCGCGCGCCCTCCGGAACAAGACAGTCAGACGCCCTGGAACAGGCTGAAGCAGGCCGTCGGTCCGCTACTTCGCCGCCTCGTCATTCTGCTCGTCCTGCTTGTCGCGGGCGCCGGCGTGGCGTTTCTGATCTGGAAATTGTTCTTTGCAAAGCGCGGCGTCCCCGAGAACGTCATTACTCTGAGCGGCCGGATCGAGGGCGACGATTCCGCCGTGGGGCCGTTGACGACCGGGCGGATTCTCGAAATGCGTTTCCGAGAAGGCGACAGCGTCAATGCCGGAGAATCCATCGCGATTCTCGATTACGAACAACTTCGCGATCGCGAGAATCAGGCCCGCGCCGCGCTGGCGCAGGCGGAGGCGAAAGCGCAGTCGGCGTGGGACAAAATCGCCGTCCTCACACAGCAATGGCGAGAGAACCAATTACAAATGGAACAGGCGAAAGTCGACGCGGAAGGGCGAATTCTGCAGGCGCGTGAAGAGATGGCGGCCGCCCTGGCCGCCCTCGCCGACCAGGAAGCCGCTTATCAGCTCGCGCTCTTCGACAGAGACGCTTACGCCCGGCTGGCGAGAACCGGCGCGGTTTCGGAACGTCAGGGCAAGGAAGCAGCTTCAAAGGCCGCTCAACAGGCGGCGGCGGT
>DATCXQ010000492.1:0-5370 GCA_036565725.1 Blastocatellia bacterium
TCAGCCTGCTCTGACGATTAGCCTCGCCTGCAACGAGGCAGGGCTGATCAGCGACATCTTCATCACGCTCAACCCGGACAAGCTGGCGCGCCTTGAGCCCGTCAACATTCACTAGGTTGATAATCCATAGCTTTAAAGTTATGAGTCGATCCATAACTTATAGGCTATGGTTGGAGAGCGTTAGATTCCGGGGGGTGCAAGCGGCGATAAATGCTGAGCGCCATTGCCTAACCCCCCGGAACCTAACGCTCCCCATGTCGATGGACTCAATAAGAGATGGCCGCCCCACGGGAACGTTAATTCGTAGCGAGAGAGCCTGCCAATTCTCGTGTCAGATCGGCGGCGGGAATTTCTTTACATCCGCTCGCATTTTGGCCTGATCAGAGAGGCGAGAAATCACCTGTCCTTCGCCAAAACCTCATCCCGACGCCAAATGCTTCACATTGGTCTCATATAACTCCAGTTAACATGTTATATCTGGTTTTCTCAAGCTATTGAAACTAAAGGCGGATGAGGTTTTGGCGAAGGACAAAATCAGAATGCTGCAAAAATAAATAGCGCTAATAGGCGCGCTTGGCGCGGAGTCGGTGAGATAGCAGGTTGTCGCACTGCTACAAACATGAAAGCCGGGTCAATCGCCTAGCTTTTCATGTGAGCAGATCGGCGACGCGGGACAGAATCAGCCATATGCCCGCAGCCAGAATCGCGCCGCCAAGCGCCGCATCGCACAGCCCTGTTTGGCGGAATTTGCACATTCACGCGACATCCTCGCCGAGCGCTATGACAACGAGGGTAACAGGCCAAACGTGCGCCCGTCACTTCGCCTCAGCAAAATTTGCAAAACCCCTACGGCTTCGCTTCCAGCGCCGCGCGCGCCAACTCCGCCGGCATCCAGTTAAGCCAAACATAGAAAAAGCCGGTCGGTGTTGCCTGCCAACCGGCTTTCAATCTTTAGGAGGTAATTTTTGGGGACCCTTTCGGCTCCCCGGTTCCGCAGCGTCCTCAGCCATAAGATATACCACTGCGAGTTGAGCGGATTGTCCGCTGAACCAAAAGGAGTGTCAAGGTTTCGTCCCATCACAACCGGATCCATTTACTTCGCCGACACATTACATATTTCCGGCTATCACGTAGTATAGCGTGGCGAGCGCCGTGCGAACTGCGTGCGCCAGCTGACAAATAACGTCATTGAGTTCCGCTCCATCCGGTCGTAATCTTTGTGGCCTGTTTCGCTAAATGATCTGACGTTATGGAGGAATGATGAGTCTGTTTTTGTTGGTTCACGGCAGTGTTCAAAGCGCAGAGGGATGGAAACTCCTCATCCCAGAACTTGAGAAGCGCGGGCACATGACTCTGACCACGAATCTGCCCGCTACTGAACCGCAAGCCAGCGCAACCCGTTATGCGGACATCATTGTCCAATCGATCGACCAGACCGATTATGATCTCCGCGACATGGTAGTGGTAGCGCATTCGGCGAGCGGTATGTTTCTCCCGCTCGTAGCCGCGCAGCGCTCCATCGGCCATATGGTCTTTCTGGCCGCCCTCGTCCCGAAAATCGGCGCCAGCATTCTCGAACAGTTCCGCGCCGATCGGAGTATGTTCAATCCCGAATGGGTCGGAAAGAATCCAGTGGAAGACGAGGATGTGGCCAGGCGGTTTCTTTTTCACGATTGCGCTCCGGCGATCATTGATTGGGCGTTGAAGACCAGGAGATTAATGCATGCCAAAGAGGCAATGTCCGAAGTATGCCCGTTAAAGACCTGGCCGAGCGTCAAGAGCTCTTACGTCGTTTGCGCAGAGGATAGAGTGCTCTCGCCCGCATGGTCGCGCCGGATAGCGAAAGAGCGCCTGGGAAGTGCGCCGATTGAAATTGATGCAGGACATTGCCCTTATGTTTCGCACCCATCCGAACTGGCGGACGCGCTCAGCCGCGCGCCTATTGTAAAGAGTTGATAGAGATTCGAGGCGGAAAATGGCTGGGCCTACACGGCGCCGATTGACGTCGCGCCGCAAACAGCAACGCCCGCCCTCTCTCCGACTCCGCGCCAATCGAAGCCTGCAGCGCTCGTTGATCCGTTACGGGATTTCACCGGGAATCTGATCCTTCCCTGCTTCGAGTGTCCATCACGTTTTTGCGCAAGTGCGGCGTTGATCGACTTAAACCCCATCAAGAGAGACGTTAACCCCTTTAGAAAGATTGCTACGCAAAAATCTGACGGATACCCCATACTGGTTAATAGGGCCGGACAGGCCCGAATACAGCGCCCGTGGAGATGAACGTTGGTTTGTCAATCGCGACCTTTTGATAGGCTGAATGGGAAAAAAATTGTCGGCGAACGGGCAAGCGATCGCGTCGCGCACGTTCTGACAAAGATATCCCACACAAAACCTAAAGGAAGGACCGCGTCAGGCGGCGCCGAGAGGAGAGACTTTATGCTACACCGATTTTTCGAACGGACGCCGGCGCTCCGCATCGCGCTGTTTCTGATTTTCTCGCTATCGCTCTCTTCGTTCGCCCTGCCATCCTTCGGGGCCTTCGCCCAGGACGAGAAGCAGGACAAGAAGAACGCGGATAGGAAGAAAGAGAAGGCGAAGAAGAGCCAGGAGGAGAAGCTCAAGAGCGTTTACAAACGCTGGATAGACGAAGACGTCAGCTGGATCATCACCGATGAAGAGCGCAAGATCTTCAACTCGCTCAAGACCGACGAAGAGCGCGAGCAATTCATCGAAGGGTTCTGGTACCGCCGCGATCCCGACCCCGACACCGACGTCAACGAATACCGCGAAGAGTATTACCAGCGCATCGCCTACGCTAACGAGCATTACACCAGCGGCGTCCCCGGATGGAAGACCGACCGCGGGCGCATCTACATCATGTTCGGCAAGCCCGATGAGATCAAATCGCACCCGTCGGGCGGCAGCTACGACCGCCCCGCATGGGAAGGCGGCGGCGCGACTTCGACCTATCCCTTCGAAATCTGGTGGTATCGTTACATCGAGGGGGTCGGTTCGGACGTCGAGATTGAATTCGTCGACCCGACCGGTTCAGGCGAATACCACATCGCGCGCAGTCCCGATGAAAAGGACGCGCTGCTTTACACCCCGAACGCGGGCCTGACGCTGTCCGAACAGCTCGGCTTGACGACGAAGGCCGACCCTATCGCATTCGGCGGATTCGGCGGAGGCGGCCGGGGCAATCAACTCCTCAGTCAGCGCGCCAAAGACAACCCGTTCGAAAAAATCGACCTGATCACCAAATTGTCGCGTCCCCCGAAAGTCAAATTCAACGACCTAAAGGGGATCGCCGAATCCGACCTGCCGAAGCCCAGCTTCGACGTGCTCAGCGCGGCGTTGAACATCAACCTGCTGCGCGTGACCGAAAACGCCGTGCTGACTTCCTTCACCGTCGAGATGGAGAATCAGGACCTGGTTTACAAAGAGGTCGGCGGGTTGCCGCAGGCGGCGATCAACATCTACGCCAAAATCACCAACGTTTCCGGGCGCCGCGCCCGGATGTTCGAGGACATTGTGACTTCGAGCTTCACGCCAGAAGCGCTCGCAATAGGCCAGCAGCAGAAGTCGGCCTACAACAACATCATCGTGTTGCCGCCGGGCAATTACAAGATCGACGTGGTCGTGCGCGACGTGAACAGCGGAAAGACCGGCGTCCTCAGGAAGGGCTTCACGGTCCCGAAATACGAAGAAGGCAAGCTTTCGACCTCGACGCTGATCCTGGCATCGAAGATCGAGCCGCTCAACGGGCGTCTGCCCAGCCGCCAGTTCGTGCTCGGCTCGTTCAAAGTGATCCCGAACGCGACCGTCGAATTCAAACAGGATCAGACCCTCGGCGTTTACATGCAGATCTACAACGTCGGCATAGACCAGGCGACGCTGCGGCCGAGCGCGGACATCGAATACGTGATCTCGCAAAAAAGCAAAGTAGTCATGCGGATCAAAGAGGACGGCAAGAACGGATTCAGTTCGATCAACAGCCAGCAGATGACGTTGGCGCGTCTGGTCCCGCTCAAGGACTTCAAGCCAGGCTTCTACGACATTCAAGTGATGATCAAAGACAATGTCCTTAACCAGACGATCACGACCGACAAAGAGGTCTTCCAGGTGAAATGAAACTGACGGAGAGACGGAGGGACTGAGAGACGGAGGGAATCTATGTTCAAATGTAATAGTCAGGACGGTTGTGTTGCAAAAAACGGACGTCTCGTATCAGTGATGGTAGACTGTCCCGATCCTGAATCTTCCTCGGAGGTCTGCCTGTGGCCGAAACCGATCTCTTCAAGTGGCGTCACTATGAGTCCGAGATCATCCTTCTCTGCGTGCGCTGGTATCTGCGCTACGCCCTCAGTTATCGCGACCTCGAAGAAATGATGCGGGAGCGCGGCCTATCAGTCGATCATACGACGATTTACCGGTGGGTCCAGGCGTATGCTCCGGAGTTAGAGAAAAGAATTCGTCCTCACTTGAGACCGACCAACGACTCTTACCGCGTTGATGAGACCTACATCAAAATCAAAGGCGCCTGGAAGTATCTCTACCGCGCGGTTGATTCCACAGGCCAAACGATTGACTTTATGCTCAGCGCGAAAAGAGACGCGAGGGCAGCCAAACGATTCTTCCGCAAGATGCTGAAGGCATCCAAACATCAATCCCCACGGGTCATCAACGTCGATCAGAACAAAGCCTACCCGCCCGCGGTCGAGGAATTGAAGGAGGAGGGAATCCTGTCCATCGCCGCTCAGTTACGCCGCTGCGAATACCTCAATAATATAGTCGAGCAGGATCACCGATTCATAAAGCGCCGGGTCAATCCCGGACTCAGCTTCTTCAGTTTCAACACGGCGCGGCGGACTATCGGCGGTTATGAGGTCATGAACATGATCCGGAAGGGACAGGTTGAAGGGATCGGGAAAGGCGACATTCGCGGACAAGTTAGATTCGTGGCCGATCTCTTCAATGTTGCCGCCTGAACTGAAGTGATGTTCAGTATATTTGTGTCCCAGCATATTTTTTTGCAACACAACCCTCGAGGTTGTTCCGATCTCTTACCGTCGAAGCTCCATCCAGAGAGCGCGATAATATCGCATCAACCTTATCGGATCTGGCGCATCAGGGATTTCGGCTAAGCAGTAACGATTGTAACCAGCCGCCTTCATCAAACCGAATAATTCACGCCACGGGTATTCCGGTTTCCACAGTTCATTGATGTGAGCGCTGCGAAGCCATAGTTTCAGCAGTGCGAAGCTCTGTTTGACCGAGCCGTTCGCTACGTCCTCTTGATTCGAGTTCCAGCAAATGGCAACCTGGGGATGATTTGCGGCCTGCATCATTTTAGCCATTCGCGCCGGCTGG
>DATCXQ010000500.1:0-5550 GCA_036565725.1 Blastocatellia bacterium
CGGTCGGCGCCGCCGCCAGCCGCCACGGCGTCAAACTGGGGAAGGCATCGCTGGTGCGCAGTCCGCCGGTAGTCGGCGCGATCAGGTTGGGTGGCGACGAACCGGCGTTGACGCGGTCTGAACGCCCGTTGGCGTCGCCCATCACTCGGCTGCGCAGCAGTCCCGAGTCGCGCAAACTGCGTCCCCCTTCAGTCAAACGCGCCTGCGCCAGGAAAAAAACCTCATCGCCACGCCCGTCGCGTTCGAGAATGTCGTCCGCCGTTTGGCGATCAACGGTGAAGCCGTTGATCGTGACGCGAAAGCGCGCATGCGCTCGCTGCTCGGGCTGTTGCTTGGGCTGTTGCCTTGGCGGTTGCGGCGGCTCAGGCCGTTGCGCGCCCTGGCAATTCAACTTGAAGTGCGCGCGGCCGGATTCGACCTCGTTCGACGCCCAGGCTTTGAGCGTCTGCCAGCCGGTATAGCTGGCCGGACTCAGCGTCCAGGTGTTGGTTACGGTTTGCGTCGCGACGCTGCCGTCGAAAGAGAGCGTGAACGTGGGGCCGACGCCGCCGTCGCTGCGGGTGAATGTGTATTTGATTGTGCCTTTGCCTTTGGCCGTGATGCGCCCTATGAATTTGATTGTCGTCGGGCAAGGGCCAGTGTAAGCGTCGGGCTGCGCTTCGAGCGTTGCGGCGGCGATGTAGATGCCCTGCGCCGCGCGGCCCTCGCGCGTGATGAAGGGTTGGAAGATGGAGAGCGCGGCCATGATGGCTGCCAAGGACGCGGTTGCGAAAAGTTTGCTGATTTGCGGTTTCATGACTGTTTTCCTTTTTTGTGATTGGCGCGCCGACAGCGAATCGGCAAACGGACAGGCCGCGGCCTTCGCGCCGCTTGTCGGTGTGCGGACGACGCGCCTTGGTTGAAAGATCAAGGGAGTTAATGATTGGCGTTCCCGCTGGCTCACCCTTCGGAAAGCGCCGTGATTCAGGGGCGAGGGTTTGGGCTGAGCCTGCCGCTGACGACAATGCGACCATCCTGTTCGCCGAGGATGCCGCCTCGGAAGCGCCCGCCGCCCACGAGCGTGATATTGCCGCCGTTGTCGAGCGGAGCGCCGCCGTCGGTCGAAAGGGTCAGACTGATGGTTGATTCGCCCGCTAACTTCTGCGAGTGACGCATCAGCAGAGTTATCGGCAGGGTCATTCGTCCCGTCGCCGGATTGAAGCTGCCTGCGCTGTTGTCGGCGCGCGCCACAGTGGTCACATTGGTTATGCCGGGCGAGACTTCAAAGGGCTTGGTCGTAATCTGCGGGAACTGCGGAATGCCCACCACGCTGCGGCAATCGCTGAACTGCACGTTGAAAAGCATGTCCGCCGGAAAAGGGCCTCTCAGCCGCTTGTCCGGATGCGAGGTAGTCAATTGGGCGGTTCCGCGAAAGCTGGCCGTGACGGGCTCGCACCTCGGGTTGGGGTAAGTCAGGTCCTCAACTTTCAGGAAGAGCGAATAATCGCCCTGCAATAAACCGTCGCCCTCTATGTAGCGCACTTCGACGACGCCGCGCCCGCGCCCGGCGTCGCGCCGCGCCACTTCGCGCGCCACGTCGAAGGTCAACACCATCGCCTGCGGCGTGAATCCGAATCCGCCGCCCAGCTCTGTCATTCCGATGGGCCGGTTCTTCGGCTCGCCCAGGCCCAGGAATCCGCGCCCCAACGTCGCGGTCACGCCGACGCCCAACTCCGAACCTTTCATCACAACTGAGCCGGGGGGCAGAGGCCGTGTTCCGTTGATCATCGCGCGAACGGCGCCGGTGACGGCCGCGCGCGCGCTGGACATCTTTCCGGCGTAATCGTCCTGCAACTGCCGATCGCCATCCCATTCCCAGATCGTCGGGACGATCAAGACGGCGTTCGTGCGCTGCGTGAGCGAGCCCTCAAACAGAATGTTCGGCGGATTGCCGGAAATGATTGGCGTACTCACCACCCACGGCGTAGTGGTTGGATGGCCGTTGCCCGTCATCAGGCCGCCGCGCGGCGAACCACCGCCGGCGCGCGCCGGATTGGGCGGCGACTGGCCCAATGGCGTGGTGAACGAGCCAGGCGCAATCAACTGGCGAAAGCCGCCCAGGTTGTCTATCACGGCGACCTGGTGAATCAGCGTCACCTCGTCGCCCACGCCGTCGCGTTCGAGCGCGTCGTCAACGGTTTGATGGTTTACGCGAAAGCCGGTCAGCGTGACGCGGAAGTTTCCGCTCAAGGGCGGCGCTGTTTGCGCGCCCGCTGGCGGCGATGAATTCGATGTGAATAAAGCGAGCAGTAAACACACGATCGACAATATTTTGAATGTGCGATACATACCTTCCTCCTTTGAGTTCAAAATGGTTTATTTTCGGCTGCCTGGCTGGGCTGCCTGGTTTAGTGGCTATTGGAAAGTCGGCGCCGCCGGCGAAGGCTTTCCGCAGGGCCGCGAACGCGATTGCTTGATCTGCCGGGATCAAACCTACGGAACGAAAATTGGGCGGAACATCACGTAGTCTGTCTCGTTGATGAAGCCATTGCCCGCTTCGCCATCGGCCCGGATGATGCGGGCCTCGCCATCGGCCCCGAGCCGGCAACCGGCGATGTCGCATCTGAGGTCAATGCTTTGGATTGCCGCGCCGTTCAAGTTGGTTAACCTCGGGACCGGAGGGATGAGCGAGGCGTAAGCCAGCCTGCCCAGCGCCAACCGCCCGCGCAGAATGTGCCGGCCTAGCAAGGCGCGCAGTTTGTCCGGGTCTTGCCGGAGCGCGTCGAGCGTCCCTTTCGGCAGCGAGGCGAAGGCTGCGTCGTTGGGCGCGAAAATCGTCAGTTCCTTCTCCTGCCGGAGCGCCGGCGCCAGGTTCGATTCTTCCAACAGGCTGACGAAGATCGAGAAGGCGCCGGCCGCGCGCAGCGTCGTCATCACGTCAAAGCCAGGGCTAACTGAAGCAGCCGCCATTGTCCTGCGATAGGCTTCGGCAATTTCGCAGGGCGAGAGGGCGCAGCCCCAGACTTTCACTTCATCAATGTCGCCGATGAAGGGATACGCATACCCCCATGCGGCGGGATCGTCGTAGGAACCGATGGTTAGCTCGTGCGGCGGGAGCGCATGATAAGTAATCGGCTCGGTGAGCGGTGTTCCCGACCCAACCTCGCGGCCGTCCACGAAGAGCCTGACGGCGGAACCGTCGTACGTCCCGACCACGTAATGCCACTCGCCGTCCCAGACGCCGGCGCCTGCGTCCGGCGACAGGTGATAGCCCGATATTGTGCTGACGTAAAATTGCAACCCGCCGCGGCTATAGAGCGCATAGGAAGCGGATGAAGCGCCCCAGGCTCCTCCCTTCGCCACAATGTAAGAGACTGGCTGAGCCGGAACGCCTGGGCCGCCGAGATTACCGGGATAGCCGAGATGTCGCACCCAGGCTTCGACCGTCACCGTTGCCGGTTCCAGAGTTGGTGAATTGGGTACTCTGACGAAGTCATTCCCGTCAAATCGCAGGGCAGAGCCAAATCTTCCGGGGATCGACATCGGGTTATTCGGCGCCACGCCGCGCCGACCGTCATTTCCATTCCCGGAAGAATCTCCAATGACATCGCCCAGGCCGTCATCCAGCCTCCAATTTCCGGCCAGGCAAGTTTGCGCGTAAGACGGCAGAGCGAATGCTGTAATGCAGAACGCCGCCAAGATTAGTTTGAGTAAGCTTGCCCTTCCCATCGTGAACGTGGATGATTTGGCCAATGCGCTCGGAGCCTTTACTTCAGCGAACTGGCGCAGATCGTGGTTCTGATTTGCATTCGGTGTTTCTGAACTGGTTTGTCTTTTCATGACGTTTCTCCTGTTGCCATTTGATAAATCGAAGCGGCTTTCCCCGAAGACCCAGAAATTTTCCCAGCCGGGTTCAAGTCGCTTTCAAAGCTCGACGACGCGACGGAAATTAGCCGCATTCGGATTTTTTGTAATGATGCCGGCGTGATGCTTCCACGTGTTGTTGTGATGGAAATGTGATGACCGTTAAGTCCCTGATTTATCAATTCCTTGACGTGCGGGTGGAGGTGTCCCGTTTCCGTGCTCTGCGCGCAGGGCGGACGCTGACGCTGGAACCAAAGGCCATCGAGACGCTAATTTTCCTGCTCGACAGGCCGGGGCGTCTGATCGAAAAGGACGAATTGCTGAGCGGCGTTTGGAAGGAATCATTTGTTACGCCGAACGCGATGACGCGGATTATCGCGCAATTGCGGCGTGAACTGGGCGACGACGCAAAAACGCCTCACATAATCCAGACTGTTCCGACTCGAGGCTACGTTTTTTTGCCCGAAGTCCAGCGGCATGAAGAAGAACTGCCGCGAGCGCTGACTGGGGAGGCGGCGCTGACAGCGGTGGTGAGCGCCGCGCGCCGCGTCACGCGAACCCTGAGTGGCAAGCTGAGGCCCGTGGTATCGGATGAACCGGATGAGTTTGAGCGCGCCGAGATTGCCGCTTCAGTAATGGGAGAATACGCGCCGGGCATGAGGGCAAACGAACACTCGACCGATGGCGCCGGAATTAACGAACACCCGCCAGTCGTCGACGGCGCGGAAAACAATAAATCCCCCGCCAAGGATTTTCCCGAACCTGCCGCGCCAACCTTGTCGGCGCAACCGATCAGCTTCCTGCGCCGATCTCTCGTCGCATTCGCCTTAATCGTCATTGCGGCGTCGGCGTGGGCGATTGCGCATTGGTTTTCGTCGAAGCCCGTCGAGCCGCGCGTGATCGCCGTGTTGCCTTTCAAACCGCTGGTCGCCGACGACCGCGACGAATCGTTCGAGATGGGAGTGACCGAAACCCTGATCACCAAACTCGGCGCGTTGCGCCAGGTGCAGGTACGCCCTTTTAGCGCCGTGCGCCGCTACACGCAACTTGACCAAGATCCTCTAGCCGCCGGACGCGAGCTGCGCGCCGAAGCCGTACTCGACGGCAGCATACAAAACGACGCCGACCGCGCGCGCGTCACTGTGCGATTGCTGCGCGTGGCCGACGGAGCGCAGTTGTGGGCGGAGAGCTTCGACCAGCCGCTCGGCGACATCTTTAGTGTGCAGGACACGATTGCCGAACAGGTGGCCGGGGCGTTGAGACTGGCGCTGACCGGCGCGGAGCAACGACAACTGCGCCATCGTGAAACTCACGACCCCGACGCTTATCAACTCTGTTTGCAAGGCCGGTACCTGTTACAGAAACGCACGCCGGAGGGATTCAAAAAGGCCGCGACTTATTTTCAACAGGCGGTTGAGAGAGACCCTCGGTACGGGACAGCCTATCTGGGGCTGGCGGCTTGTCATAGCCTGCCCGCCATCTTCGGCGCGCTCCCGCCGCGCGTGGCCATGCCGAAGGCCGAAGAGTTGGCCACCCGCGCCTTGCAGCTTGATGATTCGCTGGCCGAAGCGCACATCATTCTGGCTTCGGTGCGCGCGCAGTACGGCTGGGATTGGGCGGGAGCCGAGCGCGAACTGGCGCTGGCCGAAAGGCTCAACGCCAATCTGCCCGACGTTTATCACTACCGCGCGCTGGTCTGGGCGGCGC